>NZ_DASVWK010000146.1:0-3684 GCF_036389735.1 Archangium sp. | reverse complement strand
AGGCCAGCCAGGACCAGCGAGGCGCTGGCGCGCAGGTCGGTGGCCATCACCGGAGCACCGGACAGCCGCTTGACGCCCTTCACCACCGCCGTGTGGCCCTGGATGGTGATGTCCGCCCCCATCCGGTGCAGCTCCGGCACGTGCATGAAGCGGTTCTCGAAGATGCTCTCCGAGATGACCGAGGTGCCGTTGGCCACCGTCATCAGCCCCATGAGCTGGGCTTGCATGTCGGTGGGAAAGCCAGGGTGCTCGGTCGTCTTCACGTCCACCGAGTGGAGGACCTTGGGGGCCTTCACCCGCAGGCCGCCGGCCTCGGCGGTGACGGTGCAGCCCGTCTCGCGCAGCTTGAGGATGACGGACTCCAGGTGCTCGGGCACCGCGTGCTTCACCAGCACGTTGCCGCCGGTGATGGCCGCCGCGACCATCAGGGTGCCCGCCTCGATGCGGTCCGGGAGGATGGCGTGCTCCACCGGCTTGAGGGCGTCCACCCCCTCGATAGTGATGACGGAGGTGCCCGCGCCCTCGATGCGCGCGCCCATCTTGTTGAGGACCCGGGCGAGCTCCTCGATCTCGGGCTCGCGCGCGCAGTTCTCCAGCACGGTGCGGCCCTTGGCCAGCACGGCCGCCATCATCACGTTCTCCGTGCCCGTCACGGTGATGACGTCGAAGTTGACGGTGCCGCCCTTGAGCTGCTTCGCCTTCGCCTCGACGTAGCCCTCGGTGAGGGTGATCTCGGCCCCCAGGGCCTTGAGGCCCTTGAGGTGCTGGTCGATGGGGCGGGCCCCGATGGCGCAGCCGCCAGGCATGGACACGCGGGCACGGCCGAAGCGGGCCAGCAGGGGACCGAGCACCAGCACGGACGCCCGCATCGTCTTCACCAGGTCGTACGGGGCCTCGGGGGTGATGGGCCCCTCGATGGCCACCTCACACACGTCCTTCTTGCGCCCGTCCAGCCGCGCCGTCTGGCAGCCCATGGTCTCGAGGACCTTGAGCATGGTGACGACGTCCGCGAGGTCCGGCACGTTGCGGTAGACGCTCTTGCCATCGGCCAGCAGCGCCGAGGCCAGGATGGGGAGCGCTGCGTTCTTCGCGCCCGAAACCGTCACCTCGCCCTGAAGCGCGTGGCCACCCTTCACGATGATCTTGTCCATCTGTCCCGTCTTATCCCTGTGGCCCGCTGGCCACGGGCTGTGTCCCAAAAGCGAGGCGATCCCGCCGCTCCAGGTCCTTCTCCACCCGCGCGTCCTCGTAACCCGCGGCCTGGAGGAGGGCCTTGACGGCGTCCCCCTGAGTTTCGCCGATCTCCATTGCAAGCAGTCCGCCAGGTTTGAGGACGCGGCGAGCCCCCTCGATGACCTTGCGGATGAGCACCAGCCCGTCCGCCCCGCCGTCCAGCGCCATGTGGGGCTCGCGGCGCACCTCGGCCGACAGGGTCGGAATCTCCTTGGAGGCGATGTAGGGCGGATTGGAGGCCACCACGTCGAAGCGGGCGTCCGGGGGCAGGGGAGCGTAGAGGTTGCCCTGGAGCACCGTCACCCGCTCGGCCACGCCCAGGGCCTGGGCGTTCTCCCGGGCCAGCGTGCAGGCGTCCGGGGAGAGGTCCGTGGCCAGCACCGTGGCCTGGGGCCGCTCGGCCGCGAGGCTGATCGCGATGCAGCCCGAGCCGGTGCACACGTCCAGCGCGGTGCCGGGGCCGTCCTTGGGCAGCTTGTGCAGGGCCGCCTCCACCAGCAGCTCCGTCTCCGGCCGGGGGATGAGCACCCGCGCGTCCACCTTGAAGGGGCGGTTGTAGAACTCCCGCACTCCGGTGAGGTACTGGGTGGGCTCGCCCGCCAGGCGCCGCTCGATGAGGGCGCGGAAGGCGGTGAGCTCTTCCTTCTCCATCGGCCGGTCCAGGTCCACGTACAGGCGCACCCGGGTCGTCTTGAGCACGTGGGCGAGCAGCACCTCGGCGGTGAGCCGGGGCGCGTCCACCCCCTTCTTCTCGAAGTGCTGCGTCGTCCAGGTGAGGAGTTTACGGAGGGTCCAGGGCTCGCTCATGCGCCTCTGCCGGGGCCTCCGCCCACCTGCTCCTTGAGGGCCTCGGCCTGGTAATGGGTGCGACAGGCGGTGATGACTTCCTCGACACCGCCGGACATGATCGCCGGCAGGTTGTGCACCGTCAGGCTGATGCGGTGATCCGTCAGCCGGTCCTGCGGGAAGTTGTAGGTACGGATCTTCTCCGAGCGGTCACCGGTGCCCACCTGGCCGCGGCGCATGGAGTCGCGCTCGTTGCGGATGCGCTCCTGCTCCATCTCGTAGAGCTTGGCGCGCAGGATGCGCTCGGCCATGGCCCGGTTCTTCGTCTGGCTCTTCTCCTGCTGGCACTTCACCACGATGCCCGAGGGCTTGTGGATGAGGCGTACCGCGGAGTCCGTGGTGTTCACGCTCTGGCCACCCGCGCCCGTCGAGCGCATCACCTGCATCTCGATGTCGGCCGGGTTGATCTTGATGTCCACGTCCTCCGCCTCGGGCATCACCGACACGGTGATGGTGGAGGTGTGGATGCGGCCCTGGGTCTCGGTGGCCGGGACGCGCTGCACCCGGTGTACGCCGGACTCGTACTTCATCTGACTGTAGACGCCGTCGCCCGAGAGCATGATGGTGACGTCCTTGACGCCGCCCACGCTGCCCGTGCTCATGTCGATGATCTCCGACTTCCAACCCTTCCGGTCGGCGTAGCGGAGGTACATCTGCATGACCTCCTCGGCGAACAGGCCCGCCTCGTCTCCGCCGGCGCCGGCGCGGATCTCCAGCATGACGTTCTTCTCGTCATTGGGATCCTTGGGCAGCAGGAGGACCTTCAGCTTGCCCTCCAGCTCCTCGCGCTGCTCCTTGAGGCCGGGGAGGGCCTCGCGGGCATAGGCCTTTTCGTCGGGGTCCGAGCTGCCAAGCCAGGCCTCGACCTCTTTGAGGTCGGCGAGCACCTTGCGGTAGTCCCGGAAGGTATCCACCAGCTTCTCCAGGGCGGCGCGCTCCTTGGAGACGCGCTGGAGCTTGGCCGTGTCGGAGATGATGTCCGGGTTGGACAGGTCGGCGGTGAGACGCTCGAACTTGCGCTCCACCTCTTCGAGTTTGTCAATCATCGGTCTTGGGTCGGGGTTGTGCCCCGTTGTCTGGCCCCTGGCAAGGCCGGACGGGGTCGAGAAATTCCGTGGACTTCCGGGCCCGGGACATGAAAAAAGGGGGGTTCGCTGCCGCCAGTGCGGCCCACTTCCGCTCATACGGAGTACCAGAAGATGCCTGCCCAGAAGGGAAACCGCAGCAAGAAGAAGCTGTCCAACCGCGCTGGTTCGAAGAAGGCGGCCCTCAAGCGCCGTCGCGCCCGCGAGCGCCGCAAGTAGTTCGCCGTTCGCCTCCTCCCCTGGTCCGAAGGGGAGGAGGCAAGCATTCCCCACCCCGCGCGCTGGATCCCTGGGGAGCTGGTCATTAGGACTTCCCAGGATAGGACCCTCCAGGCACTTGTCGGGAGGGATGGCTCTTGCTTGCGCCGTGAAAGTGGCGGCGCGTAGATTGACTTCGCGAGTTCATGGCCCGGGAAAAGGACAACATCGCTCTCTCCGACGAGCACAACTCACGTGGCATCGAGTTGGCGGATCGCGGGTGGCTGGACGAGGCCATCAAGGAGTTCAAGAAGGCGATCGA
>NZ_DASVWK010000145.1:0-4805 GCF_036389735.1 Archangium sp. | reverse complement strand
AGATGCCCGTATCGCCCAGCTCGAAGCCGAAGTCGCCGAGCTGAAGCAGCAGTTGGCCGAGGCGCTGGCCACCATCGCCGAGCTGCGAGCGCAGCTGGGGCAGACATCGCGCAACTCCAACAAGCCCCCCTCCTCGGACGGGCCAGGAGTGAAACGCTCGAGCAAGGAGCCCACCGGGAGGACAGCCCGGGCACAAAGGGCATCGGCGTGAGTTGTTGCCACCGGAGAAGGTGGACGAGGTGGTGGAGGTGCGGCCCAAGGGGTGCAGCCGGTGCGGCGGCGCACTCGAGCGAAGGGAGGAAGGGCCGGCAGCATGGCGACATCAGGTGGTGGAGCTGCCCGAGGTGAACCCTCGCGTCACCGAGCACCAGCTGTGCTACGGGCAGTGGTACCACCAATGGCGGCAGGGGACGCTGCCGCGCCCGGCCTTCCAACTGCGGATGAGCGAGGTAGAGGCCGCGGTGGCTCGACTGCTGCGCAGGGCGCAAGTGTGCTCGGACCAGAAGGTGGCCGGCATGGCCCAGGCCATCATCAAACTGGAGCCGGCCCTGTGGGCATTCGTGCACATGGAGCAGGTGGAGCCCACCAACAACCGGGCCGAGCGTGCGCTGCGCCCCGCCGTCTGCATGCGCAAGGGCAGCTTCGGCACTCACAGCCCCGAGGGTAGCCGCTACATCGAGCGGATGCTGACGGCCGTCACCACGCTCCAACTGCAGCAGCGCAACGTGCTTGATTACCTGACCACGGCCATGTGCGCGCACTTGCATGGGCAGGCTGCTCCCTCTCTCCTGCCTTCCTCTTGACTGGCGAACACCACCCGGTCTTTCCGAGGCGGTGAACGCTTACGGGCCCGGTGCACTTGGATGACACGGGCTGGCACGAGGGCACCCAGCGCAAGGCCTTGTGGGCGGCGGCTACGGGCCTGGTGGCGGTGTTCCTCATCGCCGAGGGCCGACGCAAGAGGGTGGCCCAGGAGATATTGGGCAAGGGCTTCCAAGGCATCGCGGTAACCGACAGGGCCCGGGCGCACTGGTGGTTGGGCATGGAGCGCTGGCAGTTGTGCTGGAGCCACCTGCAACGCAATTTCCAGAGTTGGGTGGACAGAGGCGGGGAGGCGTGCGAGCCAGGCAAGCACTTGCTGGAATACACCGCCCCGCTCTTCCGACTGCTGCGCTGGGTACGCGACGGCACCCTGCAACGCGGCACCATGCAGCGGCGAATGGACGAAGTGCGCCAGCATGTTCGTGAACTGCTGGAGCAGGTACAGGTGTGCGCGGACGAGACAGCTGCCAGGTCGGCCAGCGAACTTCTGGAGTTTTGGAAGGCGCTGTGGACATTCATGCAGCGCGAGGACGTGCCCGCCACCAACAACCATGACGAGAGGCTGCTGCGCCATGCCGTGTGTATGCGTAAGGTGTCCTTCGGCACCAAGAGCCCCGAGGGCAGCCGCTTCATCGAGCGCGCCCTTTCCACCGTGACGACGCTGCGATTGCAGAATCGTCCCGTGCTCCCTTTCCTCACCCGGGCTGTCGAGGCCTGGTTGCATGGGCAAAGCGCTCCTTCTCTGCTGCCGTCTCCTGCCCTCGGCCTATCTGCTGCTGCTTGACGAGGGTCCTCATTCCAACCGCGTGAACGCGTACGAAGAATCGGCCAGAAGACCTGGAGCCTCCACCCCGAGGGCTACCGGTGCTCAAGTCCCCTAGTGCCATGCGCTCGCCTGAGATTCCGCATCGCCTCGGGTGGCTGAGCTACTGGTCGGCCGCTGCGGCACGGGCCATCGGCTTTCCGGATCCCTCCCGCGACGCGGAGTTGCTGTCACGCTCATGGCGTACCACGACTGGCGGGTGGGTTGTCCGGCTCACCGATGCGCCGCTCGACCTGGACAACCCCGCGCACCTGGACGCGCTCAAACGGGCCTACGAGCGCTTCCCGGAGATTGGCGGGCGCTCCACCCCTTGAGGCTCGGCACGGCTCGCGGTGGCCGTGTTCAGGGCGCCGCCTGCTGGCTCACCGGGAAGGTGACGTTCCCGAGAGTGACGGTGCGCGGCCCCTGCGCTTCCCACAGCTTGAGGGTACAGGGGCAGCCAAGCTGCGCGGGCTCCCCCTCCACGCCCACCACGACGGCGCCCTTACCATTCGGGGGAACGGGCACCTCCTGCCACGCGACGAGCGCCACCTCTTCCCCCGTCGAGTCCACCAGCGCCGCCCCCGCCAGTGTCCAGGGCTCAGCGCCGGGGTTAGAGAGGCCCAGCCTCACAGCCACGCTTGCCGGTCGAGCCTCACCCTCGCAGGTTTAGCTGTAGCTCCGGGCTTCACCGAGCCGCAGCGCGTTGGCTGGCTGCTCCCTCAGAAACGAGTCAAGCTTCCTAGACGCCACGACCCCGGCCCACGCGGCGCTGGAACTGTTACGACGTGTGTCGTCCCTGGTGCCTCCGCCTCGGGCGAACCTCACGAGGTTTCATGGCGTCTTCGCTCCGGGCGCCAGGCTCCGTCCATTTCTGGTCCCTCGAGCGGGGAGGGAGGTGGGCCCACAGAAGGAGAGCCTCTGCCTGGCCGCGACGGTGGAGGAGCCGAGCAAGCAGAGGAGGACGCGGGTGGATGGGGCCGGGCTGCCGCGCAGGACGTTCGCACTGGACGGGCTTCGCCTGTCCGCGGTGTGGAGGCAGGCGAAAGGTGCTGGCGTAGGTGACGGCCCCCGCTGGGGTGCGCTCGATAGTGGAGCACCTGGGCCTGCCCACGCGGACTCTGAAGCGGGCCCCGGCCGGGGACCACCCCAGCGGATCAGTAGGAGGTCCCGTTGGCCCGCTTGCCCGGCGAGGCCAGGGTGCTCGCCACGCTGGTGTGCACGACGAAGCTGGCGTGGCTGGTGCCATCCGGGCTCCGGGTGGCGGACACGCCGTCCGTCGCACTGAGCGCCGAGTCCAGGTAGACGCTGTCAATCACGTTTCCTGTCGGCCCCTTCAGCGTCACGGTCTCGCTGCCGTTGGACAGGTTGAGCGAGCCCGTCGACGCGGCCACCGCGTTGGTCAGGCCCGCGGGGATGCCCGAGGCCGCGCCGAAGACCACCACGCCGCGCCCGGCGCCCAGGCTCGTTCCACTGGGGAAGGTGTGCCGCGGGCCCGCCGCGTCCCAGAGCGTCCAGCCGGAGATGTCCTGCGCGGTCGTCTTGGGGTTGACCACCTCCACGAACTCGCGCGTCACATCCGTGCCCGCCTCATTGACGAGCACCTCGTTGATCAGCACTCCGTCGAAGGTTCCCCCACCGCCGGACGTGGTGAGGGTGAAGGCCGCGTTGCTGGTGTCGCTGATGGCGGAGTTGGACGCGTCACTCACCCGCACCTTCGCCACGTTGGTGGCGATGACGGGCACGCCCCACGAATACGAGCCCGAAGCGGCATCCGCGCTGGCGACGACCGTCCTCCAGGTGCTGCCGTCCACCGTCAGCTCCACCTTCACGGCCGTCACACCCGAGGCGGACCACCTGGCGGTGCCGAAGCTGTTGCTCCGCAGGCTCTCACCCCCGTTGGGGGAGAGCACCGTGATGCTCTGGGTGAGGGCGCCGCCGGACCGCGCGGGCTCCAGGGACTCCCCGCCCATCCCCTCGTCCCACTCCTCGCCCCCACAGGACGCGAGCGTCAGGGAGAGCAGGGCGGCCAGGAGACGGCGGTTCAGGACCAGGGACGTCGAAGAAGTGTCAGGGGTGCTCATGAGGGAGGGAATCCTGCTCCACGCGCGGAGCGAACAAGGTTTCGCTGGCATACCGGTTTCCCAAAAAAGTCCGGATTTCCAGGTTCCCCCTTTATCGGCACAGGCTGGAAAGTGTTGCGTCCGTTGTTACGGACCCGGCTAGCCCAGGTCAGTCCTGCTGCGTCCCGTTGTACACCGCCTCGAGGATGGCGAAGCGGTTCGGGTACGCCTGCTGGAGCGCCGAGTAGGCCTCGGTGCTCGTCTCGCGCGCCTCCACGTAGGCGAGCCACGACTCCGCGAAGTCCTCCCGCGCGTTGTCGTTGGCGTACACCGAAGTGGAGGTGCCGTCCGCCTGCATCGCCTCGTCCCACCCGCTCGGCCGGCCCGGCCGGCTCGAGTTGGCGTTGCGCTGGGCCTCGAACCCGACCGCGTGCCCGAACTCGTGGTCGAACGTCATCTCGTCGAGGTCGTCGATCCCCATCTGGATGCGGCCGCCACCGACGTCGTCGAAGCGGCCGCGCGGAGAGCCCGGCGACAGCTCGAGGGAGCCGTTCGAGTCGCGCACGGACGTCGGGTTCTGGGACCAGTAGTCGGCGGCCTCCGCCACGCCCTGCAGGAGCTGATCCGCCGAGAGCCCGTTGCCGCGGATGATCATGGAGTTGTTGTGCGCGTCCGAGATGCGCCAGTCGTTGTTGCTCCCCTGCTCGAACCGGAGCGGCTCGGTCACACCGTTGGAGTTGGTGAACTGCACGAACTCGCCGTTGGCGGCGCGGACCGCCTCCTCCTGCGCCTGGGCGAGCTGCGGCGTGCGCTGCGTCTCATCCGCCAGGACGTAGGGGTCCCGGGTCTCGTTGGGCGGGAGCGTGGGCGCCGGCGGAGTCTGGGCCTGGGCGGGCACGGTGGCTTGCGGCTGGCCACCGAACAGCTGACTGAGCCATCTCGGCGCGTGACCATCCGCGGGGGCGCCCGCCACCGACGCGGGCGCCTCTGTGGTGCCCGTCAGCGACACCGGCGAGGGCGTCGTGGAGGCGGGCTCGAAGCTGCTGTGGCCGCTGAAGCCCGTGGGCGGCGTGTGGCTCTCCGGCGTGTGGCTCTCCGGCGTGTGGCTCTCCGGCGTG
>NZ_DASVWK010000144.1:0-3533 GCF_036389735.1 Archangium sp. | reverse complement strand
AGAAGAGGAACAGTCGGTTCGGGAGCGCCGAGCCTCGCAGCCGGTTTCCCGCCTCCTCCAGCGGGCGGCGGAAGAAGGTGCCGTTCGAGTAGGGCAGCGCGCGGATGTCGTCCGCGCTCTGGGCCGGGCGCGGCGGGGCGTCCTTGCCGTCGCCAAAGGCCAGCACGCTGAAGCGGTCGGCCGAGCCTCGTGCCAGTCCCTCGACGATGAGCGTACCGAGCACCGCCGCTCGCTCGGGGTCATTGGGCGGAAACTGGCGTCCTTGGCCGTCCTGGGACGCCACGCCCATGGAGCAGGAGTTGTCGAGGATGAGGACGATCTCGTTGCCCCCGCCGGCCGCGCCGGTGAGGAGCAGGGGCAGGACGAGCTGCGCGAACGTCATCTAGAGCTCCACTTTGAAGTACGTGCCCCCGGCCCGGTACAGCACCGAGGGGGATGGGACGTGGCCCTGGGCCAGGTCCGTCACCGGCTCCCACTGGAGGGTGCGGCGGTCCTGCTGCTCCAGGGGGCCCTGTCCCGCCAGCACCACGCCGGCGCCCCGGGTGGCGCGTAGCAGGATGACCGCGTTGCGGGTGCGACCGTTCACCTCTCCGTCACCGTTCAAACCCAACCGGGCATCCCGAAAGAAGCCAGGGCTGCTGCCGGGGCAGTCCAGCAGGAGGATGGCGGCGGCCTGACGCATGCCACGCTCGCTCCCGGCCACGCGGATGGACGCGCCGGAGGGGAAGCGGGCCGGTTGGGTGAAGCCCGCGAGCAACACCCCGAAACCGAGCAGCGCCAACGTGGGCCACACCCACGCGCCGTGGCAGCCGAGGAAGCCGCGGCCCTCGACCTTCCAGCGCAGGCGGACCGTCTTCTCCTGGGCCTTGAACTCGGGAGTGAGCGGCACCACGCGCAGCACGGCCGAGTCCGGCGAAACGTCCCCCGCGCACCGAGGCACCTCCAGGCAGATGTCGAGCCGGCGGTCCTGGGGGTCCAACGCGTCGATGCCCAGCGAGGGCACCAGACCGCGCACGTCCGCCGCTCCGAGCGCGTTGAGGAAGCTGAGCACCGGGCGCGCCTGGCAGCCTTCGAGTCCCTCGGCGCGCAGCTCCCAGCGATGCTCCTCGGCCCCCTGGGAGCGACCGAAGTCGAGCTTCTGGCAGGCCCCCGTCACGGGAGTGCTCGCGGCGACGGTGCCGAAGTCCAGCTCGGCTGGCAGCTCCAGCTTCAACCGCGGGCGCACCCGCACCTCGTGCGCGGGCATGGCGACAGGGCCTCGCGGCGTCTCGAACACGAGCGACCAGCTCACGGACTTCGGCTTGTCGTAGGTGGCCAGGAACTCGTACCGGTCACCCGCGCGGGGCGGCCCCCGGTAGCGCTCCTCGCCGGTGTCCTCCATGCGAGCCTCCACCCGAGGGTCCAGCAGCAGCTCGTCCACCCGGTGGCGAATCCCCGGATCGGTCGGACGCTGGAGCACCACCGTCCCACGGCATGGCAGCCCGACGTAGCAGGTGCGCGGCAACCCGGAGGTGTCGAAACCGAGCCCGAGGTCACTCACGGTGGCGGTGGCCTCGCCAGCGGGGCACACGATGCGCTCACCCACGCGCCCACCCGCGCTGATCCGCACCTGGCGCGGCCGCGGAGAGGCGGGCGGAGTCCACGAGGCCGATAGCTCCTTGTCCGCCGCGAGGGTCCGCGCTGGCTCGCCGTCCACCTGGACGGTGAACGCCAGGGAGAGCCCCGCTGGAGTCGCCACGGGCCGCTGTCCCGCCGCGTCGAAGAGGCTCGCGCGCAGCGGAGTGGCCTGCCCCGCCACGAGCGTCTCGGGGGCCACGGACGAGGGCTGGACGAGGCGGGCCCGGAAGCCGCAGACCTCCACCTTCAGAGACCGCGCCTCCGACCCGGCCGTGCGGAGCGTCTCGCCCGGCGCGAGCGGAGGCTTCTCGGGGATGAACTCGACGCGGGCGGAGTCGGTGGGCGGTAGGGTGAAGTCGACCGTGACCGTGCCATCCGGCTGCACGGTGCCGCGATGATCGGTGCTCTTCCCCGTGGCATCGGTCACACGGAAGGTGCCTCCGGGGATACGCCGCACGACGCCCTGATCGTCACGCACGGCGCCGACCGCCGACAGCCTGTCCCCCGCGGTGTACGGACCCGGGGTGATGCGCTCCACCTTCGCCTCGAGCTGCGCCGGGGGGGACGGCGGAGGGGGCGTGAGGTGCTTGCCGTCGATGACGTGAGCGAGCAACTCGCCGGACCGGAGGTTCTCCCCGAACAGCACGGCACAACCGTGCGCGTCCATGGGCCGGTAGTCCGGATTCCTCCGGAGGAACACCTTCTCGCAGGTGTCGTCCACCTCGTCGTAGCAGAGGAAGCAAGCCTTGCCGTCGGTGAGATAGAGGTGCTCGTGCCACTTGGCATGCAGCCGCACGATCTCCGGCTGGGCGCACGCGGCCACCACGTGCGGAGGCCTTCCCGTGTAGCCGCCGACGCAATAGGTCTCCGCCGCTCGCGAGGGTACGGCGACCAGGAGCGACACGACGGCGAGCAGCACCGGAAGCGCGGGGGCCCTCACTTCTTTCCCGCCTCCGTGACAGGATCGGCACCGGACGGAGTCGGGACCTCGGCGGCCGCCGCTCCGGTTCCAGCATCGGCCCCCGTCACCGAGGAGGCCCCAGGCGAGGGCACGGGCTTGGGCGGAACCCCTCTGGCCCCCACCCCCACGGCGATGCCCACGCCCAGTGCCACCACCCCCGTCGCGAGCAGCCACCACAGGGGAACCCGGCGCCCGGAGCGGCCCGTGGGCGCGGGGGGTTCCACCGGGCGCGTCGCGGCCCGTACCGAGGCCACGGGAACGGACGCCGGAGGCACGCCCACCGAAGCCAGGGGCATTCCCTCCGGGAGCGTCTCCCGCCGACCGTCCTGGGCGGCCTTCGTCGTGCGTGGCACCTCGGGCTGCCCCACCACGAGGAGGACGGCCGTGATGTTGTCGGCGCCCCCACGCTCGTTGGCGAGGTGGATGAGCCTCGTCACCGCGTCCTGGTAGTCGCGGCCCTCGATGAGCGGGTACAGCTCCTGGTCCTCGATGAAGTCGTACAGCCCGTCGCTGCACAGCAGCAGCACATCTCCGGACCGCAGCTCCAGCGGCTCCGTCCAGACCTCGGGCTTGAAGCTCTTCTGGACGCCCGCGCTGCCCCCCAACGCCTGCACCAGCACGTGCGCGTCCGGGTGGTTCCGCGCCTCCTCGGGCTTGAGGACGCCGTGGGCGACCATCTGGGCGACCCGCGTGTGGTCGCGCGTGCGGTCGATGAGCGCGCCCTCGCGGAACTGGTAGAGGCGGCTGTCGCCCACCCAGCCGACGTAGCAGCGTCCGCCCAGCACCCAGCCGATGACGCCCGTCGTCCCCATGCCCTCCACTCCCCGGGTGCGCGCGGTCTCGACCACCGCCTGGTTGGCCTCGACGAACGCCTGGTAGAGGGTGCGGGGCGGGTTGTCGGGCGCGCTGGCGGAGAGCACCTGGACGAGGCGATCGCTGGCCACCTGGCTGGCCA
>NZ_DASVWK010000143.1:0-11502 GCF_036389735.1 Archangium sp. | reverse complement strand
CGGCCTTGACGGTGCCCTTGAGCTGATTGACGAGGCCGTTCTTGCCCTCGTTGAGGAAGGCGGCGGCGGGGTTGGCGGCGACGACCCTCTCCGGGTAGTCGGCGGTGCTGATGGAGTAGAGGACGCCCTCGACGTTGGCGGTCCACGCGGCGGTCTGCACCTTGCCGCCGGGGATGGCGACCTCGCCGCGCTGGGGCTGGGGCTCCCCGGGGATCATCACGGAGAAGTTCTCGGGAGGAGAGAGCTTCTGGAGCTGGACCTGGGGCTTGGCCTCGGTGGTGGCGCCCTCGGTGGGGACCTCCTCGACGGTGGAGGAACCACCGGCGGTGGCGCCCCCCTTGGAGGCGCAGGCGGCGCCAAGGAGCGAGACGGTGACGAGAGCGGCGAACAGTCGGGACAGCGAAGACATATGAGCGAGTCCTGAAGGTTGTGGGTGGGAAAAGATGGCGGCGGACCCTAGACGAGTCCGCCGCCGGTCGCTACGTCCTAGCACCGGGAGTGACGGCTTTCGAGAGGAACACGTCCGTCGCTGCTCACGGGCACGAAGTGATGGGAGTGGCCGGGTTGCCGGTGTTGCGAGCGTCGTGCTGGTACTTGGGCCACGGCGCCGAGGTGTCCAGCCCTCGACTGTCGACGACGATGGCGTGCACCTTCCCGTCCCGGGTGACGGCATACAGCACACCGGAGAAGGCAGAAGCCAGGCTCCCCTCCGCCTGCCGGTTGCAGTCGAGCGTCATCGATCCCCCAATGGTAGAGCCGGACTCGAACTGCCACGCCACGGTCTCGAGAGGTCTCCGGGCCTGGATGGTCCCACTCGTCGCTCCCGCCGTGTAGAGATAGCCATCCGTGCCCCAGACGGGTGCGCTTCTGAGAACCTCCCCCGCCGTGTCGATGGCCTGCGTCCCACCATCGGAAATGCTCACCCTGAACAACCTGGCGTTTTCGAGCCCAGCAACAGCCACATGGCCGTTCGGGTTGCCGATGCTCGTACTCCCAATCACTGAAGTTGTCGGGAAGTACGAGGGAGGCTGGCCACCATCCAGCGGGGCCGAGAAGAATTTGCTGAGCCCACCGAGATTGCCCCCACCATAAACAGCCCCACCTGCCGCAGCGAGCGAAGAGGGTTGCAAAAGCGTGGATGGGTCCGCTGCCACGGCGACCAGCGGCTGATTCCACTGAGACGTAAAAGCGATCCCTGCCGTATCGAGGGCATAGGACTTCAGTCGCCCATCACTCGAGCCAAAGACGACAGCATTGCCCGTCGCCAACATGTTCCCGGGAACGGAAACATCGCCCACGCTGGTAGTGATTGGACAGCGGACTACGAGGTCATTCTCCGTATCTGGACGGACCGCGAAGAGCGTGCCTCCAAGTCGTCCGGAGTACACACCATACACAGTCTCGGATGCACTACCCGCCGACAGTTGCGTGAGTGCCAAGGAGGACTGGACCAGAACGCTACTTGAATTCACATCGTTGCAGATACTGGTGAAACCACCATCAGCACTGTCAACGAAGCCGACGCGGCTCACCGACCCCTTGCGAGGTGCGGCGTAGACCCGCTCCACTCCCCCATCCTGGACATTTCCCACCGTGGGACTCGCCACGACAGCTCCGCTGTTGACGGCCCACAACACGCGTCCACTCGGGGAAAGGGCAAGAAGCTGTCCATCATTGTCACTACCGTTCGTCGTCCCGACATAGACCACGCCCGTATTGCCCAGGGCCGGCGTAGCGGTGATGGTCGCCCCCGCGATGTCATGACGCCATTTCCAGCGCGTCACGTTCACGGTGCCCGACGAAGTGCCCACATTGCCGGCCCTGTCCTGTCCCCGCACCTCGACCGCCATGGTCCCGCGGAACGCATCGAACGGCGGCTCCCACAGATTCATCCGCGCCACGCCGCAGAACCCGGCATCACAGAGCGCACCCTGCGCGAATGACACGACATTCACCGTGGACCCGCTACCGGCATCCGTCCGCAAGACGGCCGTCAGAGGGCTGGGACCCAGGTTCGGCTCGTTCGTCCGGATCTCCACGGGTACGACCTGATCGCGCCGCCATGCGGTGGGAAGGCCCGGGTCCGCGTACGTCGTGCCCCCATCGGGCAAACCCGCGTCAGCCGCCGGCACCGTCACGGTGAAGGTGGGCGGAGTCGTATCCACCGTCAGGAACACCGTGGTGCTCGGCCCGCCACTCAGCGGGTGCGCCGCCGTCAGGAGGAACACGCCATCCCCAGGCGGCGTCCACTGCGCGGGGTAGAGTCCCGCGCTCCTCGGGCCCGGAGTCAGCCCGCCTCCGGTTCCGCCGTCGTTGCGCACCACGCGGAAGTCCAGGGTCTCCGGGAAGTTCGCGGAGAGTCCAGGCTGGAGCACCAGCTCGGCCTGCACCGAGACCGCGCCCGCTCCCACCATCCCACCATCACCCGGCGTCACCGTCAGCGCCGCGTACCGCGGCACGCAGCCCTTCGACGTGCAGGCCTCGTACGGCGCACAGGTCGGAGTGCATGCTCCCGCGTCGAGCTCCGACGCGATCACGGTGTAGCACAGATTCCGCTCTACATCGCAGACGCCGCCCTGGTCACACTCCCCGTTCGGACCACACGTGCCGAGCGCTTTGTTACAGCCCGAGAGCGCCCCCAGCAGCATCACCGTTGCGAGGACCTTGCGAAGCATCACGTCCACCTCTCCAAACCCTTTGACGGCTCGACCCTGGTGGATAGCATGGTGCTCCTACTCGCGGAAGGTTGCGTTCCCGCCGTGCTCCTCGGCGGAGACTCACGCCGCGAACGCTCTGTCCTCGACGAGGGTCCCACCGTGAAATTCCATCGCTCCTCGCGGTCCACCCTCCTCCTCACGCTCGGCCTGCTGCTCGCCCCCGCCGCTCGGGCGGAGACGGAGCTCATCGCCCTGCACCCGTGCAACATCGTCGGAGCGAAGGGCAAACAGCTCGAGGAGCTCCAGGCCTCCTGCTCCACCCAGGTCGCCCGCGACGACGTGCAGCTCGTGTCCTCCGAGCTGGTTCGTGCCTTCCTCGACAAGGAGCCCAAGAAGTCCTGCGTGGGCAACAAGAAGCTCAACGAGTGCCTCGGCAGGCTCGCCGCCGCCACCCAGGCCAGCCGCGCCCTCCTCATCACCATCGACCCCGGGCAGCTCACGCGCATCTCCGGCCTCGTGGTGGATTCCAAGGGCGAGCTCGTCGATCAGAAGAACATCCAGATGCGCAGCCGCGGCCAGCCCTCGGAGGAGCTCGCCCGCGGCATCACCCGCCTGATCGAACAGCTCAACCTCGTCTCCTTGAAGCTCACGCCCCTCGTCGAGCAGCAGCCGACGCCCCAGGCTCCCGTGGTGACGCCCCCGCCCGCGCAGCCCTCCGGACCCGCCACGGGCACGGCGCGGACCGAGCCGTCCCCCCGTCCCGCTCCGCCGGAGGCCACCCAGGTGGCCCGGTCCGCTCCGGCCAGCGGAAACGGGCGCAGCTGGAAGACTCCCGCCGCCTACGCGGGCGCGGGCGTGGGCGTCGTGGGGCTCGGTCTCGCGGGCGTCTTCGCCATCACCGGCAACAACGCGATCGCCGAGTCCAATACATATTACCAGGGCGGACTCCCCACCCTCGACCAGTTGTCCCAGGTCTCCGAGCTCCGCGAGAAGGCCACCACGCATCGCACCATCGCGGGCGTGAGCGCCGCCGTGGGGGCCGCGCTCGTCGGAACGGGGGTCTACCTGTGGCTCAATGACCGCCCGGCCTCGCCCGCTCCGGGTGCCGCCGCACTCTCGGCGGGCCCCGGCGGCGTGAGTATCCACGTGCTCCTGCCCTGACGCTACTCGCCGAGGTAGGCCTTGCGGATCTCCGGGCTCTCCAGCAGCGCCTTGCCCGGGCCCGCCATCACCACCTCACCCGTCTCCAGCACATAGCCGTAGTGGGCGAAGTTCAGCGCCAGGTGCGCGTTCTGCTCCACCAGCAGGATGCTCACCCCCGCGGCGTTCACGTCTCGCAGGTTGCGGAAGATGGTCTCCGTCACCTGCGGCGCCAGCCCCAGCGAGGGCTCGTCCAGCAGCAGCAGCTTGGGCCGGCTCAGCAGCGCGCGGGCAATGGCCAGCATCTGCTGCTCTCCGCCCGACAGCGTCCCCGCGAGCTGCTTGCGCCGCTCCTTCAGCTTCGGGAAGAGCACATAGCTCTTCTCCATGTCCTCCAGGATGGCGGCCGTGTCCCGGCGCAGGTACGCCCCCAGCTCCAGGTTCTCCAGCACCGTCAGGTTGGGGAAGATGCCTCGCCCCTCGGGCGCGTGCGCCATGCCCCTGGGCACCAGGGTGTGCGCCTTCGTCCCGGTGGTCTCCTCGCCCCCGAACGTGATGCGCCCGCCCACCGGTTTGAGCATCCCGCTCACCGCGCGCAACGTGCTCGTCTTCCCCGCGCCGTTGGCTCCAATGAGCGCCACCACCTCGCCCTTGCCCACCTTCAGCGTCACGCCCTTGAGCGCCTGGATGGCTCCGTAGGACACCTTCACCCCGTCCACCGTCAGCAGGGGGGGGAACTCCCGGCGCTCACCCAGCAGCTTCAGCTGTGCCTCGCTCACGCCGCCCCTCCGTGCGACTCCAGGTAGCTGTCTCCCAGGTACGCCTCGATGACCTTGCGGTCGTTGCGCACCTCGGCCGGCGCGCCCCGGGCGATCATCTCACCGTGGTCCAGCACGGTGATCTTCTCGCAGATGCCCATCACGAGCTTCATGTCGTGCTCGATGACCAGGATGCCCAGGTTGAAGTCGTCCCGGATCTTGCGGATGAGCACCATCAGGTCCGCCTTCTCGCGGGTGTTCATGCCCGCCGCCGGCTCGTCCAGCAGCAGCACCTTGGGCCGCGTGCCCAGCGCTCGGGCGATCTCCAACCGCCGCTGCTCGCCGTAGGGCAGGTTGCGAGCCTCCTCGTCGCGCCGGTGCGACAGCCCCATCACCTCCAGCAGGTGCTCGGCCTGCTGGGTGAGGTCGCGCTCCTCGGCCTGGAAGCCCGGCGTCAACAGCAGCGCCCGCCACCAGTCGGCGTAGTTGCGCGCCGCCCCACGCACCTTGGCCCCCAGTCCTACTCCCTCGGAGTTCAACGCGGCCTGGCCCCGGCACGCCACCTTCACGTTGTCGAGCGCCGTCAGCGCCCGGAAGAGACGGATGTTCTGGAAGGTGCGCGCCAGTCCCAGGTGGTTGATCTGATGTGGCAGCCGCCCGTTCACCCGCAGCCCGGCCACGCGCACCTCGCCCTGGGTGGGCTGGTACACGCCCGTCAGGACGTTGAACGCCGTGGTCTTGCCCGCGCCGTTGGGCCCGATGAGGCCCTGGAGGTCTCCCTTGTGGATGGCGAGGTTGAAGTCCGAGAGCGCCTTGAGTCCCCCGAACTGGATGCTCACCCCCACTGCCTCGAGCAGTGGCCCACTCATTGAATCCCCTTCCGCCGACGCGGAATCCACCGCGGCACGACGTCCCACAGCTCCCGGGTGCCGAACAGGCCCTGCGGTCGAGACAGCATCAGCGCCACCAGCAGCAGGCCGTACACCGGCATGCGGATCTGATCCACCTTCTGCGCCATGCTCCCCTCCGACCCGAAGGCGGTGAAGAGCGAGCGCAGCCCCTCGGGCAACAGGGACAGGAACACCGCCGCCACGATGGCGCCCGTGGTGGAGCCCAGCCCGCCCAGCACCACCATCACGACGATCTCCATCGACCTGACGAAGGTGAAGGAGCCCGGGTTGATGATGGGCACGAAGTGCGCGAACAGCCCGCCCGCCACGCCCGCGAAGAAGGAGGAGATGACGAAGGCGCGAACCTTGTAGCCGGTGGTGTTGACGCCCATGGCCTCGGCGGCCACCTCGTCCTCGCGGATGGCCCACAGGCTGCGGCCGTGGCTGGAGCCGGCGATGCGGCGCGCCACCAGCACCACCAGGAACACCCAGAAGCCCACCATGGCCACCGAGGACGTCTGCGGAATGCCGCTCAAGCCCAGCGAGCGGCCCAGGAACTCGGTGTTCTGCACCACGACCCGGATGATCTCCCCGAAGCCCAGCGTCACGATGGCCAGGTAGTCACCCCGGAGGCGCAGGGAGGGCAGGCCCACCAGGAAGCCGCAGAGGGCCGCGGCGGTCCCGCCCACCAGCAGCGCCACCACCAGGAACACCTGGTCACTCACCGCCACGGGCAGGGCGGAGATGGCCACGTCCTTGAGCTCCAGCGACGTCACGCCGGAGAGGTAGGCCCCCACCGCCATGAAGCCCGCGTGGCCAATGGAGAACTGGCCCGTCATCCCGTTCACGATGTTGAGGCTCACCGCGAGGATGACGTTCACCCCGATGATGGACAGCAGGTAGGTGGCGAACGGCGAGGCGCTCAGCAGCCACTCCAGCACCAGCAGCACCGGGAGGGCCACCAGCACGGGGAGGATGCCCTTGAGGGAAGCGGGGACCCCCGAATTCCCAGACGAGACAGCAGCGGCGGTTTGCATGTGCGGCGTCAGACCTTCTCCGCCGCGACCCGGCCGAACAGACCGCCGGGCCGGACGAGCAGCACGAGGATGAGGAAGCCGAAGGCCACCGCGTCACGCCAGGTGCTCGCGGCGTAGCCCACCACGAACTCCTCCACCAGCCCCAGCAGCAGCGCGCCCACCACGGCCCCCGGCACGTTGCCGATACCGCCGATGACCGCCGCCACGAAGGCCTTCAGGCCCACCATCAGCCCCATCAGCGGGCTCACCGAGGTGTCCTTGATGGCGTACAGCAGGCCCGCGCCCGCGGCCAGCGCGCTGCCGATCATGAACGTCAGCGAGATGATCCGGTCGGTGGGGATGCCCATCAGCGCGGCCACGCGGTGGTCGAAGGAGACCGCCCGCATCGCCCGGCCAAAGCGCGTGCGGTACACGAGGTATTGCAAGCCCACCATCATCGCCACCGCCACCAGCAGGGAGATGATCTGCCAGTTCCACAGCACCACGTCCGGGAACTCGGGGTCGCCCAGGGTGAACCACGCGGCGGGCTTGATGATCTGCGGGAAGGCGCGCGGCGCGGCGCCCGGCAGGAAGCCGATGTCCAGCTGGAAGCCGTACGAGAGCGCGAACGAGATGCCGATGGCGGTGATGAGCGCGGTGAGCCGGGGCTTCTCGCGCAGGGGCCGGTAGGCGAAGCGCTCGATGAGGAAGCCCATGAGCGCGCACCCGGCCATGGCCACCAGGAAGATGACCAGCACACCCCACGTGGTGCTCTGGGCCTGACGGCCGAGGAACAAGGCCGTTGCGTAACCCATGTACACGCCGACCATCATCACGTCGCCGTGGGCGAAGTTGATGAGCTTGAGCACGCCGTACACCATCGTGTAGCCGAGCGCGACGAGCGCGTAGATGGTGCCGGCGGCGATGCCGTTGATGAGGTGCTGGAGGAGCTGGGACATTACGGATTGATGGTGGTGACGAACTCGGTCTTACCGTCACCGACCTTCAGGATGACGGCCGGCTTCACGGCATTGCGGTTCTCGTCCAGCGAGATGGTGCCCGCCACGCCCGGGAAGTCCTTGGTCTGCGCGATGGCGTCCCGGATGGCCGGGCCACTCAGGTCCTTGGCCTTGCCGATGGCCGCGACGGCCACCTTGGCCGAGTCGTACCCGAGCGCCGCCAGCGCGTCCGGCACGCCGCCGTACGCCTTCTTGTAGTCGGCGATGAACTTCTGCACCTTCGCATCCGGGTTGTCCGGCGAGTAGTGGTTGGAGAAGTAGCTCCCGTTGAGCGCATCGCCAGCCAGCTCGAAGAGCTTCTCCGAGTCCCAGCCATCGCCGCCCATCAGCGGCACCGTCAGGCCCAGCTCGCGCGCCTGGCGGGCGATGACGCCCACGTCGCTGTAGTAGCCCGGCACGTAGATGGCCTGCGGCTTGGCCTTCTTGAGGGCGGTGAGCTGCGCGCGGAAGTCGGTGTCGCCCTGCGAGTAGCTCTCCGTGGTCGTCACCTTGCCGCCCATCTCCGCGAACTTGCGCTGGAACACCTCGGTCAGGCCGATGGAGTAGGCGCTCTTGTTGTCCTGGAGGATGGCCACCTGCTCCGCCTTCAGGTTCTCGCGGGCGAACTTCGCCATCACGTAGCCCTGGAAGGGGTCGATGAAGCACACGCGGAAGATGTAGTCGCCCTTCTGGGTGACGGCGGGGTTGGTCGACGAGGGGGTGATCATCGGCACGCCGGCTCCCTGGGCCTTCTCGGCCATGGCCAGCGAGTTGGACGAGGCCACCTCGCCCAGGATGAGCACCACCTTGTCCTGGGTAATCAACCGGGTGACGGCCTGAGCGGCCTCCTCGGGCCGGCCCTGGTCGTCATAGACGCGCACGGCGATCTTCTTGCCCTTCACCCCGCCGGCCTCGTTGGCTTCCTTGATGGCCAGCTCGATGCCGTTGCGGGTGGAAACGCCGAAGGTGGCCTGGGCTCCGGTGAGGCTGCCCACCTCGCCGAGCAGGATGGTGTCACCCTGCGTACCGCCACCGCCGGTGGTGGCGGGCTGGGCCGTCTGCCCCCCCTTCGTCCCTTCACCAGAGGCAGCGGGCTGCGTCTTCTTCTCGCAGGCCGACGCCAACAGGGCGACAGCGGCGAGCAGCATCGGAGCGAATCGGCGCATGCGGGGGCATCCTCCAAGGTAGGACCACGACGTAAAGCCCCGGTTTTCTATGGGGATGCGACAGAGGGGTCAAGCTCCCAGCGCCTCGGAGGGTCGGCCCCCCTGGCTTTTTTCCACCCTGAGTCTCAGGCGAGCCCTGTCCCGCTCCCTCGTCGGGCCACCCGTCCATTGAGCGGCCTCGTGCCGGGCCCTCGAAGGGTGCCCTCGGTCCTCCTCCTCTCCCACCTTTAGCGGGAGGGAAATGCTTCACCCGAGGAGGCGGACATGTATCAGCGCGGCGACATCAAGGAAGGCATGACGGTCCGCGGCGTCGACGGCCACAAGCTCGGCAAGGTGTACGCGGCCGGTGACACGGAGTTCCACATCGAGAAGGGGCTCTTCTTCCCCAAGGACTACTCGGTCCGGTACGCGGAGATCAGCGATCTGCGCCATGGCGAGGTCATCCTGGCCCACGGCCAGCAGAGCCTGCGGAGCCTCTCGGACTAGCTCCGGGAGCCGCCCGGCTTGGCCGCGGGGCGCAACCGCGTCGGCTCGGAGACGCCGCCCCGGGCGCCTGACAGGTGGACGCGCTCCAGGCGCTCGAGTCCACGCACGCGCTCGGGGAAGTGGTTCGTCACGAGCCGCCCCACCTCCACCTCACGTGCTGGGGGGCAGCTTGCCGCCAGTGCCTCCGCCATCTGGAGCGCGCTGGCGAAGCGGCTCTCCGGCTTCTTCGCGAGCGCCACCTCCAGCACCTCCCATACGGGCAGCGGGATGTTGCTCGGGCGGGCCAGCCGGTCGTCGCAGATGGCGTGCATGGACTCCAGCTCGTCCCCCCGATCGAACGCACGCGAGCCCGTGAGCGCCTCGTAGAGGATGAGGCCCACGGCGAACAGGTCGCTGCGCGCGTCCACGCGGTAGCCCCGCGCCTGCTCCGGCGACATGTAGAGCGGCTTGCCCTTCACGATGCCCGGCAGCGTCACCGTGCGCTGCGCGCGCGCCTTGGCCACGCCGAAGTCCAGCACCTTCACCCGGCCGTCGAAGCCCACCATCAGGTTGTGCGGTGACAGGTCCCGGTGCACCAACTGGAGCGGCACCCCGTCCTCGCCCTTCGCCAGGTGCGCCGCGTGCAGCCCCTGAAGCCCCTGCACCACCACGCTCACCGCGACGGCCGGCGAGGGCCGTGTCGTCTTCAGCAGCCGGTCGAAGTCCACCCCGCGCACCAGCTCCATCACCAGGTAGTAGGCGCCCTGGGCCTCGCCGAAGTCGTGGAAGGTGACGAGGTTGGGATGAGACAGCCGCAGGCCGATGCGCGCCTCGTCCAGGAACATCTTCACGATGTCCGGGTCCGAGGTCAGGTGCGGGAGAATCCGCTTGAGCGCCACCAGCCGCCCGAGCCCCTCGGGGCCTCGCGTGCGCGCCACCAGCACCTGCGCCATGCCCCCGGTGCCCAGCGGCGTCACCAGCTCGTAGCGGCCGATGCGGCCCTGCATCACCGGGTCGCCGTCCGTGCCCAGCTCGTCCAGCCGCTCCAGCACGTTGCGGTTCTCGGTGAGCGCGAGGAAGGCCAGCACCGCGTTGTCGAGCTGGTCTCCGATGGCCTCCACCAGCTTCATCACCAGCCGGCCGCCGTCGTCGAAGCGCCCTTCCACCACCAGCCCCAGGGTGCCCAGCTCCAGCCTGCCGAGCGCCAGCGGAGCGCAGAACATCATCCGCCCATCGGGCAGGAGGCGAGGGCCCTTCCAGCCCGCGGCATCGAAGACGTTGGCGCCGAGCTGGCCCAGCACCCGGGTGAGCACCGGGCCCGTCGTCCCCTTCAGGCAGACGAAGCCCGCCGAGGCGTGCACCAGCCGCGCGCACTGGGTGAGGAAGACATCCACCGCCGCGTCGAGGTTCAACCCTCGCTCCAGGCAGTCCTCGAGGATGTCATCCGCCATCCGCACCACGGCCGTCAGACCGCGGAGGAAGGCGACCTCTGCTTCGAGGGAGGGGAATTCCACGGTGCGCATTGAACACCGGGAGGGCGGGCCCCGGGAAGGGGCCCGCGCGGGGTTCAGGAGCCCGACTTGGACTGGTCGGCGTAGAGCGCGTCCGCGATGCGGTAGGCGCTGGCCTCCAGCTGCTGGTAGCACTCCTTGATGGCCGCCGGGTCCGCGCCCTTGAGCAGCTCCTTCAGGCGCTCCACGTCGGCCTTGATCTCCTCGCGGTCCTTCTCCTGAAGGACGTTGCCGTACTCCTCCAGGCTCTTCTCGGTGGTGTAGATGAGCGAGTCGGCGTTGTTGCGCAGCTCGGCCAGCTCCTTCTTCACCTTGTCGTGGGCCTGGTTGGCCTGGGCGTCGGAGATCATCGCCTGGATCTCCGTCTCGGACAGGCCCGAGTTGCCCACCACGCGCACCTGCTGGATCTTCCCGGTGCCCAGGTCCTTGGCGCTCACGTGGACGATGCCGTTGGCGTCGATGTCGAAGGACACCTCGATCTGCGGCACGCCACGGGGCGCCGGGGGGATGCCCACCAGCTCGAAGCGCGCCAGCGTCTTGTTGTCCGACGCCATCTCGCGCTCGCCCTGGAGCACGTGCACGGACACGAGCGGCTGGTTGTCCACCGCCGTGGAGAACACCTGGCTCTTCTTGCAGGGGATGGTGGTGTTCTTGTCGATGATCTTCGTGAAGACGCCGCCAGCCGTCTCCACGCCGAGCGACAGCGGCGTCACGTCCAGCAGGAGGACGTCCTTCACCTCGCCCTTGAGCACGCCGCCCTGGATGGCCGCGCCCACGGCGACGACCTCGTCCGGGTTGATGCCCTTGTGGGGCTCCTTGCCGAAGAACTCCTTCACCTTCTGCTGCACCGCCGGCATGCGCGTCATGCCGCCCACCAGGAGCACCTGGTGGATCTGCTGCG
>NZ_DASVWK010000142.1:0-7102 GCF_036389735.1 Archangium sp. | reverse complement strand
CCTTGCCATGGCTGGCCATCAGCACGTGGTAGCCGCACAGCTCCAGATAGCTCTGGAGGGCCTCCCGGATGTCGGTGTCGTCTTCGACAATCAGTACCGGGCCGCTCAGGGGGGACATAGGGGGCTCCGCCGGGTTTCACGGTCAGTGGTGTAAGGGAACCTGCTCCAGAAGGCTAAGCCCCCGGTGGGGGGCTGCCACCCGGGCGCCTCGACGGCCGTGCCTGCCCGGCTGCCCCTCCGCGTGCCCTCCCCGTGACGTCTGGCCGTCAGCCTGCGGTTGACCCGCTGGCGGCCCGCCTATATAGGGGGCCCGCCTTCAGACAGGAGCCCTCCGCCCCATGGCGTCCCTTCGCGACATCCGCAAGCGCATCCGCTCGGTGAAGAACACGCGCCAGATTACCAAGGCGATGAAGATGGTCGCCGCCGCGAAGCTGCGCAAGGCGCAGGACGCCATCATCGCCGCGCGCCCCTACGCGCAGATGCTCGACCAGATCATCACCGACCTGGCGACGCGCTCCGAGGGCGAGTTGGCGCACCCGCTGCTGACGGCGCGCCCGGTGCAGAAGGTCGAGGTGCTGCTGCTCACCTCCGACCGCGGCCTGGCCGGCGGCTTCAACTCCAACGTCATCCGGCGCGCCAGCCGCTTCCTCTATGAGAACAGCGGCATGGACATCGAGGTGTCCTCCGTGGGCCGCAAGGGCCACGAGTTCTTCCGCCAGCGCGGTCAGAAGATGCGCAAGGACTTCGGCTTCCTCTACCAGCGGCTGAACTACGGCCAGGCCTCGCAGGTGGCCGAGGAGCTGAGCGCCCGCTTCCTCAAGGGCGAGGTGGACGCCGTCTACGTCGTCTACAACGAGTTCCTCTCCGCCATCAGCCAGAAGGTGACGCTGGCCCAGCTGCTGCCCCTGCAGACGCTGTCGGTGGGCACCCCCACGGCGGCGGACGCCGGCCGGGTGCCGCCTCCCGACGTGGCCCCCACCCAGGCCCTGGTGGACTTCAAGTACGAGCCGGGCCGCCAGGACGTGCTCGACCGGCTGGTGCCCCAGGCGGTGTCCATCAAGCTCTACCGCTCGCTGCTGGAGAGCGTCGCGAGCGAGCATGGCGCGCGCATGAGCGCTATGGAAAACGCGACGACCAACGCGACGGACATGATCGCCAGCCTGTCGCTGACCTACAACCGCACGCGCCAGGCGGTGATCACCAAGGAGTTGATGGAGATCGTGTCCGGCGCCGAGGCTCTGAAGTAGAAGTTCCGCTTCTGGCCGCAGGGCCGAGAGGCTTGACCCCTGGGGGACGCCACCTGTAGAGGGGGCCCGCCCTTCCCCCGGGCCACAATTTCGACGAGGGACGGAAGACATTCCATGAGCGCTCAAGTTCCGACGGTAGGCAAGGTGACCCAGGTTCTCGGTCCTGTGGTCGACGTGGAGTTCCCGCCCGGTGGGCTCCCCGAGGTGTACACCGCCCTCAAGGTGACCAACCCCAACATCAGCGCGACGGCCAACAACCTCACGCTCGAGGTGTCGCAGCACCTGGGTGAGAACACCGTGCGCTGCATCTCCATGGACTCCACCGAGGGTCTGGGCCGCGGCCAGCCGGTGACCAACACGGGCGCCCCCATCCAGGCGCCGGTGGGCAAGGCCACCCTGGGCCGCATCCTCAACGTCACCGGCGACCCGGTGGACGAGAAGGGGCCCGTCAATGCCAAGGAGAGCTGGCCCATCCACCGCCAGCCTCCCGCCTTCATCGAGCAGGACGTGCGCGTCCAGATGTTCGAGACGGGCATCAAGGTCATCGACCTGCTGGCCCCCTACACCCGTGGCGGCAAGATCGGCCTGTTCGGCGGCGCCGGCGTGGGCAAGACGGTGCTCCTGATGGAACTCATCCGCAACGTGGCCGTGGAGCGCGGTGGCTTCTCGGTGTTCGCCGGCGTGGGCGAGCGCACCCGCGAGGGCAACGACCTGTATCACGAGATGCAGGACTCGAACGTGATCAAGGTCGACAAGCTCGAGGAGAGCCAGGCGGTGCTGGTGTACGGCCAGATGAACGAGCCGCCCGGTGCCCGCGCCCGCGTGGCCCTCACGGCCCTGACGATCGCCGAGTACTTCCGCGACGTCGAGGGGCGTGACGTGCTCCTCTTCATCGACAACATCTTCCGCTTCACCCAGGCCGGCTCCGAGGTGTCCGCTCTGCTGGGCCGCATCCCGAGCGCCGTGGGTTACCAGCCCACGCTGGCCACGGAGATGGGCAGCCTCCAGGAGCGCATCACCTCCACCACCAAGGGCTCGGTCACCTCGGTGCAGGCCATCTACGTGCCCGCCGACGACCTGACGGACCCGGCGCCGGCCACCACGTTCGCCCACCTGGACGCGACGACGGTGCTCAACCGCGCCATCTCCGAGCTGGGCATCTACCCGGCCGTGGATCCGCTCGACTCCACCAGCCGCATCCTGTCGCCGGACATCCTCGGCCAGGAGCACTACACGGTGGCCCGGCGCGTCCAGGGCATCCTCCAGCGCTACAAGGAGCTGCAGGACATCATCGCCATCCTCGGCATGGACGAGCTGAGCGAGGACGACAAGCTGGTGGTGGCGCGCGCCCGGAAGATCCAGCGCTTCCTCTCGCAGCCCTTCTTCGTGGCGCAGGTGTTCACCGGCGCCCCGGGCAAGTACGTCAAGCTCCAGGACACCATCCAGGGCTTCAAGGAGATCGCCGAGGGCAAGCACGACGACATCCCCGAGTCGGCCTTCTACATGGTGGGCGGTATCGACGAGGCGCTGGACAAGGCCCGCAAGATGGCGGCGGCCTAGTCAGGCCGTATGCGCCGGGAGGTAAGCGACGTGCTCCGTTTCGTCGTCGTCGTCCTGGTGTCCCTGGTGACGCTCCCGGCCCTGGCCGCGGAGCGCTCCAGCCGTGCGCGGGTGAGCGCCAACGGGACCTTCAGTGTGCGCATGGTGGAACAGGAGCCCGGTAAGTGCGTGCTGGAGGTGTCGAAGGAGAGCGGCCCCCTCTGGGCGGTGAAGGAGTGCGTGGGCGGGGTGGACGACCTGTACTTCGTCTCCAATGATGGAGAGCGGGTGTGGGTCATCTACCCGCTGGCGCCGAAGGGCACGAAGAAGCTGCCCGGCAAGAAGCTCAAGAAGGTGCCGGCGTGGGCGAATACGGTGGTGGCGGTGCAGGTGGACCGGCACGGTGGGCGGGTGGATGAGCGGCGCCTGACGGAGTTCGTGGACCAGCGCGAGCTGGCCGAGGTGCGGCAGATGACGCAGCACCTCAAGTGGTTGGAGGGCCTGCTCGGAGTACCGGGCAAGGGGCCGCGCCTGACGGATGCCGGGCGCATCGAGTTCGAGACGGTGGGTGGGAAGACCCACAAGCTGTCCTTCTGAAGGACCCAGGGAGCACGGAAGCCGATGGCCAAGCTGACGGTCGAGATTGTGACCCCCGAGAAGCGCATCCTGTCGGTGCAGGCGGACGAGGCGATCGTCCCGGGTGGCAGGGGCCTGTTCGGCGTGCGCCCGGGGCACACGCCGTTCCTGTCGCTGATGGAGCCGGGACCGCTGACGCTGATTGATGGTGGGCGGCGCGAGTACTACTTCGTGGCGGGCGGCTTCGTCGAAGTGAGCAACGACAAGGTGCTGGTGCTGGCGGACGTGGCCGAGTCGGTGACGGGCATCGACGTGGAGGCGGCGCGCCAGCGGATGCAGGAGGCGCAGGAGCGCCTGCGCGGCATGTCGTCGGACGACGTGCGCTTCGACATCGAGCAGGCGACGGTGCGTCGCGAGACGGCGCGCATGAGCGCGGCCGGCCTGCGCTGAAGCAGTACCTCTGAAGAACCACCCCTCTCCCCCGGGAGAGGGACGGGATGAGGGGAGCGAGCCCACTTGGGTTGCGAGCCCCACCCCCCTTGTCGGGTCCGTCGACGCCAGCGAGAGAGGCTCCCGAGAGCGAGCCCCCGAGCGTCCGATCCCCCCGTTCAGCAGCCTGCCTGGCCGCTCGCCTTGACCTCACGCCCTGAAACATGCATTTTAAATGCACTTTTGACGGTGCGGCTTGAAAGCACCAAAACAGGGGGAGCGCGAGGAGCTCCCAGGGAGCGGAACGCCATGAGCACCAACGTCGCGGGGCAGAAGCGCAGCGTGTACGAGCAGATTGGTGGGGAGCCGGCGATGAGCGCGGCGGTGGAGCTCTTCTACCGCAAGGTGCTGTCGGACGAGCGCATCAGCCACTTCTTCGAGGACGTGGACATGGAGCGCCAGGCGGCGAAGCAGAAGGCGTTCCTGACGATGGTGTGTGGGGGGCCGAGCGCGTACTCGGGCAAGGACATGCGCAAGGGGCACGCGCACCTGGTGAAGCAGGGGCTGAACGACACGCACTTCAACGCGGTGGCGGAGCACCTGGCGGCGACGCTGACGGAGCTGGGGGTGCCCAAGGCGCTGGTGGAGCAGGTGTTGGCGATCGCCGAGGGCGCGCGAGCCGACGTGCTGAGCCGCTGAAGCCGGGGAGGGCACGCACATGGCGAAGGTAAGGCACGAGGGGCAGTGGTACGGGCTGGACGAAGGCGAGTCGGTGCTCGACGGGCTGCTGCGGCAGGGGGTGACGGTGCCGCACTCGTGCCGGGCGGGAGCGTGCCAGTCCTGCCTGATGCGGGCCGAGCGGGGCGAGGTGCCGGCCAAGGCACAGGTGGGGCTGAAGGAGACGCTGAAGGCCCGGAACTACTTCCTCGCGTGTGCGTGCCAGCCGGACAACGAACTCGAGGTGGCCGGAGCGGGCGCGGACCTGCGGGTGCCCGCGCGCATCCTCGCGCTGGAGCGGCTGAGCGAGAGCGTGCTGTGCGTGCGGCTGCGTCCGGAGGGCGCATTCGAGTACCGGCCCGGCCAGTACGTGTCGCTGCTGCGGCACGATGGGCTGGCCCGGAGCTACTCGCTCGCGAGCCTGCCCGACGAGGACACGCTGGAGGTGCACGTGCGCCGGGTGGCGGGGGGCCTGATGAGCGGGTGGCTCTTCGACGAGGCACGGCCCGGAGACGTGCTGGAACTCCAGGGGCCCGCGGGCGAGTGCTTCTACGTGCCTGGACGACCGGAACAGCCGCTGCTGCTGGCGGGCACGGGCACGGGGCTGGCGCCGTTGTACGGCATCGTCCGGGACGCGCTGGCGCGGGGGCACACCGGTCCCATCTGGTTGTTCCACGGTGCCGTGGAGGCCTCCGGGCTCTACCTCGTGGACGAGCTGCGCGCGTTGCAATCCCGTCACGACTGCTTCCAGTACCGCCCGAGCGTTCTCCGCGGACCGGAACGGGTGGGCGTGACGGTGGGCGCACTGGACGCGCTCATCAGGGAAACCTGCCCTCGGCCGGCGGGCTGGAGGGCATACCTGTGCGGCAATCCCGATGGGGTGCTATCCCTGAGGAAGAAGCTCTTCCTCGCCGGGCTGTCGCTCAAGGAGATCCACGCGGATGCGTTCCTGCCGAGCACTCCTCCGCCGAAGGTGGGAGTGGGAGTGATGCCCGTTGCACCTGACCCTTCACGCTGACTATTCGCTGCGCGTGCTGCTGTACCTGGCGGCCAACCCGGGCCGGGTGGTGTCCACCGGAGAGGTGAGCGACGCCTACGGCATCTCCAAGCACCACCTCGTCCGGGTGGTGCAGGGGCTGGGCCGCCACGGCTTCGTGGAGGTGCGGCCAGGGCGGGCCGGAGGGGTGGTGCTGGCGCGCTCGCCCGCGGAGATCTCCGTGGGGCAGGTGGTGCGCCACATGGAGCCGGACTTCCACGTGGTGGAGTGCTTCGACGCGAAGACGAACACCTGCCCCATCACGCCGGCCTGCGGACTGATCGGCGTGCTCAACGAGGCGACGCGGGCCTTCCTGTCCACGCTGGACAAGTACACGCTGGAGGACTTGCTGCGCCGCGGTCCTCGCAAGCTGTCCAGCTACTTCCTCAAGCCCAAGCCGGAGCCGGAGCCGGACGCCGAGGCGGGGTGATGGAGGCCGGGGTGTCGCGCGTGCTGGAGCTCTTCCACCTGATCGCGGATCCACCCTCGGCGGTGGTGCGCCGCTACGTCGTGGACTACGCGCTGGAGGACCGGGTGCGCTTTCGCAACGTGGCCTTCGAGGAAGCGGAGGCGGCCTGGCGCGAATTGGGTGGACACACCACGCCGGCACTGTGGGACGGCGTGCACCTGCACCAGGGCGCGGAGGCGGTGCTGGCGAGACTGCAGGCCGTTGTCAACCTCGGCCGCGACTTCTGACGCGCGTTCCTTCTTGTGGTGGGAGTGGGTCGCTCACACCACCGGTGCGCGGATGCGCGCGCACCGCGCGAGAGGATGAAAGTCGGGGCTAGCCATGGGATGCGGCTCGGTTATCTTGCCGCTCCCCATGCAGCTGACACCCGCCGAGCGCCAGGACAAGTTTCAAGCGGCGTTCCTGGGACTCGCCATCGGAGATGCACTCGGGTTTCCGCTGCGGGGCGTGCCTCCAGCGAGCCTCGCGCGCCTGCCCTCGCTGGCGGACGACTTCGCGCCTCGGCCGCGGGGGAAGTTCGCCAAGGGGCAGTTCTCGGACGACACGCAGCTGATGCTGGCGGCGGCCGAGAGCGTCATCCGCGAGAACAAGGTGGACGGGCGCAGCGCGGCGGCGCACCTGGCGTGGCTGTGGCAGGAGGGCATCATCCTCCAGCCGCCCAAGCCGCTGGCCGAGGCGCTCCAGAAGCTGGCGCAGGGCACGCCGTGGATGAGCGCGGGGGCGCCGCTGGGAGTGCAGTGCCCCTCGGTGCTCAGCCGCGCGGTGGTGGTGGGCCTCTTCGAGAGCAAGAGCCGGGTGCGCATCCGCCACGACGCGGGCGTGCTGACGGTGCTGACGCACAAGGATCCCACGTGCGCGGGCGCGGCGGCGGCCTTCGCCCAGGCGGTGGCGCTGGGGCTGACGCACGAGCAGCTGACGCCCGCGGAGTTCTGCGAGGAGCTGGCGCTGTCGGCGGCGGCCCATGACAAGGAGCTGGCCGAGGAGCTGCGGCACCTGCCCCGCCTGCTGACGTGGGACACGGCGCGAGCGCTGGCGCAGCTGCGCAAGGTGAGCGTGCCGCCCAGCCAGCTCCGGGGCGTGGACGGCCTG
>NZ_DASVWK010000141.1:0-5191 GCF_036389735.1 Archangium sp. | reverse complement strand
CGAGCCGAGCGTGGAGGACACCATCCTCATCCTCGAGGGGCTCAAGAGCCGCTACGAGGACCACCACGGGGTGAAGTACGACACGGAGGCCCTCCGGGCGTCGGCGGAGCTGAGCGCCAAGCACATCAACGACCGCTTCCTGCCGGACAAGGCCATCGACGTCATCGACGAGACGGGCGCGGCCGAACGGCTCAAGCCCGACGGCAAGCGCACCGGGAAGGTGACGGTGGCGGACGTGGAGACCGTCATCTCCAAGATGGCGCGCATCCCGGCCAAGAGCGTGACGGCCAGCGAGGGCGTGCAGCTCAAGAACCTGGAGCCCGAGCTCAACAAGGTCATCTTCGGCCAGGAGTCGGCCATCAAGTCGGTGGTGGACGCCATCAAGCTGGCGCGCAGCGGCCTGCGCGCGCCGGAGAAGCCGATTGGCAGCTTCCTCTTCTCGGGCCCCACGGGCGTGGGCAAGACGGAGCTGGCCAAGCAGCTCGCCGCGGTGCTGGGCGTGGAGTTCCTGCGCTTCGACATGAGCGAGTACTCGGAGAAGCACACGGTGAGCCGGCTCATCGGCGCGCCTCCGGGTTACGTGGGCTTCGACCAGGGCGGTCTGCTCACCGACTCCATCCGCAAGCACCCCTACGCGGTGCTGGTGCTGGACGAGATTGAAAAGGCCCACCCGGACCTCTTCAACATCCTGCTCCAGGTGATGGACCACGCGACGCTGACGGACAACAACGGCCGGAAGGCGGACTTCCGCAACATCATCCTCATCCTGACGACGAACGCGGGAGCGCGGGAGATGAGCACCAAGTCCATCGGCTTCGGCGACAAGCAGGCACCGGCGGACGCGCACCGCGCGAAGAAGGCGATCGAAACCACCTTCACGCCGGAGTTCCGCAACCGCCTGGACGGGTGGGTGCTCTTCTCCGGTCTGCCGCCCGAGGTCATCCTCAAGGTGGTGGACAAGGAAGTGGGCCTGCTCCAGAAGATGCTGGTCGAGAAGGGCGTGAAGCTGGAGCTGACGCCGGCGGCGCGGGCGTGGCTGGCCGAGAACGGGTACGACCCGGCCTTCGGCGCGCGGCCCATGGCGCGGCTGGTGGACAACACGCTCAAGAAGCCGCTGGCCGAGGCGCTGCTCTTCGGCGAGCTGAAGAACGGCGGCGTGGCGCGCTTCGACGTGGAGGGCGAGGGCCTGAAGCTCAAGAGCGTCTCCACCCCGGAGACCGCCCCCGCGGCGTAGTCCCCCCCTCCGCGGACGCTGGAAACACGAAGGGCCAGGTTGGAGGGTCTCCCCTCTTCCCTGGCCCTTGGTGCTTCTACCGCCAGCCCACCGCTAGACGCGGTAGCTCTTCACCGCGCTGCTGAGCTGGTCGGCGATGATCTGCAGCGTGGTGGCGGCCTCGCCGGTGGCGCCGATGCGCGACACCGTCTCGTCCATCATCTTGGACAGGTCACTCACGGCGGTGGTGATCTGGTTGATGCCCACGTTCTGCTGGCCCACGGCGGCGGCGATCTGCCGCACGGCGGCGGCGTTGTCCTGGATGATGGAGGACAGCTCGCGCAGGTTCTTGCCGTAGGTGCGCACCTGCTCCAGGCCCACCTCCATGCGCTGCGAGCCGCGCTCGGTGATGCGCACGGCCACGTTCACCGAGTTGCCGATATCGTCCAGCAGCTCGCGCACGCGGTCCGTGGACTCGATGGACTGGTCGGCCAGGGCGCGGATTTCACGAGCCACCACGCCGAAGCCCTTGCCGTGCTCGCCGGAGCGCACCGCCTCGATGGCGGCGTTGAGCGCCAGCATGTTGGACTGGTCGGCCAGGTCCTTCACCGTCTGGGTGATGCTGCCGATCTGCTGCGTGCGCTCGCCCAGCTCGAGGATCTTCTGGGCGATCTCCTGCACCTGGGCGCGGATGTCGTTGAGGCCCACGAGCGTCTGCTCCAGGGCGGCCTCGCCCGTGCGGCTCAGCTCGTCGGCGCGCTCGGCCACGGACAACACCGAGTCGGCCTTCTGGGCGGCCAGGAGGCTCGTCTGGCGGATCTCCTGCGCGGTGACCTGCGTCTCCTGGAGCGCGGAGGCCTGGCGCGAGACGGTCTGCGACTGCTCGCTGGAGGAGGCGTTGAGCTGCTCGGTGGAGGCGTTGAGGGCCTCGGCGGCCTGCTGGAGGTTCTGCACCACCGAGCGCTGCCGCTCCATCATCTGCGCGAAGAAGCGGGCGAGCTGGCCCACCTCGTCCCCGCCCTGGACCGGGATGGGCCGGGTGAGGTCGCCGGACTCGACGATGTGGGCGGCCGCGTCGGTGAGCTCACGCAGGGAGCGGACGACGGAGCGGCTCAGGACGACCGCCGCCAGCACACCGCCGAGGACGATGAGCAGACCCAGCCCCATCATGGTGAGCCACAGCCGGCCCACCTGGGCGCTGATGCTCTCCTGCTTCAGGCCCACGTGCACCACGCCCCGGATTCCACCGGACAGCGGCGCGGCCACGTCGATGGCGTTCAGGCTCTTGCCTTCCACCGGCACCTCCACCGCCTCGCGCACCTGCACGCGCTGGCCGTTGGTGAGCTCGCCAGGCAGGAGGGTGTTGGCCTCGAGCAGCGCCTTGGGGAACTCGCCCGAGAAGGTGTGGGCGAGCACGTTGTTGGCGCCGTCCACCACGTAGAGGTAGCGCACGCTGTCGGCGTCGCGGAAGGTGTCCAGCAGGGGCTGGAGCGAGGTGGCGCCATCGGACGAGGCCCGCTCGGCGGCCGCCGTGAAGCCGATGGCGATCGCCTTGCCCTCGCTCACCGTGCTGTCGAGCAGGTTACCGCTCAGCCGTTGGGCGGCCACCACGGTGAGGAGGATCGCCACGGCGACGCTGACGACCGCCGTGACGAGAATGAACTTCGGGCCGATGCCGAGTGATGAGTTGGAATGGGCGTTGGGACTCACGGGAGATCCTCAGCGAGAAGAGTCGAGGCCAGCGCCAGCGGCTGGAGGAGAAAAGGGTTCAAGCGACGCCCTCCGGACCGGCGGGACGGGTGGGCATGGGGCCGCGGCGGCAGCTCATGCGGATGATGTCGGGGACGGCGGACAGGGGAACGCCCCGGTCCGTTCCCTTCATTTCGATGGCCACACGGGGCATGCCGAAGACGACCGAGCTGGCCTCGTCCTGGGCGAAGGTGACGCCACCGGCCTTCTTGATGTCGAGCAGACCGCGGGCCCCGTCGTCACCCATGCCGGTGAGGACGCCGCCTCCAGCACGGCTCCCGTAGGTGCGCGCGATCGACGTGAGCAGCAGGTCTCCCGAGGGGCACGGACCGCCGCGCGTGCGCGTCAGCCGTACCACCCCGTTGCCCTCCACCGTCATGTCGTGCCCGTCGAGCGGGAAGTACACCCGGCTGGGCTCCAGGCGCTCGCCCTCTCGTGCGATGGCCACCTTGAGGGGCGTCACCTGAGACAGCCAGCGCACCATGCCGGGGGTGAAGCCCTCGGTGATGTGCTGGGCGATGACGATGGGCACGGGCAGATCCGCCGGCAGGCGCGAGAGCACCTCCGACAGCGCGGGCGGGCCACCCGTGGACGCCGCCAGGCCGAAGATGTCGACCCGGGCGCCCGTGGCGGGCGGCGGCGGCGTGGCGATGCGCAGCCGGCGGGAGATGACGGGCACCTCCGCCATCAGGCACACCGACTCGGCGAGCTGCCGGCCCCAGCGGCGCAGCTCCTCGCCGCTGCTGACGGTGGGCTTGCCAATGAGCTCCAGCGCCCCGGCGCTCATCGCCTGGAAGCACACCTCCAGGTTGCGCTGGTCCGCCACGGCGCTCACCACCAGGATGCGCGCTGGCGCCTCGGCCATGATGGCCGCGATGGCCGCGGGGCCATCCAGGTCCGGCATCAGCAGGTCCATGGTGATGACGTCCGGGCGCAGCAGCCGCGCCAGTGTCACCGCCCGACTGCCGGTGTTGGCCCGCCCCACCACCTCGATGCGCGGGTCATCCGTCAGCAGCGCGCTGACGGCGTCCGCCATCGTGGGTGAGTCGTCCACCACCAATACGCGGATGCGAGCCTTCTCGCTCATGCTCGCGCCCCTCTGCGGCTCATCACGTCCAGCACCTCGGAGAGCAGACGCCCGGCGGCACACTCACGCTTGCTGAGGTAGCCATCCGCGCCCGCGGACAGACCCCTGGAGCGCGCGGCGGCGCTGTCGTTGGCCGAGACGAGGATGCACGGGATCTCCTTCGTGTCCGGCTGCGTGCGCAGCTTCGCGATGAGCTCGGTCCCGTTCATCTCCTCCATCTCGAGGTCACAGATGATCACGTCGTAGCTCTCCGTCTTGAGGCGCTCCATGGCGCGAGCGCCGCTGGCGGCCAGGTGCACGGTGAAGCCACCGGCCTCCAGCATGGCGCGGTGCAGCGCGCGCGCGGTGAGCGAGTCGTCCACCACCAGGGCGCGGCGGCTCTGCGGCATGGCGACCGTGGCCTGGGTGGCCTCGGCGACGACCCAGCCGGGACGGAGGATGAGCAACAGCTCGCCACGGCTGAGGATGGCGGCCCCCTGGTAGGCGGGAACGTCGCGAACCTCCGCGGGCAGCGGGCGGATGACGAGGTCGCGGTCACCCACCACCGCGTCCACCATCAGCGCCATGCGCTTGCCGCCGCTCTGCACAATCAGCAGCGGCTGGCCCTCGGTGGGCAGCGAGGGGGCGCGCAGGCCCAGGCGCGAGCCCAGGTCCACCACCGGGATGAGCTGCCCGTGGTGCTCCAAGTGCGTCTGGCGCTTGCCCGCGCGCAGGGTGCTGGTGCGCGCGAGCTGCGTGGCCTCCACCGCCAGCATGGGCAGGCCCACCGGCATCTCCAGCGTGCGCACCACCAGCACGGGCGAGCTGCCCAGCTCCACCGGCAGGGTGAGCATGAAGCGCGTGCCCTGCCCCAGCGTGCTGGCCACCTCGATGCGGCCCTGCAGCGCCTCCACCGCCTCGCGCACCGCGTCCAGGCCCACGCCGCGCCCGGAGGTGTCCGTCACCTCCGAGCGGGTGCTGAAGCCCGGGCGGAAGATGAGGTCGCGCAGCTGGTTGTCGTTCATGCGCGCGGCCTCGTCCGGCGCCACCACGCCGCGCTGCTCGGCGAGCTGGCGCACCCGCTGCACGTCGATGCCGCCGCCGTCGTCGCTGGCCTCCAGGTAGAGCAGGTTGCCCTGCTGCTCCACGCGCAGGGTGAGGGC
>NZ_DASVWK010000140.1:0-4321 GCF_036389735.1 Archangium sp. | reverse complement strand
TCCAGTACACGCAGCCGTGGTCGTACGTGAACAACAGCGGCCTGCCCGTGGCGGACGGCACGTACACCGCCAGCGGGACCTTCTTCGGCCTCTGGTACGCCGAGTCGGGCACCAAGAGCGGTCAGCGGCAGATCCGCGTGTCCTCGTTCTGAGGAACCGGGCGTCGGCCCGGAGCCGTGGCACCCGTCCAGCATTGACGGGTGCCGCGGTCCCCTGGCCGAGGGTGTTACAGGGGGCTCAAGGAGAGCCGTTCACGCTCGCCGGGCCAGTCACCCCTTGGCCGCCGTTGCCATCCCGGAGGATGGCGAAGGCGTCGAACTTGAAGGGCCGCAGGGCGGGGTAACCCTCGGCATCCACCGAACCCGGGAAGGCGCCATTCGGGCCCATCAGCTCGAAGCGGAACGAGTCCGGGGGACCCTGGAACTGCATACCGCTGAACTCGAGCATGTTCGGCCCGGACATGGACGTCCGCAGGGTCAAGAAGAGCGTCCCGCCCTTCATGGAGGAAGCGGCACGCTCCAGCGCCTCGGAAGGAGCCCCACCGAACTGGACGGTGACAGGGCTGCTCTGAATGGTCAGTTGCTTCGCCCAGGAGTTGTCCCTCATCACCGTGGAGGACTCGAAGCTGATGACGAAGGGCACGCTCTTGCCCACCAGCTCATCGAAGGAGCTCGGCGGGTAGCCCGTGCTGTAGAGCTCGGTGAAGTTGAGGGTCCCGGCGAGCCAACCGCCGCCGTCCACCCGGAAGCCCACGTTCGCGCTGCCCTGCCCGGGGAGCTTGAACAGGAAGCGCACCTCGGACGTCTGGCCCTTGGTCACGTAGAACGGCAGGGGGTTGGGAGACAGCAGCTGGGCCGGAATGCTCGTCCCGGGCGCGGCCAGGTCCTGCAGGCTCCAGGAGCCATTGAGCTTGACGGTGTAGGCCCCGGCCATGAGGTTCGTCTGCACCGTGTCCGCCGACGTATCCGTCAGGGTCACGTTCTGCGGCCCGGCGATCTCGAACGTCGCCCCCACCAGCCGGTACATCTTGCCCTCCGGACCCGGCGAGGTCAGCGGGAGCTCGACCGTGCCCACCGCCTGCTCATCCACCGTCGTTCCGGTTTCCCCACCACAAGACACCATCAGAAGCGCGAGAAGACACGCGCCGAGATTCCACAGTCGCACGAATATTCCTTTGAGGAAGGAGGGCCGCACCCTAGCGACGCTGTTGGAAAGTTGTCAAATGAGAGGGTTTACCCCTCGTGGCGTCAGGGAAAGTGCGTACCCGGTGCACCCCTGACTCGCTGGGAAAAACTGTTTTGCTTGTTTTGAAGAGAATAAGGCGTTAGGACCCTCTCCCCCCACTTCCAAGGAGTCCGTCCATGCGCTCGAGGCTGCGGTCCACCTTCATGACGATGCTGTTGGGAGTAGCGCTCGCGGAAGGCGCCGCACTCGCGGAGCCCGCCCAGGAGCCCGCCGAGGCGGCTCTCCGTACCGCCCCCCAGAGTGCCGCCAGTGCCCTGCGTTGGACGGAGGAGCTCTCCACCGGAGAGGGAACCGGCGAGCTCGTGCGCACCCGGGAGGGCTTGCGGTACGAGCCCTACGCCGTCGCGCGCAGACCCGAAGGACAGTTCAAGCTCACGGGCCTCTACACCTTCCCTGCCCGCACGCTGGCGCAGCCCGTGGACACGATCCGTCCCCTGCTCCAGGCGGAGCTGGCCCTGGGCAAGGCAGTCGAGGTGGATGTCCGGGTGCGTACGGCCGGCGGCGCCTGGAGCGAGTGGCGCACCTCCAGCGCGGGAGAGGCCGTGAGCCTGCCCGTGGCCGGCACGGAGGTGCAGGTAAGGCTCGCGCTCGTCGCGGACGACCACGGCCGCGGTCCCCTGGTGCGTGACGTGAAGCTGGAGGGCTCGCTGGAGGGAGTCTCCCCCCAGGGTGAGATGTCGACCCTGGCCGCGTTGAGCTACCGCGTCTACGCCACACGCGAGGGCCTGGTGGGCTACACGACCGCCAACGGCCATGTCATCAAGTCCAGCGATCGCTTCGTGGCGCTGCCCTCGCGCCGGGCCCTCGCGAGCAACGGAGGCACCGAGTACCAGGTGCGCATCTGTTACGCGGTGACGGGCAAGTGCACGACCACGTCCGTCTGGGACGTGGGGCCCTGGAACACGAAGGATGACTACTGGAATGTCTCCAGCGTCCGCGAGATGTGGAAGGACCTGCCGCAAGGCAAGCCCGAGGCCCAGGCCGCGTACCAGGATGGCTACAACGGCGGGTTGGATCAGTTCGGGCGCCGGCCGGCCAATCCCGCGGGCATCGACCTCGCCGATGGGACGTTCTGGTACGACCTCGGGATGAGCAACAACGACTGGGTCACCGTGACGTACCTGTGGACGACGGGCGGGGGCACGCCCACGGGCCTGGTCATCGACAGCAACAACACCCACAACGACACCACCAGGGGCTACATCGAGCTGTCGGCCAATTGGATCTCCGCGACCTCGACGGCGGGCTACTACGGCTCGGGCTACTACTACGCCAGCACCCAGGCCATCTCCGACCCGGCCACGTTCTGGTTCTACCTGCCGGCGGCGGCCACCAAGACGATCGACGCCTGGTGGACGGCGGGCACCAACCGCTCGACGACGGCGCCCTTCGTCGTCTGGAACGCCTCGGGCACCAAGCTGGCCACGGTGAACGTCAACCAGCAGCTCAACGGCGGCAAGTGGAACACGCTGGGCACGTGGAGCTTCACGGCGGGCTGGAACAAGGTGCAGGTCAGCCGCTGGACCACGGCGGGCGCCAACGTCATCGCCAACGCCATCCAGGTCCGGTGATGAAGGAGTGACCGGGGCGGGGGGCAAGACCTCCCAGGGGTGGCCGTCGAGGTCGTGGAGTGACTGCGTGAACGTGGAGATCCACTTCCCGAATGCCACCGAAGTGGCGACCCACCTGGACGCCCTGGTGGAGCTGCTCAAGGACTCCGTGGACAACGGAGCCTCCGTGGGCTTCCTCCCGCCCCTGGAGGACGCCGAGGCCCGAGCCTATTGGGAGGGCGTGGTGGCGGCGCTGGGATCTCCCTCGCGCGGCCTGGCCCTGGCCAGGGTAGACGGCCGGGTCGCCGGCACGGCCCAACTGGTGGAGGCGGACAAGGCCAACGCCCGCCACCGGGCGGAGGTGTCCAAGGTGTTGGTCCATTCGGCCTTCCGCCGCCGGGGCATCGGGGCCGCGCTCATGCGAGCCCTGGAGGAGCGGGCCTGGGAGCGGGGAAAGCGCACCCTGGTGCTGGACACCCTGGAAGGTGCCCCCTCCGAGCAGCTCTACCAGTCCCTGGGCTGGATTCGGGCGGGAGTGATTCCCCAGTACGCCCAGACAGCCGATGGCGCCCTGCACAGCACGGTCATCTATTACAAGCTGCTCAGGGATTCAGGGTGATGCGGTTGCCTGTCTTGGCGTTGTTGTCCTCGATGAGCCCATCCCGGTAGCGGTACGGGTCCGCGACCGCCCCCAGGGAGTACGTCCCGGGCGTGGGCGCACGGGCCGTTCAGGCTCCCTGCTTCTCCACGTGCTTCTTGAAGTTGTCCAGGATGGCCTGCCAGCCCGCCCGCTGCTGCTCTTCCGAGTGGGTGGTCTCGCCGTCGAAGCCCACGCGCAAGGTGACGCCCCGGGGGCCCTCGGTGAAGTCGATGCGCGCGTTGCGATCGCCGAAGGCGTACTCGATGACCTTGTGCTCCACGATCTTGGTGTAGGTGCCGGCGAAGTCGAACCCGAAACTCCCGTCCTTGGCCTCCATGCGGGAGGAGAAGGCGCCGCCCTCGCGGAGGTCCACGCTCGCGGCGGTGGTATGCCAGTCGTCCGACGCGGCGTTCCACTGCTTGATGTCCTCGGGGCTGGTATAGGCGGCCCAGACCTTCTCGATGGGCGCGGCAACGAGGGTTTCGACGGTGATTCGCATGGTCCGACTCCCGGTTGAGGACAGCCGCCGCGGGCTCGATGCCGGCGGCGGGCGCTCGACAAGAACCGATTTGGTCCCCTGATGCGAGCCGTGCCTCCTCTTTAGGAGTGAATTCGACTCAAGGCGGCGGGCAACCTCGATTGGAAGCGGCGGGAATCGAACCCGCCGCCTGGTACGACCAGAGCGGGCCTGACGGAATTTCGTGGGAGCATGGCGGTAGCGTGCGGCGTGTGCCCTGGCGAGGTGTGGCCGGGGAGGGGCAGGTGGGGGAGTGCGGGTGGGAGTACCGGCGGAGACGGCCGGAGGGGACGGTGTTGTATGCGGCGGGGAGGGACCACCTCGCCACGCTGCTGGCGGAGGCGAGGAGCAGCGCGGTGTAGATGCTCA
>NZ_DASVWK010000139.1:0-4759 GCF_036389735.1 Archangium sp. | reverse complement strand
GCCCGAGCACGGCACGGGACTGTTCGTCTCGTACAACGGCCTGGGGGAGAAGGACGCCGCGCAACGGGCGCGGATGGAGCTGCTCCAGGCCTTCCTCTCCCGCTACCACCCCGCCCCGCCCGTGGAGGCGCTCGCGCCCCTGAAGGACTCGGCCGAGCGGGCGGCACGGTTCGCGGGGGGGTACCAGACGACGTGGAGGACCTACGGCACGGCGGAGGCCTCGGTGGGCTGGCGCCAGGAAGTCCGGGTACGGGACGGTGGGGATGGCACCGTGCGCATCAAGGAGCCCGGGAGCGCGCCCCGGAGCTGGGTGGAGGTGGAGCCCGGCCTGTTCCGCCCCGCCGACGAGCCGGCCTCACCGGAGCGCGCCGTCTTCCGTGAGGACGCACGAGGCCACGTCACGCACCTGTTCTTCCAGAATCGGCCCTCGGCGGCGTACGAGCGGGTGCCCTGGTACGAGACGTCCGCCTTCACCCATGGGCTGCTCGCCGTGTGCGCCGCGTTCTTCGCGCTGGCCCTGGGGGTGGGCCTCGTCCACCGGAGCCCGGGCACGGGGTGGGTGGCGGCCATCGCGCTCCTGGACCTGTGCTTCCTGACCGGCTTCACGCTCCTGGTGCGCTACCGCCCGGACCTCGGCTACGGAGAAACCCCACGCCTGCTCGGGGTGTCACTGACCTGCGCGCTCCTGGCCGCGGTGCTCACCCCGGGGGCCCTCGTCTGGAGTGCCCGGGCCTGGTGGAAGCGCTCCGGGAGCGTGTCCGTGCGCCTGTGCCTCACCGGAGCCACGCTGGCCGCCCTGGCCTTCGTGGCCTGGCTGCACCACTGGCATCTATTGGGATTTCACGGCTGAGCGCGCCTTCTCCAGCAGCCGCCGCAGCGGGGCCTCGTCCGCGCGCGCCAGCGCCTCGTCCCACGTCAGCCACTGCACGCCCGAGGACTCGGCCGGGTCATGCACCAGGGCCTCCGGGTTCTCCGCCACCACCAGGAAGCGCACGTCCAGGTGCAGGTGCTCCGGCTCGTCCTTGCGCGCGGGGATGGTGTGGACATCCACGTCCAACGGCCTCGGAGCGTGCGCGTGCGGCCGTACCCGGCAGCCCGTCTCCTCGCGAGCCTCCCGCAGCGCCGTGGCCTCCATGTCGCCCGCGTCTCCCTCCTCCGAGTGCCCGCCCGGCTGGAGCCACCGGTTCAGCTTCCCATGGTGGAGCATCACCACCCGCTCGCCCGTCGGATCCACCACCACCGCACTGCCGGTGAAGTGCGCCCGCTCCTGCTTGCGGGAGAAGGGCCGGGCCAGCTCCGTGGCGAAGGCGAGCATCCGCGCCAGGTCCTCGCGCTCCTTGGCGTCCGTCGGAGCGTGGTGGGTCAGCAGCGCATGCAGGGGAGTCGAGGGGGCGTTCATGGGGCGCGCATTGTGCCCACTTCGACCCCGGGTGCCAGGACGATATAGGGTCTCCTCCATGGCTCGGATCCTCGTCATCGACGACCACGACACCCTGCGCGAGGGCATGGCGGTCACCCTCACGCGCTCCGGTCACACCGTGACGGCCGCCCGCTCCGGCACCGACGGCGTCGCCGCCTACAAGAAGACGCCCTTCGACCTCGTCGTCACCGACTTGAAGATGGACGGCATGGACGGCATCGCCGTCACCCGGAGCATCAAGTCCCAGGACCCGGCCGCCGTCGTCATGGTCGTCACCGCCTTCGGCACCATCGAGACGGCCGTGCAGGCCATGCAGCAGGGCGCCTACGACTTCATCACCAAGCCCTTCACCCCGGACGTGCTGCGCGCCAAGGTGGAGAAGGGGCTGGAGCTGTCCTCCGCCCGCCGTCAGGTGGAGCGGCTCTCCGCGCGCACCGAGGCCCTGGAGTCCGACGCCGCCAGCGCCCACGGCAACCTGCTGGTGGGTGACAGCGAGCCCATGCAGCGGCTCGTCGCCATGGTGCGCAAGGCCGCCGCCACCGACGCCACCGTCTTCGTGCGCGGCGAGTCCGGCACCGGCAAGGAGCTGGTGGCGCGCATGCTCCACCAGCTCTCCCCGCGCAAGGACGGGCCCTTCATCGTCGTGCACTGCGCGGCCCTCGCCGAGACGCTGCTGGAGAGCGAGCTGTTCGGCCACGAGCGCGGCGCCTTCACCGGCGCGGTGAAGCGCAAGCTGGGCCGCTTCGAGCTCGCCGACGGGGGCACCCTCTTCCTCGACGAGATTGGAGAGATTCCGCACTCCGTCCAGACGAAGCTGCTGCGCGTGCTCCAGGAGAAGGAGATTCAACGCGTGGGCGGCGAGGAGACGCTCAAGGTGGACGTGCGCGTGGTGAGCGCCACCCACCGCGACCTCCAGGCCGAGGTGAAGGCCGGCCGCTTCCGCGAGGATCTCTACTACCGGCTGCACATCGTCCCCCTCCAGATTCCGCCCCTGCGCGAGCGCCCCGAGGACATCACCGCGCTCGCCCGCTACTTCGTGTCCAAGCACGCCCCGCGGGTGAACAAGCGCGTGAAGGGGATCGACGACAGCGCGCTGCGCGCCCTCGCCCGCTACGCGTGGCCGGGCAACGTGCGCGAGCTGGAGAACGCCATCGAGCAGTCGCTCGTCTTCGCCGAGAGCGAGACGCTCGGTGAGACGGACCTGCCCACGCACCTCACGGGCGCCTCGCCCCGCACCGACACCGGCCTGCCCGTGCCCATGGGGGACCGGCCCCTGCCCGACATCCTCGAGGACCTGGAGCGCCAGCTCATCGCCCGTGCCTACGAGAAGGCCGGCGGCGTGAAGACCGAGACGGCGCGGCTGCTCGGCATCAAGACGTCCGCGCTGTACTACAAACTGGAGAAGTACGGCTTCATCTCCAAGGGCGAGCGCCCCGAGGAGTCTTGAGCTGAACCCCCGGACCCTCGAAAAACCACCGCCGTACCGCCCCCCTCGTGGTTTTCCGTCATTTCCTCCCCTTCTCCCCGGCCGTGTCCGGGGCCCAAGTCCCTGGAAATACTGGGCATTTCCCGGCGGCGGGCCCCTCGGACGCGAAGCGGCCCTGGCATCCGGATTGCTCTTGGGAAGGGCTGCCATGAAGCGCGTCCTGCTCCCCCTGCTGCTGTGTCTGTTGGGTGCGCCCTCGTGGGCGGCCTCGGGAGTGGAGGCGCTGCGGGCCGAGGCCCAGGCGGGGCGGGCCCAACTGAGGGAGCTGCGCGAGCGCCAGCAGGGGCTGCGCGCGGAGCTCAACACCCTGGCCGGGCGCATCGAGTCCCTCAAGACCGAGCAGAAGGGCCGGCTGGTGGCGGGCCCGGAGCTGGAGACGGCGCTGCGGCGCTCGCAGGAGCTGTCCGGCCAGCTCACCGGGCTGGCCCAGTCGCTCGCCGGAGCCGAGTCCGAGGCGGAGCGGCGCAACCTGACGCTGTACACGGCGCTCTCCGACGAGCTGGCCCGGGTGCGCGCGGCCTGGGAGGCCACGAGCGAGCGCGAGGCCCGCGCCCGGCTGATCGCCCGCATGCGCGACTTGCGCACCGAGCGCGATGCGGTGCGCGCCGCGCTGCCCGCCTCCCAGGTGCCGGCGCTCGACCGCTCCCAGACCAGCGATGACCCCGAGGACCTGCTGGAGCAGGCGGACGCGCTGCGCGACTCCGAGGACAAGGTGCGCCAGCGCCTCCAGGCCCTGCGCGCCCGCATCACCGAGGTGCGCGAGGAGCGGGAGCTGGACCGGCGCATGAGCGACTTCCTCGGCGAGGACTCCATGTTCGACGAGCAGGACCGGCGCATGCGCCTGCGCTTCGACGCCTCCTCGAAGCGCATCGAGGTGGACGCCACCCCGCGCTCCGGCTCGGGGCCGTTTCAGGACCGCGCGGAGAACAACCCCGCCTACGCGGGGGACGTGACGGGCGCACCGGCGCCGCCCATGCCCGGAGGAGGCACGGCGCAGGAGCCCGGACTTCCGAGCCCCACCGAGACGCCTCGGCAGCCCGAGGGGCCGCGCTACAGCCACGCCTCGGACAGCCGCCCCCAGGTGGGCACGGTGCGCGCCCAGACGCTCGCCAGCGGTGAGCCGGAGGACCTCAAGGGCCTGGAGGCGGAGGCGGGCCGGCTCGAGTCGCTCGTGCGCGAGCTGGACTCGCGCGCGGACACGCTGGAGCACCGGGCCCGCGAGCTGCGCTAGGAGCCGCCCACGGCCCCCAGCCGCACCTGCACGTCCAGCTTCACGGTGGCCTGGAGGCGCACCTCCTTCGAGGGCATGCGGCCCTTGCCGCGCACGGAGATCGTCATCGAGGGCGCGGTGATGTAGGGCTGGAGCTCCTCGCCCATCAGGTCCATCTCCAGCACCGGGTTGGGCGCCTTGAGGCCCAGCGAGGCGATGTTGCGCTTCTGCGCCACCAGCACCTCCCGGTCCCCCGCCTTCGCGTAGAATTCCAGCGTGTCGAGGAAGGAGAAGTCCTGGTCGGCCGGCGAGAGAATCTTGAGCTGGATGGACTTCAGCTTCGCGGAGGAGACCTGCTCCTTCGAGACGCCTTGATTCTTGAAGTCCTGGTTCTGGTTGAAGTCGAGACCGCCGAAGCTGGCGATGGACGGGAAGGCCTCGAGGAGGGTGGAGACGCCCGGGGGACCCGCGGCCACGGTGGTTTCGCCCTGCACCTCCGCGACGAAGCTGGGAGGCGCACAGGCCACGAGGAAGAGCACGGCACACCCGGAGAGTACGGAGGCGGGACGCATGGCGGACAATCTACCGGCCATGCGGGCGGGCAGCCACCGCCCCGCCCTGCCGGCTGCCCTCTCGTGGACAG
>NZ_DASVWK010000138.1:0-11055 GCF_036389735.1 Archangium sp. | reverse complement strand
GGCTGGACGCGGCGCTGCGCGAGCGCAAGCTCATGGAGCGCACCCGCAACCGCATGGAGCGGCTGCTGGAAATCACCCAGGCCGCCACCAGCTCGCTGGAGCTGGAGCAGATCCTCCGCCTCGCGGTGGAGAAGGTGGGCGCCGTCATCAACGCGGATCGCTGCTCCGTGGTGCTGGTCGAGGACGTCCACTCCCGTACCGCCAGTGTGGTGGCCACGATGGAGGATCCCGGCCTGTCGCTGGACGTGGACCTCGCCCGTTACCCCGAGCTGCGCCGGGCCCTGGAGACCCGGCAGGCGGTGCTGGTGGAGGAGGCGCAGCGGGATCCGCTGATGGCCGAGGTGCGTCCCGCCATCACCTCCGTGGGCGTGCGCTCCATCCTCGTGCAGCCCCTGGTGTGCCACGACGAGCTGCTCGGGGCGCTCTTCCTGCGCATGTCCCGCGGCTCCGAGGGCTTCGGCCGGGACGAGCAGGAGTTCGCCCAGGCGGTGGCCGCGGCGCTCGCCAACTGCATCCGCAACGCCCGCCTGCACACCGCGCTCAAGAAGAAGCGCGACGAGCTGGAGCTGGCCTATGTGGAGCGCTACCGCGAGCTGACCGAGGCCAACCGCCGCCTCAAGGATCTCAACCGGCTCAAGGACGAGATCATCGCCGTGTGCAGCCATGATCTGCGCGCCCCGCTCCAGGTGCTGCTGGGCCACGGCCGGCTGCTGCTGGAGAGCGGGCTGGATCCGCAGCAGAAGCAGTCCGCCGAGGCGATGATCCGCCAGGGCCGGAAGATCCTCAGTCTGGTGGAGTCGCTGCTGGAGCGTGGCAAGGGCGACGTGGCGCGCCTGTCCATCGAGCCGCGCGTGTTGGACATCGCCGAGCTGTGCAAGGAGAGCGTCAACGAGCTGGGGATCCTCGCCGCCGAGCGCGGGGTGGCCCTGCGGGCCGACTCCCCCGAGAGCATGATGCTCATCGGCGACGAGCTGAAGCTGCACGAGGTGCTCCAGAACCTCATCACCAACGCCATCCACCACGCCCAGGACGCGGGCGAGGTGGTGGTGAAGGCCTCGCGGCTGGCGCGGCCGGATGGTGACGTGGCGCGCCTCGTGGTGCAGGACGACGGCAAGGGCATTCCCCCCGAGGAGCTACCACTCGTCTTCGATCGCTACCGCAGCGGCTCCAAGAGCGGTGGTGGCGGTACGGGCCTGGGGCTCGCCATCTGCAAGGAGTTCGTGGAGCTGCACGGCGGGGAGATCTGGGCCGAGGCTCCGCCCGAGGGGGGCGCCGCGTTCATCTTCACCCTGCCGCTGGCGCAGGAGATCCACCGCGCGGTGAAGAACCTCCCCCACAAGGACACGTCCGAGCAGCCGCGCGTGCTGGTGGTGGAGGACGAGCCGGAGATCGCCGCGGTGCTGGTGGAGGTGCTGCGCTCGCGCTACCGCGTGGACGTGGCGCGCGACGGCGCCGAGGGCCTGGCGCGGGCACGCACGTCCAAACCGGACCTCGTGGTGATGGACGTCTTCCTGCCCAAGCTGGACGGTCTGGACGCCGCGGTGGCGCTCAAGTCCTCCTCGGACACCGCCAGCATCCCCGTCATCCTGCTGTCCGCCCACCAGGGCGTGGCCGACAAGGTCCGCGCGCTCAACCTCGGCGCGGTGGACTACATGAGCAAGCCCTTCAACGCGATGGAGCTGCTCGCGCGCACCGAGCGTGCCCTCAAGCTGCGCAAGGCCGAAAGCGAGATGGAGCGCACCTCCTCGCTCCTGCGGCGCAGCGGGAACGACCCCATCACCGGCCTCTATGACCGGCGCGGCCTCATGCTGCGGTTGGACCACGAGGTGAACCGCGGGCGGCGCTACAGCCGGCCGGTGAGCCTCGCGGTGCTCCGCCCGGAGCGCCCCGTGGGGGACGACCTGTTGCGGGGTGTGCCGGAGGTGATGCGCGCGCGGCTGCGCACGCCCGACATCATCGGCCACCTGGGCGAGGGTGTACTCGCCGTCGTCCTGCCCGAGTGCAATGTTGAAGCGGGACGCAACGTCATCGGCCGACTGCTGCCGGATGTCGAGAAGCACACAGGGATTGAGTACCGCTCGGCGGTGGCGGACGTGAGCCACGACAGCGAGCCGGTGGAGCGCATCCTGGAGCGGCTGGGCGCGCCGGCCCACGTGCCGAAGCTGTAGGCCACCTGCGCGAGCGCCGCCACCGCGCTAGACTCGGCGGCGTGCGTCTTCCTCGGACCCTCACCCGAGCCGTGCCCCTCCTGGCCCTTGTCGGGCTGGGCGCGTTCGCCGCCCCCGGCTCGCGGCGACCTCCGGTGGACCGGTCGGCCATGTACGAGGCCATCACCGCGGCGGCCAGTGACGAGGGCCTCGCCTCGTCCGCCAGCTACGCGCATTACCTGCGGGCGAAGCTGCTGAGCCTCGAGGGCGACCACCGGGGCGCGGTGGACGAGCTGCGACTCGCGCTGGCCACCGACGACAACAGCCCGCTCCTCCTCACGCAGCTGGGCGAGGAGTACGCGCGCCTGGGGGACATGACGCGCGCCGAGCGCGAGCTGCGGCGCGTGGTGGAGCGCCACCCCACGTATTACGCCGGCCGGCTGATGCTGGGGCGCGTGTTGATGGATGCCGGCAAGCCCGCGCGCGCGCGGCTGCACCTGCGCCGCGCCATCCAGCTCAAGCCCCGCGAGCCCGAGGCCTACCTCGTCCTCTCGCAGCTCCACCTGGCGGCCCGCGCGCCGGACCAGGCCGTGAAGGTGGTGGAGGAGTTGGCGGCGGCGCTGCCCGGCGAGTCCTCCGGCTACCGGCGCCTGGGGCTGGCCCTGGCCGATCGCGGGGACTCCGCCCGCGCCGAGCCGCTGCTGGCGCGCGCCATCGAGAGGGATCCCGGCGACGTGGAGGTGCTGACGACGCTCGCGCAGCTGCATGAGAAGGCCGGGCGCCTCTCCGCGGCGGAGGAGTCGCTGGCCCGGGCCCTGGAGAGAGACCCCGACAACCAGGCGCTGCTGGTGAGCGCGGGCCGGATCGCCCTGCGGCTCGGCTCGGCGGTGAGGGCTCGGGCGTACTTCGACCGGCTCCTGTCCCTTTCGGACGATCCGGAACTCACGGTGCGGGTGGCCTTCAGCTTCCTGTCCGCGCACGACAGTGTCTCGGCCGCCGAGGTGCTGGATGGCGCTCGGAAGGGCAGGGCGGCGTCGCCCCGCGTCTCCTTCTACGCGGGCCTCGTGCACGAGCGGCTGCGCCACTTCGACGTGGCCGCCACCGCCTATTCCGAGGTGCCCCTCTCCTCCGAGCTCTTCCCGGACGCGCGCGCCCGCCGCGCCGCCTGCCTCTCGCAGGTGGGACAGCACGCGGCCGCGCTCGCCCTGCTGCGCGAGGGCATCTCCGAGCGTCCCGATGACACGGAGCTGCGCATCCAGCTGGCCCGCGCCCTGGAGCGCCGGGGCTCACCCGACGAGGCCGTGGCCGCCTTGACGGAGGCCGTCGCGCGGATGCCGTCACCGGACCTGTACGAGGCACTCGCCTCCACCCTGCAACACCAGGGGCGCGCGGCCGAGGCCCTCTCCCTGCTGAAGGACGCGGTGGCGCGCCAACCCCGCGAGCCGGCCCTGCGCTACAGCCTCGGTTCCGTGCTCCTGTCCCAGGGGGACGAGGCCGGGGCGCTCACGTGGATGCGCAGCGTGCTCGAGGTGGACCCGGACCACGCGGCGGCCATGAACTTCATCGGCTACCTGTTGGCCCAGCGTGGCCGCGACTACGCCGAGGCGGAGCGGCTGGTGCGGCGAGCCCTGGTGCTGCGCCCGGACACCGGGTCCTTCCTGGACTCGCTGGGGTGGATCCACTTCCAGCGCGGCGAGTACCCGCGCGCGGTGGAGACGCTGGAGCGGGCGGTGGAGTTGGAGCCCGAGGAGCCCGTCATCCTGGAGCACCTGGGGGATGCGTACCACCGCGTGTCGCGCGAGGCGGACGCGGCCGGTGCCTGGAAGCGCGCGCTCGAGGTGCTGGCCCAGCATCCGGAGGCCGCCGACCCGGCGGATCAGCGCGCGGTCATCGAGCGCAAGCTGAAGTTGCTATCCACCGGTGCGGTGGGTCGCTAATGTCCCCTCCCAACACCATGGCGCGCTTCGACGAGGGTTTCTTCACTGGGAAGGACGGGCTCCGGCTGTACTGGATGTCCGAGCAGCCGGAGCAGCCCCGTGCCCACGTGGTGGTGGTGCATGGCTACGGCGACCACATCGGTCGTTACCGCACCACGTTCGATGCCCTCACGGCCCAGGGGTTCGCCGTGCATGGCTTCGACTACCGTGGCCACGGTCGTGCCGACGGGCGCCGGGGCTTCTGCAACACCTGGCCGGACTACCTGGACGACCTGGCCGGCTTCTGGGAGCGCGTGCGCCGCGAGGCGGGCGATCGCAAGATCTTCGTGCTCGCGCACAGCCACGGCGGGCTGATGACGGCGCACCTGCTGGCGCGCCACGGCCTGGAGGGCGTGAGCGGCATTGTGTTGTCCGCGCCTTATTTCAAGCTGGCCATCACGCCGCCGGCGCTGAAGGTCGTGGCCGCTCGGACGGTGGGCAGGGTCCTCCCGTGGATGCCCGTCAAGAGCGGGCTCACCCCGGAGCACCTCAGCCGGGACGAGGCGGTGCAGCGGGCCGTACGTCAGGACCCCCTCTACAATTCGCTGGCGACTCCGCGCTGGTTCATCGAATCCACCCTGGCCCAGGGCCGGGTGATGACGCTCGCCTCCGAGCTCCGGGTGCCGCTCTTCCTGCTCGCCGGGGCCGAGGATGGTGTCGCGAGCGTGGATGCCGGTCGCCTCTTCTTCGAGGCCGTGGGCTCGAAGGACAAGGTGTACAAGGTCTATCCCGGGATGCGTCACGAGCCCCTCAACGAGCTCGGCAAAGAGGAGGTCCAGCGGGATATCTCTAACTGGATCTCCGCGCATCTCTGACGTAGGTTCCAATTCTTTACAGAGCAAACTTCGATTCTCGAGGGCGCTTCCGAGGGTCACCGCATGGCACAGAGCGAGCAGACGGGCATCATCGGCAAGGGCATCATCATCCGGGGCAACCTCACCGGGGGTGGAGATCTGGTCATCGAGGGACGGGTGGAGGGGCAGATCGCCCTGAAGAACCACCTGACCATCGAGGGCACCGGCAAGGTGCAGGCGGACATCCGGGCCGAGGAGCTGACCATCAACGGCGAGGCGAGCGGCAACATCGACGCCTCGGGCCGCGTGGCCATCAACGCCTCGGCGAAGGTCGCGGGCGACATCAAGGCTCCGCGCGTGGTCATCGAGGACGGGGCGGTCTTCAACGGGTCCATCGAGATGGACGTGAAGCTGCCGGACGACATCTAAACGGGCCCTGGGGCCCGCTGTACCCTTCGGGAGGGGTGGACAACACTCATGGCGAATACGGTCATTGGTTCGAGCATTGTCATCGACGGTGAGATCTCCGGCGACGAGGACCTGGTCATCCAGGGCACCGTGAAGGGGAAGATCTCCTTGAAGGAGAGCCTCTACGTCGAGGGCAGTGGCGTCGTCGAGGCGGACATCGAGACGCAGAACGTGGAGATCGCCGGTCGCGTCACGGGCAACATCGCGGCGAGCGACAAGGTGGAGCTGAAGACGGACTGCCGCGTGGTGGGCGACATCAAGGCCCCGCGCATCCTCATCGCCGATGGTGCCTCCTTCAAGGGCAACGTCGACATGGACATCCCGAAGGAGCGCTGATCCTTGGCCACCGCGAAGGAACTGGACGCTGCGTCCGTCAACAACACCGTGGTGGGTCAGTCCATCCTCATCAGCGGCAAGCTGACGGGTGACGAGGACCTGACCGTGCGCGGCCGCGTGGAGGGCGAGCTCACGCTGAGCCGTACCCTCATCGTGGAGCCCACGGGCGTGGTGAAGGCGAACGTGGCGGTGAAGAACGCCATCGTGAGCGGCGTGGTGGTGGGCAACATCAACGCCACCGAGAGCGTGGAACTCACCCGCGAGGGTCGCATGGTGGGAGACATCCACGCCCCGCGCGTCATCATCGTGGACGGCGCGAGCTTCCGCGGCCGCGTGGACATGGGTGAGGTGGAGCCGGGCCGCGTGCCCGCCGACCGTCCGGCGCTGCCGCGTCCGACGGCCGTGCGTCCCGCGATGCGTCCGGGCACGACCGTCCCGGCCCGTCCGGCACTGCCCGGTGCGCGTCCCACGACGCCCGTCGCGGCCCCGGCCCGTCCGGCCACCGCCGCTCCCACGCGTCCGGTGCCGCCGGCCGCTCCGTCCGCGACCCGTCCGGCTCCGCCGGCTCCGCCCGCCGCGAGGACCGAGGCGCCTACCCGCCCCGAGCCTCCTCGGCCGCCGGCCGCCGCTCCGGTCCCCCCGACAGTCGCCGAGGGTGCACGTAAAAAGGTCGTGGTGAAGAAGAAGGGCCGTTAGTGCGTTGAGGTGGCGCGCTGTCGCGCCACCGCACCGCCGTCCGTGGCCCGGTGAGGGTCCATTCAGGGGTGCCTGCCGATGAACGCCATGAACGCCGAGAACAGGACCGACGAAGTGGACGCGCAGCCGAGCACCCCGGGCGAGGAATCGACCGAGGGCTCCGCTCCCGAGGCTTCCGCCGCTCCCACCGAGTCCCAGGAGGGGTCGGAGGAGGCGCGCGAGGAGCCCGCCCAGGAGCCGTCCGCTCCGGAGCCGCCTGCCCAGGCCGTGGAGGCCTCGGGGGGTGAGCAGCCCGCCGAGCAGACCACGGCTCCCGTGGAGGCCGTCGCGCCTCCGCGCCGCCGGGGGAACGTGGCGCCCGCTCACATCCCGCTGGAGCGGATCGACGAGGACACCACCTTCCAGATCCGTCCGGTGGGAGAGTTGTCCGCGCTGGCGACCGATCTGGCGCGGCTGGGGCAGCTCTTCCCGGTGGACGTGCGCTTCAAGCCGCCGGACAGGTTCCAGATCATCTCCGGCTTCCGTCGGGTGGCGGCGCTGCGGTTCCTCAAGAGGGACCGGGTGCTGGCCCGTCTGCACACGGATGTGTCGGACGAGGACGCGCTGCTGATGGCGCTGGCCTCGGCCATCCACGACGCCCCGGTGAGCCGGGAGGATCTGGAGGCCAAACGGGAGCAGTTCGAGGCCGAGGGCCGGCTGACGCCCATCGCCCGGGACATGCTGGACAAGGCGCTGGCCGACGACGACTCGCTGGCGCCGGAGACGGTGGATGAGGAGGTCGACGCGGACGAGCTGGCCGCCGAGGCCACCCAGCGGCTGGTGGACATCAACCAGGACCTCGCGCTGCTGGCGGACGTGTTCGCCGACCTCGATGAGACGCGGAAGCAGGAGCTGATCACCCAGCTTCGCTACTCCGCGGATCTCGTGGCTTGGCTGGAGAGTCTGTGAATGGTGGACGCGCTCGCGCGTGACCGGGCCCGCCTGCTGGAGCTGCTCACCGAGCGCTCCTTCGAGCGGCGCAAGGTGGTCCTCTCGTCCGGCAAGGAGTCGGACTTCTACATCGACTGCAAGCGCACGGCGCTGCTGGCCGAGGGGCACTTCCTCATCGGCCGGTTGCTGCTCCAGGCGGTCCTGCGTGAGGCCTCCGAGGCCATCGCGGTGGGGGGCCTGACTCTGGGGGCGGATCCGCTCGCCTCGGCGGTCAGCCTGACGAGCTACCTGTCGGGGACGCCGCTGCATGCCTTCATCGTCCGCAAGGAGCCCAAGGGCCATGGTACGGGCCAGTGGATCGAGGGCATGAAGGCGCTCGCTCCTGGTGCGTCGGTGGCCATCCTCGAGGACGTGGTCACCACGGGGGCCTCCACGCTCAAGGCCATCGAGCGGGCGCAACTCGAGGGATTGAAGGTGCTCGGGGCGTTCGCGCTGGTGGACCGGCTGGAGGGCGGTCGCGAGGCGGTCGAGGCCTCCGGGAACCGGCTCTTCACCCTGTACACCCGCAAGGACTTCATTCCATGAAGACGCAGTTGCGGCTCGCGGCGCTGCTGTCGGCGCTCGTGGGCTGTGTCTCCACGCCGCCCACGCTGGGGGATCCGGCTCCGGTGCTCAAGGACGAGCGCCAGGAGCTCGTCTACCAGGAGGTGCTGGAGCGGTTCTCGGCGCGCGACGAGCTCTACAGCGGCTTCGACACGGTGCTCTTCGCGGCGGCCACGCTCCAGACGCCCGCCTTCCGCGAGGCCCGGGTGCGCCGCGAGGCCACCTTCAAGGCCCTGCCTCGCGAGCGCGTGGAGGAGGTGCTCACGCGCGAGCTGGCCGAGGCGGTGAAGGCGCACGAATTCTTCCTCGGCGTCCACGTCTTCAACTACCGCTACGACGACTTCGACCGCAGTTCGTCCATCTGGAACCTGGTGCTGGTGACGCCCGCGGGTGAGGTTCGGCCCGTGAGCGTGGAGCGCGTGGGCCGGGCGGACATGGAGCTGCGCGCCTTCTACCCGTACCTGGGCACCTTCTGGGTGGGCTACCGCGTGCGCTTCCCCACCACGTTCGCGGATGGCAAGGCCGTCATCCCCTCGGGCACCGAGCGCGTGGTGCTGCGCATGGCCTCCGCGCTCGGCAAGGTGGAGATGCGCGTCCACGCGCACTAGCGCGGTTCAGGTCTGATCGGGCCGCAGCACCCGCTGCTCCGGCGTGAGCGGCTGACCGGCCTTCAAGAGCCGATCCAGCAGCGCGCTCGGCGAGGCGTCATAGGAGAAGGGTTGGGCGCGGGTCTCGGGGATGAAGCCCTCGTCCACCGCGCGCCGCATCAGCGCCAGCAGCGGCCCGTAGAAGTCCGCCACGTTCAGCAGGCCGATGGGCTTCTGGTGGATGCCGAGCTGGGCCCAGGTGGTGATCTCGAAGAGTTCCTCGAAGGTACCGACGCCGCCGGGCATGGCGATGAAGGCATCCGCGCGCTCGGCCATCATCGCCTTGCGCGTGTGCATGGAGTCCACCAGGTGCAGCTCGGTGAGCCGCGGGTGGGCGATCTCCCGATCGCTCAGCACCTGGGGGAGCACGCCCACCACCTTGCCCCCTCCGTCGAGGGCCGCGTCCGCCATGGCGCCCATCAGCCCCACGCTGGTGCCGCCGTAGACGAGGGTGAGCCCCCGCCGCGCGAGCTCCGCGCCCAGCGCCTTGGCCCCCTCAAGGTAGTCCGGACGGGCACCCATCCGCGAGCCACAGAAGACACAGACCGACTTGATTTCCATCTAGGGCATTCCCCTGAAACGTTCCGGGTTGGCGGCGATGTAGACCACCGCCATGGCGATGACGAGCAGCATGGGCGCCGCCCGCGAGAAGACACGGGGCCCCCCGCGCAGGGCGATGCCCATGGGCACTCCGAAGAGGAAACCTCCGAGGTGCCCGGCCCAGCTCACCCCTGGCAGCAGGCTGAGCACGGCCACCTGGGCGAGCCAGAAGAGGAGGCTGCGGCGGAACTCCCGCGTGGCGACGATGAACATGGCCCCGCCCCAGCCGAGGATCATCCCCGAGGCCCCCACCATGGGGATGTCGAAGTTGAAGAGGAGGGCGAAGGCCGAGGCGCCCAATGTGGCGACGAGCGAGAGCAGGATCATTCGCCCGCTGCCGATGGCTCGCTCCAGGGGCATGCCCAGCGAGTACGCCACCGACATGTTGAAGAGGAGGTGGATGGGGCCGCCATGCGCGAGGGCGCAGGTGAACACGCGCCAGTACTCGCCGGCCTGCACGAGGGGCCCGTAGAGGGCCATCCGCTGGAAGACGGGACCCATGCGTCCGTCCAGCATCGAGCCGCCCTGGCGAAGGACGGCATCCAGCACGAACAGGGCCACCGAGCCGCCGACGACGGCCGCGCACACGGGCGGCCAGGGCTGGCGCACGGGCGGGGTCGGGGGCTGCTCGTCGGGACGCTCGGGGGCAGGGGGCCGCTCGGGCCCGGGCGGCTCCAGGGTGTGGCGCGGGTCGGTGGGGTAGGTCATCCGGCGCTCAGAGCTCTCGGCGGACCACGGTGTCGCGCTTGCCGTGGTGGTCGTCCGTGTTGGGGTAGTCCAGCGTGAAGTGGAGGCCGCGGCTCTCCTTGCGTCGGCCAGCGCAGTCCACGATGAGGGTGGCCACGTCGCAGATGTTGCGCAGCTCGATGACGTCGCGCGTCACCTTGAAACGCCAGTAGTAGTCGCGGATCTCCTCGCGCAGCAGGTCCAACCGACGGCGCGCCCGCATCAGGCGCTTGTCCGTGCGGACGATGCCCACGTAATTCCACATGAAGCGGCGGATCTCATCCCAGTTCTGCGTGACGACGACGCTCTCGTCCGACTGCACCGCGCTGCCCTCGTCCCACTGCGGCGGATCCTCCGGGGGCGGGCTGAAGGTGCGCGCCTCCTCGGCGCACACCTTCGCGGCGCGGTGGCCGTAGACGAGTCCCTCCAGCAGTGAGTTGGAGGCGAGCCGGTTGGCGCCGTGCAGGCCGGTGTGGGCGACCTCGCCGATGGCGTAGAGGCCCGGCACGGTGGTGCGACCATTCAGGTCCGTCACCACGCCGCCGCACATGTAGTGGGCCGCGGGCACCACGGGGATGGGCTGCACGGCCATGTCGATGTTGAAGCCCTTGCAGGTGGCGTAGATGTTGGGGAAGCGATCCATGACGAAGGCTCGCCCCAGGTGCGTCATGTCCAGGAAGACGCAGTCGTCACCGGTGCGCTTGAGCTCCGCGTCGATGGCGCGCGCCACCACGTCGCGCGGGGCCAGCTCGGCCAGCCGGTGGTAGCGGTCCATGAACTGCTGGCCGTTGCGCAACCGCAGCTTGCCGCCCTCGCCGCGCAGGGCCTCGCTGATGAGGAAGCTCTTGGCCTCCGGGTGGTACAGGCAGGTGGGGTGGAACTGGTAGAACTCCATGTTCGCCACCTCGGCCCCGGCCCGGTACGCCATGGCCACGCCGTCGCCCGTGGCCACGTCCGGGTTGGAGGTGTACAGGTAGACCTTGCCCGCGCCTCCGGTGGCCAGCACCGTCACCTTGGCCAGGAACGTCTCGATGTGGCCGCGCTCGGTGAGCACGTAGACGCCCAGGCACCGGCTGGAGCGGCCCGGGCTGGGGCGCTGGTCCAGGATCAGGTCCACCCCGGCACTGTGCTC
>NZ_DASVWK010000137.1:0-15260 GCF_036389735.1 Archangium sp. | reverse complement strand
CACCTATACCGTGTCGGTGCGAGCGCGCTGAGTCGGGGAGCTGTAAAGCGGAGTCTCAGCGGCGCAGCAGTCGCCAGCGACCATCGCGGCCCACCTCGCGCCAGGCCGGGTCGCTCACGGGCGCCCCGTCCGCGACGAAGGCCACGCGGGCCTCGGAGGGGCCTCCAGGGGCGAGCGTGGGGCCGAGCTCGGTGAGACGCCAGGGGGACCAGCGGCGCTCGACGGCGAAGGCGGCGACGGTGGTCCACTCGTGGCGGGGCGACACCACCAGCACGGACGCGCCGGGGGACACGTCCGCGAGCTGAGGGGAGAGCGGGCCCGCGGCGGGACAGGGTCGGGGGAAGAGCAGTCGACCCGCTCCGGCAACGGAGGCGACGACGGCGATCAGCGCGAGCGCGGCCAGCCCGAGTCGGGCACGACGTGCTTTCTCAGGGGAGGCGAGCCGGGTCTCCAACCATGGGCCGAGCCCCACGCCGACGAGCATGGCGAGCAGCGGGAAGGCGACGAGCGAGTGGTTCCACACCTTGCGTCCGGGGATGCAGAGGGCGGAGAGGACGAAGAGGCTCGCGAGGAGGAGCACGCGGGCGGAGCGGCGGACCTCGGCGGCGTGCGGCGTGCCCTCGGGGAGCAGGGCGCGCAAGGCGCGAGCGGGCCGGCCGAGGGCGAGCACGACTCCGGCGGCGAGCAGGGGCAGCCCGGGCCAGAAGCGGCTGACGAGGGTGCGAAAGGGGATGTACCAGGAGAGCTGCCCGTCGGTGCGCTCACCGGTGGCGGAGGCGAGCACCTGGTGGTGGACGTAGCCCTCCCACCACTCGGCGTTGAAGACGAGGAAGAGGACGGTGGGAACGGCGGCGGCGATGCCCACCAGGGTGCCGGTGACGAGCACCTTCCAGGAGCGCTCGACGAGGGCGCGGGCGACGGCGGTGCCGGCGAAGGGCAGCAGGCCGAAGGGGCCCTTCACGGCGCAGGCGGCGGCGGCGAGCAGGCCACAGACGAGCCAGCCCCGGGCTCGGGGCACGCCGAGCAACAGCGGGACGGCGGAGCCGGTGGAGAGGAGGAGGAGGAGGGGCTCGAGGAAGGGGTGGCCGCCGCGGATGAAGAAACCATCGGGGAGGGCGAGCACCAGCATGGCGGTGACCCCGGCCCAGGTGCCGGCGGAGCGGCGGGCGACGGAGCCGGTGAGCAGCAGGGTGCCCAGGGAGAAGACGGCACAGAGGGGGCGCAGGGCGGGCTCGCCGAGCAGGCGGATGACGAGGGCGAAGGGCCAGAGCCCGAAGGGGAGGTGCTCGAAGAAGCGGGCGTGGACGTCGGGGAGGTAGCGCAGCGAGAGCCAGGCGTCGTCCTCGACCATGTGGCGGGAAACGACCTGGTAGAGCTGGGAGTCCCCGAGATCGGTATGCGGCCACCAGGTGGCGGAGGTGAGGCCGAGGAAGAGGAGGGCGGCCCAGGCGGTGGGGGAGCGCGGGGAGGAGGACATCGGGGCGGAGTCCTCATATCCCACTCGGGGAGAGCCCCGTAAGCGCTCTACGGGCCCCCCTTGGGCCGCACATACCTGCCTGACACCTCGTCCAATTGGTACCGCATGTGCCGGGCGACCCCCTGCTCCTCGGAGAACATCTCCGAGACGCGCTCGGTGACGGCGAGCTGGCGGGGGAACGACTCCCCCACGATGCGGACGCGCGCCTCGAGAACCTTGGAGGAGCCCGGCCCCGGGGACGACAGGGGCGACTGGAGGAGCGTCGTCTCGAAGAGCCGCCGCATCCGAGTCCCCCTCAGCTCCCAGAAGGAGAGCCGTCGGGTGATGACGTGCCTCGCGGCGGAGCCCATGCAGGGGGTCTCGGTCTCGACGAGGCGGAAGACCCGGTGTCGCTCGGAGGTGAGGTGGACGAAGGAGAACTCGGGGGGCTCACACAGATAGGGCGACTGGCTGTAGGGCGAGCGGGTGTCGGCATTGAGGAAGGGGGCCTCGATGCGGCACCAGCGCCCGGGCCCGAGCGGTCGCAGCACCACCCCGCGCACCACATCCGGAGACGGGCCGCCACCGCCCTCGTCGCCGCAGGACGCGAAGCTCAGCCAGAGGACGCGCTCCTCCTCGGGCGCATCGGAGAGCCGGACCTGGAAGCGCTCGAGCGAGAGCAACCGGGGCAGTTCCTCCTGACAGGACTCCTCCTCCCCGAGTGCCTCGACGGTGGGCAGCGGGGGGAGCCCGAGGGTGGCCAGCAGCCGCTTCATCCGCGCGGGAGGCGGCTGGGCGCGGACCTGCTTCATCCACGAAGCGAGGTCCACGGTGACTTGCTGAGCCTCGGGGCACTCCTCGGCCCAAGCGGGAGTACCGGGGGCTCCCACGGCGAGGAGCCACAGGAGGGCGAGCAACGCACGAGACCATGAGTCCATACGCCCGGCTCCGTGCAGGGGACATGCCCAGACCCACCACCGGGCTGCCTCCGGTACGAGCGCGGCCAACGACCCACGGACGTGTGGGCGAGGAGCCACGATCTGCTCTCCATCCATCATCACGCCTCGCGGCACGAAGCCGTCCGGATTCCCCGCCGGTAGGCTCCGGGGCCTCATGACCTGGGAGCACCTCCGCACCCTCGGCCTCTGGATGGTCATCGCGCTGGTGGCCGGAGGGGTGTCTTTCCTGGGGTACCGATGGAGAGCGTGGCGGCGGCAACCTTCACGCTGGATCACGGGCACGTGACGAACCTCCGCCCGCGATGAGTCTCGCCTCCGACAACCGCTGGCGCAGCTCCTCCGCGAGCGTGGGCGGATCTCCCGTGCGCAGGGCGGCGAGCCCCGCCTCGAAGTCCGCGCGGGCCCCGGCCGTGTCCCCCAGCCGAGCGCGCAGCAGGCCCCGGTCGCGCAGCAGCTCCGCGTCCACCTCCTCACCCTCCCGGGGGGCGAGGGCCCGGGTGAGATCCGCGACCGCTTCCTCCAGCCGACCCAGCCGGGCCCGCGAGGCGGCGCGCTGCTGGAGCAGCCAGGGGTTGTCGGCGTCCTCGGCGAGGGCGAGCGTCCAGTCCCGCTCGGCCTCGGGGTGCCGGCCGAGGGCCTCGAGGGACTCGGCGCGCTTCATATAAAGGACGAGCGCCTTGCGGTAGCCCACGGCCTCGAGCGCGTTGAAGTCGGCCACGGCCTCGGCGTGGCGACCCAGCCGGGCCAGCGCGAGGGCGCGGTGGAGCTGCGCGGACACGTGGCCCGGCGCCATCTCCAGGACGCGCTCGTACCAGGGAAGGGCCTCGGCGGGGGCACCGCCCCACACGCCGAGCGTCAGCCCCAGCTCCAGCAGCACGCGCAGCTGCCGGGGGTGGACCTCGGCGAGCTGGCGCATGCGTGAGAGTGCCTCCTCGTAGCGCCCGCTCCGCCGCAGCTTGTCCACCTTGCGCAGCTGCTCGGCCAGCTCCGGTAGCCAGGCCTCGCGCCCGTTGCGCTCGCTCATTCCCTCCGCTCCGTCACGGCGCCCATCCTACCTGTCTCCGTCAACTCTCCCCAGCCGGGGCGGCCCGCCGAGGCAGCCGCACGCCGATGGTGGTTCCCTCCGCCTCGGTGGAGCGTGCCTCGATGGTGCCACCGTGGGCACGGACAATCTGGTGGACGATGAAGAGGCCCAGGCCCAGCCCGCTGGTGGAGGGCCGCCCGCCGTCCACCGTGGCACGCCGGAAGGGCTCGAAGATGTGCGGGAGTTGCTCGGCCGGGATGGGGGCACCCTCGTTGTGGATCTCCACGCGCACGGTGTCGCCTTCATCGTGCAGCACGAAGTCCACGATGCTGTCCGCGCGGCTGTAGTCCAGCGCGTTCTTGCCGAGGTTGCCGAGGAGCTGGGCGACCCGGTCCGGGTCCCACTCGCCCTGGAAGTCTCCGCGCGTGCGCAGGCGCACCGTTCGCTCGGGATGGACGAGCTCCAGCTCCTCCACGACGTGCCGACAGATGTGGCGGAGATCGGCGGGCCGGGGGGTGACGGGGATGCCTCCCCCCAACCGCCCTCGCGTGAAGTCGAGCAGGTCGGCGATCATCCGCGCCATCCGCTCGGCGCTGGTGGCGATGCGCCGGGTCGTCTTCAGGTGCTGTTTGATGACGGAATCGGAGTGCATCAACGTGTTGGCGGACAGGAGGATGGCGTTGAGCGGGTTGCGCAGGTCATGGCTGACGATGCCGAGGAAGCGCTCCCGGAACTCCGCCGTCCGCCGCAGCTCCTCCTCGACACGCTTGCGATCGGTGATCTCCACCACCACGCCGCCCAGCCCCAGGGAGGTGCCGTCCACGTCTCGGACCGGGTAGTAGCTCACCAGCCAGTGCCGCTCGACGCCAGGGGCCGCGGGGGTCTCCCCTGTCACCTCCAGCACCCGGGGCAGGCCCGTCTCCAGCACCTCGCGGAAGAGCGGCTCCAGGGTGGGGGCGAGTTCCGGCAGCACCTCCCGCACGGTGCGCCCGAGGTGCGCGGCCTCGGACAGGCCGTTCATCTCCGCCAGCCGTCCGTTGATGTGCACGTAGCGCAACTCCTCGTCCCAGAAGCCGAGACCCACCGGGGCCGTGTCCATCAGCAGGTTGAGTCGCGCCAGGGCCCGCTGCGCTTCGGCGCGTGCCCGCTGCTCGGCGTCATAGAGGCGCCCGCGCTCCAGCGCCTGGGCGCACTGGCCGGCGAGCACGCGCAGGTAGTCCTGTTCCTCCGGGGTGAAGGAGTGCCGCTCGCGAAAGGACAGCCCGAGGGCCCCGAGGGCGCGGTCCTCCAGCAGCAGGGGTAGGGTGGCGAAGGACTGGTGGGCCTTCACGGTGGGATCGTTCGCCCACTGGGGGTAGTCGGCCAGGAAGGACTCCCGCGTCTCGTAGAGGACGAGGGCCCCGGTGCGGACCGCCTCGCGGAACATCACCGGGGAGTCCGCCGGGATGCGCTCCCAGCCGCGGATCATCTCCTCGGAGTAGCCCAGGGCCCCCCGCATCTCGAAGTGCTGGCCGTCCTCGGTGAGCAGGCCGATGGAGCCGGCCTCCGCCCCCAGGGCCCGCGCGACCTTGTCCACCACCACCCGGGCCACCTGGTCGGTGGTGAGCGCCCGTGACAGGGCGGCCGTCACCTCCTGGAGTCGTGCCGTGCGCGCCTCTTGAGCCCGCACGCGCTCCAGCATCCGCTCGGACGCCTCCCGCGCCTGTCGCTCGCGCGTGACGAGCTGGGCCTGGACGAGGAAGCCGGTGACCCGGATCACCATGGCGCGGAAGAGGAGCTTGTCCTCGTTGGAGAACTCGAAGGCCGTGCGGCTGCCCATGTGCGCCACGCCGATCACCGCCTCTTCGTGCAGCACCGGCACCCCATAGAGGGCGCGGGTGCCCTGGGCTCGCAGGGCGGGACTCTTCACCAGGGAATCCGTCGCCGCCGAGCGCACCTCCAGCGGGCGCCTCTCGGCGGCGATCTTCCCGGCGAAGCCCTCGCCGATCCGCAGGCTGAAGCCGGCGGCCACGTCCTGCTCCCCCCCCACGGCCGCGCGCATCCGGAGGACCTCTCCGTCACGCAGCAGCAGGGCGACGCAATCCACCGACTCCGTGCTCTCCAGGATGATGCGCAGCAGCTTCGGCAGGAAGGTCTCCAACTCCTCCGTCCCCAAGGCCGCTTCGGAGAGGCGATCGAGGGCCATCAGGGTTCGCTCGCGGGTGCGCGCGTAACAGGACACGGCGGTGGAGAGGGCCTCGTCGAACGTCTGGTTGAAGCGGCGCACCTCCCGCAGCATGAGCGACAGCGGCCCCACCCCTACCTGCTCGGCATGCGCCTCGTAGAGCCGGAGGACGCATTCCCGCAGCACGGCGTACTCGTGGGACACGTCTTCCAGGTCGTACCCCACCTCCAGCCGCTCCAGCGCATGCACCTCTGGAAAGGACTCCAGCGTCTGGTGCTCGCCGGTGTGGACAGTCTCCACCACGTTCGCGACCCGATTGAGCAGGTGCGGCAGATGGTCGAGGAGCCGGGGCTGGGAGAGCGCCCGGGCAGGCGAGTGGCCGCGGAGCTCCCGCTCCCACTCCGCCAGGATGCGGGGCGTGTGCTCTCGGATGAAGTCGCACAGGCGCAGCCGCTCTCGCGCCTCGAGGTGACTCTCGGCCATGCCCTAAGGTACGAACGCTCCCCCGCGCCGGGGGTCTCGGGGGCGCTTCATCCCCGCTCGCCCACCCAGCAGGCAGGCGACCTCGGGGTCAGCCGACCTGGGCCCTGCTGTCGTCCGGGAGGCGGCGTGCCACCTCCTGGAGCGTGAGCCGCCCGCGCTCGGGGTCCAGGTCGTAGAGCACCACATACTCCCCCACCACGAGCGACAGGAGGCTGACCTGGCACACGGTCTTCAAGAAGACCAGGGCGGGCTTCCCCAGGCTCGCCATCCTGGCGGCTACCGCATCCACCTCGCTCCGGAGCTGCTGGTAGCTCTCCAGGGAGAGGTAGGAGAGCTGCTTCCAGGCCATCGAGCTGACTTCGATGGTGTAGGCGATGGAGGGGGTGGAGGAACTCATCTCGCAGTGAGGTAGAGCACGAATCACGCCAGCCACGGCCCTAGTGGAATTCAGGGTTTGGCGGAAGGGCGTCTCCGCCACCTGAAAATTCTTCCAAGCGGCGCGGAGACGGAACTACCGGGGACCCGAAATCCGCGGGGTTCTCAGGCGGTCCGCGAGAGAGAGTCATCCTGCAATTCATCACAGGGACTGAAACGTCCCGCCTGCCGGGGATGGCGCGAAAGGCAGACGCGGAACGTGGTGCCGGCCTCGGCCGTGGACCGCACGGTGAGGGAGCCCCCGTGGGCGCGCACGATGTCCTGGGCGATGTAGAGCCCTAGTCCAAGGCTTGTACGGGTCAGCTCGCCCGGCGTCTCTCCGCGGTGGAACGGCTCGAAGAGCAAGGGCAGCAGGTGCTCGGGGATGGGGGGGCCCTGGTTGTGCACCTCGAGGACGACGGCCTCCACCCCTTCTTCCCGGGTGGAGAGCCGCACCGGCGTGTCCTCGGGGCTGTACTTGAGCGCGTTGTCCAACAGGTTGGCGACCACCTGCGCCAGCCGCTCCAGGTCCCACTCCCCCAGGAGGCTCTCGCGCGAGAAGTGGCACTGGATGCTCCGCTCCGGGCGCGCCACCTGGAGCTCGTCGGTGATTCTGCGGCACAGCTCGTTGAGGTCCCCGGTGCGGCGGGACACGGGGATACCGCCACCGAGGCGCGCGCGGGTGAAGTCCAGGAGCAGGTCCACGATCTGCCGGATGCGCTCGCCCCCGCGCGCCACGCGCTCGAAGGCCGTGCGCTGGGCCAGCGCGAGCTGGTTCGACGCGAGCTGTGACTGCGCCGTGGCGAGGATGGCGGACAAGGGCGTGCGGATGTCGTGGCCCACGATGCCCACGAGCTGTTGCTCCAGCTCGGTCGCGCGCAGGAACTCCTCCTGGGCACGGCGGTGCGCGGCGAGCTCCAAGGCCTGGCGCTTGAGCTGCTCGCCGCGCAGGTAGAGGTCCACGAACACCCGCACCTTGGAGCGCAGGATGTCCGGATCCACGGGCTTGAGCAGGAAGTCCACGGCCCCCTGGGCGTAGCCGCGGGTGATGTAGGCCGCCTCGCGGCTGAGCGCGGTGATGAAGATGAGGGGGATGTGCCGGGTGCGCTCGCGCTCGCGGATGAGGGCGGCCGTCTCCAGGCCGGTGAGCCCCGGCATCTGCACGTCCATGAGGATGCAGGCGAAGTCATCCTGGAGGAGTGCCAGGAGGGCTTCATCTCCCGAGCGGGCCAGCACGAGCTCCTGCTCCAGGGGCTCCAGGATGGCTTGCAAGGCGATGAGGTTCGCGTGGATGTCGTCCACCAGGAGGATGCGAGCACGCACCGGCTCCTCGCTCGACACCTCCACCGACGACCCCAACCGAGAAATCTTGTTGGACACCAAGACACCTGTCCCTACGAAGGAAGAAAGGACACGGAGGGCAGGCATGGGCACGAGCCCTTCAGCGCCTGCCCAACGTCCACCGTGCGTCCTTTGGAACACAGCCCACGGGCGGATTTCATCCGAGGGCCTTGGTGCCAGCCGGGCCTTGGGTGGGAGCTTGTCCCACGGTCCAATCCGAGCGGGAGGCCGTCGAGGCTCGACGGCTACGGGTTGGTGTTGGGAAGGCCCAGCGAGCTCGCCCCCACGGTCCAGTCGCTCCTCGAATCGCTGTCGAGGTTGTCGAACCGATACACCGTGGTGGACCGGCTACTGGTACTGGAGAACAGGCCTCCCCAGCTGGCGGATACGTCGAGGGCCGAGGGGACGGAGCTGTAGGTGCACGGGGCTCCGTTGCAATGGAGGGGCTGCCAGAGGCCCTCGGCCTGGAGGGCCTGGAGCAGGGGCGGGAAGCCGGTGACGCTGGTGTTGCCGGGCTGGACGAAGGCCACGGCATCCTGCGTGTTGCCCGCCGAGTCCCTCACGCGCAGCACCGTGTTCGCATACACGATGAAGCCGTTGGAGCTGCCGTGGAAGTCCCACGCGGTGTCGTAGTTGCTGGCGTAGCTCGCCGAGGGGTACTCGCTCTTGCTGGCCGTCTCCGAGCCGGGGGCATCCCTGTTCGTCGCCGCGTCCGGGCTCAAGTGCACCACGATGAGGTCGCCCGCCGTGACGTCCACCGGGGGCAGGCTCGCCACGATGAAGTTGTCCGTCGTCAGGCTCATGTTGTCGGTGAAGCCGGACTGCACCACGTACAGCTCCACGACATCCCGCTGGATGGGTGCCCCGCTGGAGGAGACGAGGTTGGGGGCCACCTCGTTGATGCGCAGCACGGCCTGCTTCTTGAAACCGATGAAGCCCTTGCTCCGGGCCGTGGGGTTCACACTCGTGCCCATGACATCCTGCACGGTGCCCGCCACGGTCACCGTGTAGACAGTCCCGCTCACCTGCGTGCTGGTGGTGAGGCGCACCTCGCGGTCCAGCACGGTGGCGGCCGTGGCCTTCAGCCCGTTGTCGAAGGTGAACTGGCCGCCGCTGGCCAGGACGCTCGCCGGGCGGAGGGCGCGGTCGAAGATGAGCGTGAGCGAGGTGGCGCTGGTGGCCACGGCGTTGAGCAACCGGGGAGCGGGGCAGCTCAGCACCTGGAGGTCCTGCTCCATCCAGGCGGAGGGCTGGGCCGTCGAGCCGAACCGCCACAGGGGCGCGGTGACGGTGAGGGAGCAGCCCTGGTTGACGTCATGGCGGGACACGAGCGCCGTCAGCAGCGTGGAGGGCATGCGCAGCTTCAGGAAGGTGGAGGTGCCGGGCTCGTTGGGGTTGCCCACCGTGGACAGGTTGGCCTGCTGGTGCTCGGCGCCGGAGTTGCCGAACGTGGAGGTGAGTGTCCCGGAGACGGTGAGGTACTCGCTCTCGTAGTCGGGGATGAGGCTGACGAGGTCCACGGTGCTCGCGTCGACGAGCAGGGGCGTCACGGACTCGCCCCGGCCGTGGACGACGAAGGAGGAGAGGCCCGTCACGCGCACCTGCCCGGCCGTCGTGGTCGTCGCGGCCTTCTGGGTGGCCACGAGGGACACGCGGTCACCCGGCAGGGGGGAGGGGGACAACGTGGTGGGGTCCACCGCGACGAAGAGGGCCGGGCCGTTCTTCTGCGCCTGGAGGAAGAAGCCGGCGGGGTCGGTGCCCACCTTCGTCTTCACGTAGGTGACGAGCGCCCGGTCGATGGGGAGGCTGATGGCACCCTCGGGCGAGGCGCGCACGGCGGCGATCTGCGCGGAAGTGTCCGCGGCCGGGTCGGGGAAGACATACGTCTCGGTGCGCGTGTCCTCCACGTTGCCGAGCTTGTCCATGGAGAAGAACTGGAGCGTGGTGGTGGAGGAGAGGGGGAGGGCCGAGGTGTAGCGCGTGGAGCCCGTCGTGGGGGTGGAGCCATCCACGGTGTACCAGGTGCCGTCGCAGCCGGTGCCCCCCGCGTCGTCGCAGGTGAGCGTCACGCTGACGGGACCCGAGACGTCGCCGCCCCTGGGGGAGGCCGAGGTGGAGGGCTTGCGGGTGTCGATGACGTACACCTCCGAGCCCGAGGCGCTGTTGCCCACCGCGTCCTGGGTGAGGAAGCGGAGCGTGGTGTTGGCGGAGAGGGAGAGGGGCGCGGAGTAGAGGGCCGAGGCGGGGGTGGGCTCGGAGCCATCGAGGGTGTACCAGATGCCGCCGACGCAGCCCGTGCCGGTGCCGTCCGAGCAGCTCAGCGTCACGCTCTGCGCGGTGCGATAGCCGCCGCCCTTCGGAGAGGCCGAGACGGTGGGCGCCACGGTGTCGAGGACATAGGACTCGGTGCGCACGGGCTCGGCGTTGCCGACGGCGTCCACGGAGAAGAACTTGAGGGTGGTGGTGGAGGCGAGGGGGAGGACGGTGCCCGCGGTGTAGCGCGGCGACTCCCGCGTGGGCGTGGTGCCATCGAGGGTGTAGTGCGTGGCGACGCACCCGGTGCCCACGCCGTCGTCGCAGGAGAGCGTCACGCCCTGGCGGGCGTTGTACGAGCCACCCCGCGGGTTGGCGCTGGTGGTGGGGGCGGCGAGGTCGATGACGTAGCGCTCGGTGCGGACGAGCTCGGCGTTGCCGGAGGCGTCCACGGAGAAGAAGCGGAGCGTGGTGGTGGTGGAGAGGGTGAGGGCGCCGGTGTAGAGCGGCGAGGCCTGCGTGGGCGCGGTGCCGTTCAGGGTGTAGTACGTGGCCTTGCAGCCGCTGCCGCCCGAGTCCGCGCAGGAGAGCGTCACCTGCACGGGCTGGGCGTGGACGCCGCCAGCGGGCGAGGCGGTGGTGGTGGGCGCGAGCGTGTCGGTGCCGGTGGAGCCGAAGGTGTACACCTCGGACTTCACGGGCTCGGCGTTGCCCTGCTTGTCCACGGAGAAGAAGCGGAGCGTGGTGTTCGAGCTCAAGGCGATGGCGTCGCGGAAGGAGGGCGAGGCGCGCGTGGGCTCGGAGCCGTCCCGCGTGTAGTAGGTGGCGCCGCAGCCGCTGCCCCCCTCGTCCTCGCATAGCAGCGAGACGGTGATGCCTCCGGTGTACGCGCCGCCGGCCGGGGAGGCCCGGGTGGAGGGGGCGGTGGTGTCCGTGTTGGCCGGAGGGGTCGGGGGCGGCTTCGTCTCGCCGCAGGCGCTCGCGAGCTGAAGCGCGAGCAGGACGAGGGTACAGCGGGCGGTCCAGGTGTGAATCATGGGCCGGCAGGGTGTCACCGGGAGCGGTGGGACGACAAGGGAGGCCGGGCGAGCAGGGACGAGAGCGGCTTCATCCAGGGCTCAGCGCGGGGGCAGTTCGCGCAGGGAGAACTCCTCGAAGCCGAGCCGGCGCAGGGTGTCGGCGAAGCGCTCGGTGAGGACGATGACGCTGGTGAAGTTGCGCAGCCGGAACACGTCCAGGTGCTCCGGCAGCGAGGCCCTGTCGAGCAGGGGTTGCTTGGGCAGGGAGAAGGCGTAGCCACCGCACGTCCCGCACGGGGAGACCTTGCCCGGAGGCAGGCAATCCGGGTGGAGCAGGCCGTGCATCTCCACGTACAGCTCCATCAATTCGGGCGCGTTCCTCTGGCGGAAGCGCAGCCCGGTGCGGCACGCCTTGAGTCCGCGCAGGCCCTCCGCCTGGAGTTGCTCCAGGGCGTCCCGGCGGAGGATGACCGCCCAGGGATCCAGTAGGGAGATCTGCGCGAAGTTGCCCCGAGCCGAACCCACGAGCGGGCCGAATTGGGAGCCAGGAGCCAGTGGTGCTCCTGGGGGAACCAGGGGCCGCACGATTTCCCTCAGGCGTTTGAATCGCTCGAGATCCTCTTCCAGCCAGGCCTTCTCGAGCTGCTTCGCCTCCGGCAGGCCGGATAAATCCACGTCCGGGTAGACTTCCGACATATCCCCGACGGAGCCGACACAGGTGGGGCATTGCAAGCCCGGCAGGCCCCACGGGTGCTCAGCGCTGTACTCGCCCTTGTAGCGCGAGGTCCCATACGGGACGGAATCCAGCTTGTAGAACTTCATCTGCTCCTCAGAACTCGATGGGAGGCGGCAGTCGCGTCTTACCGTAATACGGAAGGAGGGGAGCCATCAGTCCGAACCGGACGCACAATTCCCAGGCGTGCTTCCAGATCTCCTCCTTCGTCACGACATGGCCCTGTTTTTCCTGGATGAACTGCCGCCACGCCGCGTTCCAAGGACCGCCATTCTCACCGCGGTGGATGCGTTTGTGCAGACCCGTTTCGATGAGCATGGTCCATTGGTGGATGTCGATGCCCCTGATTTCGAACCATTTCTTGAACGCCTGAGAGAAGATGTGGTGCTTCTCGTGAGGCCGGTTCAGCCTCGCATTCGCATCCTCGATGAGCTGCTTCTGGCCAGGCAGCAGGTGACGGTGGTGGTGATTCCCCCACGGGATGATGAAGACGGCGCCCTGTTGCTCCGGCGCTGACAGGGGTCGCCCCCGGTGCCGCAGCTGGGGGTTGTAGCCGGGCGGGTACAGGGACACCGCGCTCGGACCCCCACCGCGCGTCCGCACCACGCTCCCGGGTGCCGCGTCCGCGCCTTCGCTCGCGGCCACCGCCGCTACGTCCTCGCAGTGGAAGAAGCCGCACACCTCCTCGTCACACAGGAAGGCGAGACACGAATCCGCCTCCGGGTGAGCCTCCTCCGGGCAGGCTGCGTCGAGTTCCGCCTCCTCGCGCAGTGAAGGGCCCGAGGCGGCGCACCCGGCCAGCAGCATCCCGAACAGCAGTCCCCAGACTCTCAGCGTGTGCATGACACCGAGGGTAGCGCGCGACGCTGACCGCCACGCCTCGGGAGCACTACCCGCGCGGTACGCGCGAGCCGAGCCACGCCTGGATGCGGGCGCGCAGGGCCTCGGTGCCGGGCTGCTCCAGGGTGCTCTCGGCCACCTGCGCCAGCTGCCGCGCCCGCGTCGTGTCCTTGCGCGACTCCCACAGCGCTCGCGCCAGGGCGAAGCGCGTCTCGGACAGCTCCACCGACACCAGCGTATGGGACTCGCGCAGCGCCAGGGCCCGCTCCAGCGGCGTGAGTGCCTCGGAGGCTCGGCCCAGCTTCAGCAGCGCCTCGCCCAGGCCCGTGAGCGGAGCGGCCAGCTCCGGGTGCTTCGGCCCGAGCGTCCGCTCGCGGATCCCCACCGCGCGCTCCAGCACTTCCACCGCCTCGGAGGCCCGCCCCGCCTCCACCAGCACCTGCCCCAGCGTGCTGCACGGCTGCGCCACGTCCGGGTGCGTCGGCCCGCGCGTCTGCTCCGCCGCCTCCACCGCCCGGCGCAGCACCCGCACCGCCTCGTCCGGCTTGCCCTCCCGCCACAGCGCCGCCCCCAGCGCGTCCAGCGCCACCGCGCGGAACGGGTGGCGCACCGGCAGCGTGCGCTCCAGGATGCCCACGCCCTGCCTCAGGGGCTCCAGCGCCTCGTCGTGGCGGCCCAGGGCGCTCAGCGTGGTGCCGATGTTCACCAGGGTGCTGCCCACGCGCGGGTGCTCGCCGCCGAGCGCCTTCACGAAGGCCACGCGCGCTCGCTCGTATACGGGCAGCGCCTCCGCGTGGCGCCCCTGGGCCGAGAGCGTGTTGCCCAGCCGGCGCAGCACCACCGCGGTCTCGTGGCCGTCCCCGGCCGACCCCGGCGCGCTGGCCGCCTGCTCCAGCACGACGAGCGCGTTGCGCTGCGAGGCCTCGGCCGCCGCCGCGTCCCCCTGGGCGGAGTACACCACCCCATGGGCGCTCTCGAGCTCGGCCAGCAGCCGCCCCTGGCGCCGGGTGCGCACCAGCAGCGCGCGGGCCTGGTGGTACCAGTCATGCCCGTCCGGCACGCGCGCGGCGTCGTAGGCCACCAGCTCCGTGAGGGCCACCATCGCCTCGGCCCGCACCTCGTCGAGCCGCACCTCGTCGGCCGTCCACGCGGCCTCCTTCAGGTTGCGCTCCGCCCCCGCGTCTCCCAGGCCCAGCTGCTGTTGCCCCAGCTCCAGCAGGGCCTCGGCCACCAGGGGGCGGTAGCCGAGCGTCCGCGCCTCGGTGGTCACGGGCGCCATCACCGCGAGCCCGGCGGAGTACTGCCCGGAGGCGCGCAGGGCGCGGGCGCGGGCGAGCGAGGCGCGCAGCTCCTCCACCCGGGCGGCCGCCTGGGCGTCCGGGGGGAGCGAGGCGCGCAGGGCGAGCGGATCCACGTCCTCACAGGGGCGCAGCTCGGCCAGGCCGCGCACGGCCTCCACGGAGCGCTCCACCACGGCGGCATCCGCCTCGGAGAGCACGTCGGTGAGGGCCTTGAGCTCGGAGCGTCGGCGCTCCAGGCAGGCGGTGCGCGCGGTGAGCAGCTCCTCGGTGGCCACCCCCTGGAGCCGCGTGGCCTCGCACGCCTTCTGGCGCTGGCCCACCCAGTCCGAGGCGTACGCCCCGATCGCGGCCTTCACCCCGACCCAGGCATCCGCCGCGTAGGGCTGCCCGGTGGCGAGGAAGGCCTTCTCCACGGCTCGTTGGCGCTCGGGGTCCCACACCCCGGCCAGCTGCTCCTCCACGCCCTGGCACAGGCTCCTGCGCTCGTGCCACTCGCTCGCGGCCCCCGCCACGGTGGCCAGCAGGAAGCCCGCGGCCACGCCGATGAACACCCGGCGCCGGCGGCGCACCCGGGGATCGTCGTGCAGCGCCTCCAGCAGCACCTCCAGCGAGGCATGGCGGTCCTGCGGCTGCTGGCTGAGGCCCTTGAGGACGACCTCCCGCACCCAGCCCGGCACGCGGGCCTCGCGCGAGGGGGGACGCACCCGGCCCTCCAGCGTGGCGCGGGCGAGCGCCGCGGCCCCGCTGCCCTCGAAGGCGTGCTCGCGGTAGAGGGCGTAATAGAGGGTGGCGCAGAAGCTGAACTGGTCGGCGTGGGCGGTGACGACGGCTTCCGGGCGGTACTGCTCGGGGGCCATGTAGCCCGGGGTGCCCATGATGTGGCCGGCGCGTGTCACCGGCGTCTCGCGCGGCTCGCGGGTGCTCTGCCCGGAGGGGGCGGCGGCGTCCGGCGAGAGGGGCTCGGAGCCGAGGATGGCGGCCAGGTCCACCGGGGTGGGGGCGCCGGGCGTGCTGGTGCCCTGCTCGCACGCGAGGCCGAAGTCATAGACGAGCACCCGCCCGTCCCGGCCCACCAGTACGTTGTCCGGCTTGAAGTCGCGGTGCACCAGCCCCGCGGCGTGCGCGGCCGCCAGTCCCCGGCCGGCCAGGGTGAGCACGTCCACCACTTCCTGCGAGCGCCGCGGCGTCTCCTTGAGCCACTGGCGCAGCGTGCGGCCCTCCACCAGCTCCAGCGCGATGAAGACCCGGTCCCCGTGGTCGCCGATGTCGAAGA
>NZ_DASVWK010000136.1:0-8314 GCF_036389735.1 Archangium sp. | reverse complement strand
GTGTACTCGGGCTTCTGGGACAGGTGGCCGAAGTCCCTGCGCATCTTCTGGCCGCGCTGGCGGAAGAAGTCGTTGCCCTTGCGGCCCACGGTGGAGATCTCCACCTCCAGGCCGCTGTTCTCGTAGACGAAGCGGCTGGCGCGCCGGATGACGTTGGAGTTGAAGCCGCCGGCCAGACCGCGGTCCGACGTGAGCACCACCAGTTCCACCTTGCGCACCGGGCGGGACGTCAGCAGCGGGTGGGCCAGCTCCTCGCCCCCCGAGCGCGTCACCAGGTCGGAGATGATCTGGTCCAGCATCGACGCGTAGGGGCGGGCGGCGATGATGGCGTCCTGCGCCTTGCGCAGCTTCGCGGCGGCCACCATCTTCATCGCCTTGGTGATCTGCCGCGTGTTCTTCACCGAGCGGATGCGCTTGCGGATATCGCGAAGGGACGCCATGGGGCCACCAACTCCTCTGGAAACCTGAACGCGGCCCCCTATATAGGCGGTAGGGCGGACGGTCAACCGTGGCCTTGCAACAAGAGGGGGTCTCCGGCGCCCGGAGCCGACCCTCCAGGCGGACACGCCCCCTCCGATCCCCTGGGGGTGCCCCCCTCGCCCTCCGGGATTAGCCTTCGAGGGCAGGTTCCACTTCACTGGCGGAGCGCTGACCCATGACATTGCTGCGCGGCCCGGTACTCATCGTGGAGGACGATCCCGACATCCGCGAGTCGCTCCAGCACTTCCTGGAGCTTCACGGCCATCAGGTGCTAGCGGCGAGCCACGGCAAGGAGGCGTTGGATCTGCTCGGTCGGTCGCCCCGGCCGGCGGTGGTGGTGCTGGACATGTCCTTGCCCGTCATGGACGGACACCGGGTGCTCACCGCCCGCAAGGCGGATGACACCCTGCGTGCCGTCCCCATCATCATCCTCTCGGCGGCCATGGCGGGGATGAGCCCGAGGGACCGGGCCCTGTACGCGGCCAGCTACGAGGTGGCCGCCTTCCTGGGCAAGCCGGTCAATCCCCAGCAGCTCCTGGAGACGGTGGCACGGTACGGGCTACCCGCCGAGGTACCCACCGCTGGTGTCCCCGTTTGAGCACCAGGCGGCGGAGCGCTTTGCGGCGGGCCCCCCGGGGAGGAGAATGAAAATCCCGGCGGTTGGGCCGGGGACCATGGGGAGAGGCGTCAAGACCGCACGCCAGGTGCGCAGGTGGGTGCTGGCGCTGCTGGCCACGGGGCTGGCGGCCCTGCTGGGCCTGGCGGTGCTCTCCTTCTATGTGGAGAAGCGCTACGAGCACCGGATCATCCCCCGGGCCCAGGCGCCCCGCAAGGCCGTGGCGCTGGTGTACGGGGCGGGGCTCGCGCCTGGAGGGGTGCCCTCGCCCGTGCTGGCTCAACGGCTGGACGCCGCCATCGCCCTCTACCAGGGGGGCCGGGTGAGCGCACTGCTGCTCAGCGGGGACAACTCGGACCCCTTCCACGACGAGACGCGGGCCATGATGCGCTACGTCCTCGACCGGGGCGTGCCCCCGTCCGCCGTGGAGGAGGATGACGCGGGCCTGTCCACCTATGACAGCTCCGTGCGGGCCCGCACCGTCTTCGGGGTGAGCGAGGCGGTGCTCGTCACCCAGCGCTTCCACCTGACGCGGGCCCTCTACATCGCCAACTCGGTGGGCATCGACGCCTGGGGCGTGGCCGCGGACGAGGGACGACCCCGCACCCGCCGCTACGCCCTGCGCGAGACGCTCTCCCGGGTGCTCGCCCTGGGCATGGTGCTGGCCGAGGCCCCGCCGCGCTACCCCTCGGGCCGGACGATCGCCGCTCCACGCTGAGCCGCGCCACGCAGCGAGCAGGCAACCGCGCTTCGTTGCGTGGAATCCATCGGGTTCGCACCGTTGGCTCAGAGCAACCAACCCGGCGTGTCCGGAGGACAACCCATGCGATTCAAGGACCTCGGATCCGAGGACGTAGGCGAGTCGGAATCCCTGCGCAATCGAGACCCCGTCACTGGGGAGGAGCACATCAACTTCACCGACCAGGAGCTGACCGCGACGCCTCCCCTGGAGGACTCGCCCGACTACCGGGACATCCTGCCGGATCAGATCCACGAGTTCGCCCGGGGCGACGGTGAGGATGACGAGGAGCGGGAGATCACCGCCCGGCCAAGCCAGCCGCTGCGGCCCATGCCTCCGAACGATCTCCCCGAAGGGTAGACGAGAGCCCGGCCCTTGGCGCTACCGCCTCGACCGCGCTCCCAGGTGACGCCCCGCACCGTGTGGACGGTGGCGTTGAACGTGCTGGCGCTGGTGGCCGTGCTGTGGATGCTGGCCACCGCGTGGACGGTGCTCACCTGGGTGATGGTGGCCCTCTTCCTGGCCCTGGCCGCCAATCCGTTGGTGAGCCGGATGGAACGGCGGGGCACCCGGCGCGGCGTGGCGGTGCTGGTGGTGTTCCTGCTGGGGCTCGGGCTGCTGTCGATGCTGGTGATGACGCTGGTGCCCATGCTCATCGAGCAGGGCCATGCCCTGGTACGCGCGGCGCCGGACTACCTCGACAAGCTCCAGCACCTGCCGTGGGTCCAGAGGCTGGACGAGCGCTATGACCTCATCGACCGGGTCAACGGGGAGCTGCGCCGGCGGATCGCCATGGCGCCAGGGCCGATGCTCGGGATGGTGACGGACCTGCTCCAGCGGTTGGCCGCGGCGCTCACCATCACCGTGCTGACGGCCTTCTTCCTGCTGTTCGGCAAGGACCTGTTCGACAAGTCGCTGCTGTGGGTGGAGCCCTCGCGCCGCGAGCACTGGCGCGCCCTCGGCCTGCAGATGCACCGCACCGTGGGCAGCTACGTGGCGGGCGCGTTCCTCATCTCGTTCATCGGCGGGGTGGTGACGGCGGTGTCCATGCTGCTGCTGGGCGTGCCCTACTTCCTACCCCTGGGGCTCACCATGGCATTGCTGGGGCTCATCCCCTTCGTGGGCTCCTTCCTGGGCGCCATCCTCGTCTCGGTGACGACCTTCGCCTCGGCGGGCACCAAGGCGGGCTTCATCGCCCTGGGGCTGTTCCTGCTCTACCAGCAGCTCGAAGGCCACCTGCTCCAGCCCCTCATCCAGCGCCGGACGCTGAAGATGAACCCGCTGCTCATCGCCCTGGTGATGCTCGTGGGCACGAGCCTGGCCGGGCTCATCGGCGCGCTGCTGGCGCTCCCGATCGCGGGCGCCGTGCAGATCCTTCTCCAGGACCGGCTCGCGCGGCTGCACCAGCAGTGGCGCACGGGCAAGAACGGCGTCACCCGGGTCATCCTCGCCCCCGAGGACCAGGGCTCCCGGGAGCGACCTCCCGACGAGCCCCCACTGCTCCACCACTGAGCCTCCAGCCCCCTCCCGGGAGAGGGCCGGAGGGACATGGCTCAGCGACGGCCGCGCGCGGCGCCCTTCTTGTTGGCGGGAGCCCGCTTCGCGCCCGTGGCCTTCCGGGCCGGGGCCTTCTTCGCCGCCGCCTTCTTCGCCGGAGCCTTCGCTGCCCTCTTGGCCGCCGCCTTCTTGGCCGGGGCCTTCTTGGCCGCACCCTTCTTCGCCGGAGCCTTCGCCGCCGCCTTCTTGGCCGCACCCTTCTTCGCCGCCGCCTTCTTGGCGGCCGGGGCCTTCTTCGCCGCCGCCTTCTTGGCCGCACCCTTCGCCGGAGCACCACCCGCCGGGGTCTTCGGGGCGGTGCCACGCGCCGGAGTCTTCGCGACGGGCTTCGCCTGGGGGGTGGCCTTCTTCGCCGCGCTCTTCATGCCGGTAGCAACCAGGGCCCGGTCCGCCACCTTCTTCGCCGCGTCCGTCACCACGGCGGTGGCCTTCTTCGCCGCGCTCCGAGCCTCGGTGGCGACCGCCTTCACCACGCCCCGCGGCTCCGCGGGGACCGGCTGGCGCAGGCGCTCCACACGGCGCTCGGCGGCGGCCACCACGAGCTGCCGCAGTTCCTCCCGCGTGGGCTCGGGCTTCGGCGAGACCTCTTCCTCGTCAGCCTCGGCCCGCTCCTCCTCGCCGGCTTCTTCTTCCTCCGTGGCCTCCTCGCCGGCCTCCTCTTCCTCCTCGGCCCCGGCCTCTTCTTCCTCCTCCTGCTTCTCCTCCTCGGCCCGCACCTTCGCCGGGGTCTCGCCCTCCTCGTACTCCACGGACAGGTCGCTCAGCGCGCCCTGCACCGCGGAGAGGGCCCGGGCAAAGGTCCTGTCACCGAACTCCTCCACCTCGGCGGGCGGCACGAGCACCTCGAGCATCGTCTGGAGCGAGCGGTACAGCCGCAGCTCGCGCTTCTCCGTCTCCCAGGTGCCGTAGATCCAATCATCATCCGAGAGGGGCCCCGCCCAGCCCGGCAGGGGACTGTCGGCCTGCTCCACCATCGCGGACTTGCGCGCGGCGAAGAGCTGGCGGTGGGGACCCTTCACCCCGAAGCGCCACACCCCGGCGGCCGGCAGGCTCTCCAGCTTCAGCCGCGTCTTGTCCAGCACGCTGGGCGTCCCCTCGGGAGCGTGCAGCGGGAAGAGGGTGACGTCTCCCAGGAGCTCTCCACCGTCGAAGGCGCGGTACAGCGCGCCGAGCTCCTCGGGGAAGGGCACTCCACACTCGGTTTCCGCCCGCCGGATGTCATCGGGCCCGACCCCGGCCACCGTCCGCTTCGCCGACTTCTGAAGTCCCTCCAGCCACTCGTGCATGTCCCCTCCGCGTCGAATGAGCCCCAAATCAACGGCGACTGCCGCGCAGTGCGCCTCCTCGGATATTGTGCACTGCACCGGCTCGCGCGGGCAGTCTTTCGCACCCGGAAGCCGCCGGTCCCGTGTTGTGTCAACCCACGGGCGTCCCTCTCCCCCTCCCTTCCAGGACCCCTCCATGCGCCACCTTCACCTCCTGATCCCCCTCACGCTGATCCTCGCCGCCTGCGGCCCCAGCCACGAAGGCACCGTCACCTACCAGGTGCACCTCAAGCCCGGGAACGTGACCGGCAGCACCATCGCCGATGACACCCACATCAACCCGGAGGATCCCCAGTGGAAGGCCTTCATCTCCCAGGCCCAGTCCGCCCTGGAAACGACCCCCACCCGCTTCGACGTGACGGACGTCCGCCTCCAGCTCGACGTCACGCGGTCCCAGAACGTGGGCATGCTCCAGGACGTGCTCACCGGCCCCGTGACGGCCTTCCTGCGATCCAACGACACCGGCACCCAGGTGGACATCGCCGAGCTCGAGGACCCCAAGGGCAGCGCCCAGGTGTCCATGGACACCCTGAACAACGACCTGGAGCCCCTCAACGCGAACCTGGCCCGCAACGACTTCCGCCTCGGGCTGCGTGGGACCACCCCCAAGACGTCCACCAGCTCCTTCGAGGCCACCATCACCATCACCCTGGACGTCACCGCCCGGTAGGCTTCCTGGCCTGAACAGGGGTTCCCAGGGTGGGCAACGCGAATACCCAGGATGGGAACGCGCTTTCCCACCCTGGGGCCTTGCTGGGCCTCGGAGGTCTCCAGGCCAGGCCCCCCAGGGCAATGGCGCATCCACCGGGTGACACCCCCTGGGCATGTCCGCTGCACATGGCCCCCCACCTGACGGAGGTGGCATGCGGCGACGGACGTGGCTGATGGCGGTGGCACTGGTGGGCGCGCTGGCCTGCGGACCCGGGGGAGTGGATGTCACGGCCAGCGCTCCCAGCTCCCAGCAACCCGCCCAGCGACAGCCGGACCCCATGGACCCGGACGAGACGCCGGAGAGCCCCGCGACTCCGGACGCGGGGACTCCCGACGCGGGCCCGAGGAGCTTCCCGCCGGTCCAGACGCGGGTGCCTACCTTCTCGCTATCCGTGGCCCCGGAGGACCTGGCGAAGCTGGAAGCCGAGCCGGAGTCGGACGCGCGCGTCCCCGTGGTGGTGGAGCTGGACGGAGTGCGCGCCCCGGGCCTCATGCGCTACCGCGGTGCCAGCACCCGCACCGTGCCGCAGAAGAGTTTCAAGATCGAGCTGGACCCCGGCTATGAGCTGGAGGATCGCGACCACTTCGAGCTGCTCGCCTGCTGGTTCGACGGCGGCAAGCTGACGGAGAAGTTCGCGGTGGACCTGTACGCGGCGTTGGGGCTGCCGGTGCCCCGGGCCCGCTACACGCGGGTGAGCCTCAACGGCAAGCCCAACGGGCTCTACCTGGACATGGAGCACGTGGGGAAGGACTACCTCAAGCACCACGCCATGGAGCGCCAGGCGTCCATCTATCGGTGCGGGGGCCGCAACTGCGAGCTGACGCTCTCGCCCGGCCCCTACCAGGATGACTTCGAGAAGAAGACGAACGAGGACACCGGCTGGGAGGACCTGCGGGCCTTCCTCACCGGGGTGAACCGCAGCGACGACGCCGTGCTGGAGTCGTGGCTGTCCGCGCACGTGAACCTGGAGGCCTACCTCGGCAACCTCGCGGCCGACGCGCTCATCTCCAACAGCATCGTCGAGGACTCGCGCAGCTACTGGGTCCACGAGCTCCAGAGCGACGTGTGGACGTATGTCCCCTGGGACCTGAACAACGCGCGGATGCTCTACTGGCGCACGTGGGAAGCGGACCAACTGCCCCCCACCCAGCACGCGGCGGCCGTCTTCACCGCGTACGACCCCTGGGTGCAGAGGGTGTGGGAGCAGCGGGTGACGCAGTACCCGACGCAGCGGCCCACCTGGAGCGTGCTCGCCACGCGCGTCTGGGAGCGGCCGGCCCTGCGCGAGCGGGTGCTCGCCAAGCTGGAGGCGGCGCTGGCGGGGCCCTTCTCCGAGGAGCAGGCCTGGGCCCACATCGACGCGCTGTGGCGGGTGGTGGGGCCGGAGCTGGAGAAGGACCCCTATGTCTCCAAGGAGCACGCCGCCCGGGCGCGCGGCTACCTCAAGAGCTACGTGCGAGGCCGCCGCGCCTGGCTCCACGGCCAGCTCACCACGCTGCGAGCCCATGGCACGGGCACGCTGGTCATCCGCGAGGTGTCGGCGGGCAGCCGCGGCTACGTGGAGGTCCTCAACCGAGGCACCCAGGAGCGCTCCCTGACGGGCTACGTCGTGACGGACGACCTGCGCGCGCCGGGGAAGTACCGCCTGCCCCCGCTGGTGCTGAAGCCCGGCCAGACGCTGCGGCTCATCGCGGATGGCAACACGGAGGCCGGGCCCACGCACCTGCCCTTCACCCTGTCGCGCGCGGGAGGCGAGGTGGGGCTCTTCGACGGGACGCGGGTGTATGGCCCGCTGGACACCGTCTATTACGGGCCGCTGCTGTCGGGGACGGTGTACTCCCGCAGGGGCACCTGGAGCGATGACTTCGAGCGCCGGACGGTGCAGTGAGTTGAAGCGGTGGCGTCACCTCGTTAGGGAGGGGGAATGGCACATCCCGTGAGCTACGACGCGACGCCAGAGACCTTCGACCCGCTGGTGCTCGAGCCCCAGGGCGAGCTGGTGGTGGTGGACTTCTGGGGCCCCGGCTGTCCCAACTGCGACATCTACGCGGCGGCCGAGCCCGCGCTGCTCTCCGAGTTGGAGGGAGCCCGCATGCGGGTGGTGAAGGTGAACGCGTACGAGCACGAGGAGCTGGCGCGCCGCTTCGGCCTGTACGGCATCCCCACCTTCCTGCTCTTCCGCGACGGCAAGCTGCTGGGGAAGATGAGCCAGTACTACGGACGCGAGTACTGGCTCGGCGTCATCCGGGACCACCTGCCGCCATCCGCGTGAGGCCGACGGCGGCGCGGGCGCTATCCCTCGGCGCGCGAGTCGATGATGGCGCGCAGTTCCTTGGACAGCTGGATGAGCTGGGTGGCCGTTTGAAGCGTCTGCGTGGAGCTGGCCTCGGACTGCCGGGCCGTCTGGGCCACCTCGAGAATGGCGGTGTTCACCTGCTCCACCGCCGTCGTCTGCTGCTGGGTGCTCATCTCGATTTCGCGCGCCACGTCCAGGTTGGTGCGCACCAGCTCGGCGATGCGCCGGAAGCTGCCGGCCACCTCGGCGAACTGCTTGGCGCTGCTCTGCACCGCCTTGGAGCCATCCTCGGTCGCCATGATGGTGGTGTTGGAGGCGGCGCGAATCTCGTCGATGAGCGCGCGGATGTCCTTGGTGGCGCTGCCCACGCGGTCCGCCAGCTTGCGGATCTCCTCGGCCACCACCGCGAAACGCTTGCCGTGCTCCCCCGCCCCGGCGCTCTCGATGGTGGCGTTGATGGCGAGGATGTTCGTCTGCTCGGCCAGCTCGTTGATGATGTCCAGGATGCCGCCAATCTCCTGCGAGCGCTTGCCCAGCTCCAGCATGTGATTGACGATGGCGTCCACCTGGCGGCTCACCGCGTCGATGG
>NZ_DASVWK010000135.1:0-15556 GCF_036389735.1 Archangium sp. | reverse complement strand
GAGCAGGCCGTCGCCGATGTCGCCCGCTGCTTGAACGATCCCAGGCCATGCATGGAGGCGCTCTCCACGCGAGAGGCGGCATGCCACGGTGCCCTGGAGGAACTGGCGTGCGAGAACTCTGACTCCCCTGACGCACAGGAGCTGTTGGCTTCCGCGCTGAAGGAGCAACTCGCCCGTGCTGGTGCAGGCCGGTCGGATAGCGAGAGCGTGACGAGCATGCTCGCCAGCAACTGTCCGGTCAATCTCTCCGCGGTGACCACGGGCGGCTCGTGCTACTGCCCGCCGCTGAGTTCGTTTGGCTCTATCTGGGGCACGGGCGTCTATACGATTGACTCGCACTTGTGCACCGCCGCCGTCCACAGCGGGATCATCAGTGCCGGCACTGGAGGCAATGTTACGTACACCATTCTCCCCGGGCGACACGCCTACTGCTCAAGCGCCCAGAATGGTGTGACTTCGGGTAGCTACGGCTCTTGGAACGCAAGTTATTCCGTGGGAGGGCTGGAGCTCAACATGGTGCTGAGGGAGAGTGTGTCCCACACGTACAATGCGCGTAACATTGCCTATGACAAGCACTCGACATTCACATCGGGGGCGTCCTGTCTGGTCAAGCCCGTGCAGATCGTCTACGTGGATTACAATCAGGGGGATCTTCTGGCTGTTGGGGGTGATGGAACCCAACAGGTGATCGACGGTAACTGGCTGCCGGGCTGGGACTCGTACTACCCCCTCAGCACGACGCTTACGGATTGCCCTTCGACCTGCCCCAGGTGAAACGCCAGTAACCTGACGCGGTTCAGGGCGTCTCGGCGGCCGTCTTGGCCTCGCTCGTCTTCGTCGTGGGGAGATCCGGAATGAGGAGGATCTCGATGCGCCGGTTGCGGGCGCGGCCCTTGGGCGTGGCGTTGGACGCCACGGGCCTGGTTTCACCATGGCCCGCGGCCACGAGCCGCCCCTGGGGCACGCCGGTCTTCTCCCCGAGGAAGCGGACCACGTTCACCGCGCGGGCCACGGACAGCTCCCAGTTCGTCGGGAAGGTGGACGCCAGCCGCTGCGAGGGCGGCGCGTCGTCCGTGTGGCCCGACACGAGGATGGAGCGGCCCTCCACCTTCGCGAGCACCGCGCCCAGCCGCGAGAGCACCTCGGAGCCCCGCTCGGAGAGGCTCGCCTCGCCGGACTCGAAGAGGATCTTGTCCACCAGGTCCACCTGGATGCGACCCTCGGCCTGAGACAGGCGAATCTCCCCATCGGAGATCTCCGCCTTCAGCTTCTGCTCGATGTCCTCATAGGTGGCCTTGAGGCGCGCCAGCTCGGCCTCCTTCTCCTGCACCGTCTGCTGGAGCAGGTCCCTCTCGCTGGACAGCCGCGTGCGCTCGTCCTCGAGCGCCGTGAGCTTCTCGTCCCGCGCCGCGAGCTGCGCCGAGAGCTTCGCCTCCAGCTCCTTGCGCGCCTGCTCCGAGGTCACCACCTGCGCACGCGCGTCCGCGGCTGCCTTCTCCGCCTCCTGCGCGCGGGCCCGCTGCTCCGACCAGGCTCCGAAGCCGAAGTAACCCGCGACGCCGGCGAGCAGCACCACCGTCGCCGTCACCAGCCAGGGAACCCAGGGCTTCGAGCCACCATCGCCACGGGGACCAATGCCCTTGGCGTACACCGTCTTGTCCATGTCTCCAGGCATGGGGCGCAAGCTAGAGACACCGCCCAGGTGCGCTGCAAGGCGTTACAGGTGAGCGCAGGTGTCTGGGTGTGTAAGGTTCCGCTTCAGGCGGAGAGGCCGCGGGCCGCGCGCAGGGCGTCGATGAGTTCACGTGCCGACACCGGGTGGCCCTGCCCTTCCGGCGTGAAGAAGATGCCCACCGGCATTCCCTCCTCCTCCAGTTGGGGCAGCACGTTGTCCATCAGCACCTGGAGGTTGATGGGACGGGGCTGGAAGCCGGACCACAGCCGCGTGGCGCAGAGGGCGGCGAACTCGGGGGCGGGCCACAGCGGCAGCACGTCCCGGCCGGAGTCGTCCAGCGCGAGCGCCCAGCCCTCGCCATCGAGCCCCCACACCTCACCGGACTCCACCACGCGCTGGAGGAAATACGAATAGCGCCGGGCCGCGGGCAACCGCAGCACGGCCTGAAGACGCTCCTGACTCTGCTCACGTTCCATTCGTCCTCCCACTCCCCGAAGGATTCATGACGGGTCCGACATATGCCGCGCCACCGGAGGCCCGACCGACCAGCACGGTCACCTCCTCGGCACAACCCCAGGAGAGCGTCACGCCCGCTCCCCCGTGCCCATAGTCGTGGATGACCTGGCGGTCTCCCACCTGCTCCGCCTCGAGGCGCACCGAGGGCCGCCCGGGCCGCAGCCCCACGAGGTGTTGGAGCACCTGGATGCGGGTGCCCTCGGGCAGCAGCCGCGCCGCGCGCGCGAGAATGGCCTCGGCCTGGGCCGGGTCGGGCTCCAGCGAGGCGTTCCCCTCCTCGGCCGTGCCGCCGAGGATGCAGTCCTGGGAGCGCGGAATGATGTAGCTCATGCCCTGGGGATCGTCCTCGTCGAGGAGGAAGCGCTCCACCGGGAGCGGCGCCACGCGGAGCACCTCGCCGCGCACCGGGACGAGCGTGTCGTCCCCCAGCAGGGAGCGCGAGCCCAGGCCAGTGCAGTTGACCACCAGCGGAGCCACCGCCCAGGCCTCGTCCAGCGAGCGCACCTCGCGCTGGTGGACGGAGCCCCCGAGCCGGCGGAAGCGGGCCAGCAGGTACGAGAGGTAGCGGGGCATCTCGATGACGGGGGCCTCGAAGACGAAGCCGTCCACGTAGCCCGGCCGCAGCTCCGCCGGAGTGGCACGGCGGAAGCCAGACACGCACGGCCGCCACCAGGGATCCGGAGCGGGCGCGCGCAGCAGCTCGAGCCCGAGCACCCGGAGCACGCCCGTATCGGGCTGCCCGGCGAGCACGCAAAGCTCCTCGAAGGTGCGCCCGGCCCAGGCGGTGACGCGCTCCTGGGGGAAGGCACGGTACGGGTACCAGACGGCCGCCGCGACATCGGAGGTGGTGTGAGGGGACAGCTCGCGCGCCCAGAGTTCCACCGTGTGACCGGCTTCGAGCAGCCGGACACCACAGGACAAGCCAGAGACTCCACCACCAAGGATGACGAGGTGCATGGGGGAACCAGGGGGCAGCTCCCCGTTCTAGCCCGGAAGCGGTCCGGAGCGTGAATGGGCCCCCCACTCCATCCACGGACGGCGTGGGGATATCTTCCCCGGGCGATGCTCCCCATCAGCCTGCTGACGGACTTCGGCCTGACGGACACCTACGTGGGCCAGATGAAGGCGGCGATCCTCCGGGGCGCCCCGACGGCGGTCCTGGTGGACCTGACGCATGCGGTGCCCGCCCAGGACGTGCGGGGAGGCGCGTTCCTGCTGTGGAGCGCGGTGGAGGCGTTTCCCGAGGGCTCGGTGCACCTCGCGGTGGTGGACCCTGGCGTGGGCTCGACGCGGCGCGCCGTGGCGGCCCGGGCCCGGCGCGGAGACGTGCTGGTGGGGCCGGACAACGGGCTGCTGGTGCCGGCCCTCGAGCAGCTCGGGGGGCTGGCCGCGGCGGTCGAGCTGACGGAGCCGGCGTACTGGGGGCCTCGTAAGTCGCGGACCTTCCACGGGAGGGACTTGTTCGCCCCGGTGGTGGGGCACCTGGCCTCGGGTGTGCCGCTGGAGAAGCTCGGCCGCGCGCTGCACCACCTGGAGTCGCCTTTCTCCTTCCCGCCGCCACGAGAGGAGGACGGGTGTCCGGTGGGCGAGGTTCTCCACGTGGACACCTACGGCAACCTCATCACCAACCTCCCCGGGTCGCTGCTGCCCGCCCGCTTCCGGGTGCACCTCGGGTCCACGGTCATCTCCGACGCGCCCCACGCGCACTACCAGGTCGTCGCCTCGGGGGAACCGCTCTCGTTGGTGGGCAGCGCGGGACTGCTGGAAGTGTCCGTGCGGGATGGCAGCGCGGCGGCGGTGCTCTGCGTGGGCCGGGGCGCGCGTGTGCACATCGAGCCAGTCTGAGCCCCCCGAGCGGATGACGCACACGTGCGGCAAGGCATGGGTGGACCCCGGAGTGGAGGCGCTGGGCGCGTGCTACGGGAACGTGGCGTCCACCGTGGCGCGGAGGGGGTACGTGAACGGCTGGGTCCCGGGCGTGTACACGGTGCGCTACGAGGTGAGGGACAGCGCGGGCAACGCCGCAGCGCCCGTGATGCGCACCGTGGAGGTCGTCAACTGCCCGTGGTGAGTGCTACCCAGGCTCCGAGTCGATGATCTTCTTCGCGATCCCGAAGGAGAACCCCGCCCTCGCCAGCGAGGCGAGATCCCGCTGCCGGTTGTCCTGACGGGTCTGGGGATTGGTGCGGAAGGGGCCCAGGCGCTTCTTCCTGGCCCAGATCTTCGCGGCCTCTTCCTCGGAGAGCTCCGCGGTGACGTCGGCCACCTTCTGGGCGACGATGTCCGCGGTGACGCCCTTCATCCGCAGCTTCTGGGTAATCACCCGGGAGCTGCGGCCCGAGGCGCGCAGCGAGTGGGCCTTCATCCCGGCATAGGCCTCATCATTGAGGAGCCCTCCCCGAATGAGCTTCTCGGTGAGCGCGTCGATCCAGCCGAGCGCCTCGGCGCGGTCCCCGCCGTGAACCTTGAGGGACCTGTCGACCTTGCGCAGGAGCACGCGCTTGAGCTGGCTCAACGTCGCGGCATACCGCTTCAGGTAGTGGAGGGCGGCGTTCTCCAGATAGCGGGGAGACACCTTGCGGGGTTGCTTCCGCGGGCGCGGCTCCTTCCTGCCCTGTCCTCCCAGCTCCTCGTCCATGAGAGAGGGGATGTACCACCCAGGGGCCTTCGATGCAGGCCAATCCACTGCCTGAAGGGAGGACGAGCAGGCGGGTATCGGCCTGCTTGTCGGCAGCCCGTCATGCTGGGCGCGGTCCTCATCCCCAGATTGCTCTGGGAGGACCGCGAATGAGCACGGAGCCACCGAGACGGAAGGCCCCCGGCTGGGGTCGCGCGCACATCTACACGGTGGGCCACTCCACCCGCTCGGCGGAGGAGCTGGTGGAACTGCTGCGGGCGCACGGCATCCAGACGCTCGTGGACATCCGCACCGTGCCCCGCTCGCGCACCAATCCCCAGTTCAATCGCGACACCCTGCCCGGGACGCTCACCCGGGAGGACCTGCGCTACGTCCACCTGTCACGACTCGGAGGGCTGCGGCGCGCGCGCGAGGACTCGCCCAACAGCGCATGGCGCAACGCCAGCTTCCGAGGCTATGCGGACTACATGCTGACGGAGGAGTTCGCACGGGGGCTCGAGGAGCTGCGGGAGCTCACCGAGGACGGCCCACTGGCCCTCATGTGCGCGGAGGCGGTGCGCTGGCGCTGTCACCGGTCACTCGTGGCGGACGCGCTGTACGCGCGTGGCGTGGTGGCGCGGCACATCACCAGCCGCACCCGGGCCGAGCCCCATAAGCTCACCCCCTTCGCGGTGCTGCACGGCCGACAGGTGCTCTACCCGGGCCCGTCCGAGGCCGAAGCCGAGACAGGGGCCTCCTGAACCCGGGCCTCAGCCCTCGCGCACGCGCTGTCCGAAGGGCGCGAAGGCGAGGAACGCGAGCTTCAGGTGCTGCAAGGCGAACGGGATGCCGATGATCGTCACCGCGAGCGCCAGCCCGAGCATGAGGTGACTCAGGAAGATCCAGATGCCGGCGACAACGATCCACAGGGCGTTCAGCACGCAGCCGATCGATCCACTCCCCTTCTGCTCGACGATGTCCGTGCCGAAGGGCATCAGCGCCAGCTTCGCGATCTTGAAGCACTGCATCCCGAAGGGGATGCCGACCACGGTGAGGCAGAGCAGCACGCCGCCGAGCAGGTACTCGAGGAAGATGACCAGCCCACCGCCGAAGAAGATCCACAGCACGTTGAGGAGCAATTGCATCCCCTGCACGTAGGCGAGACGGGCCCGTCAATCAAGCGCCGGAAAGCGTCCATCCTTGCCCAGCCGCAACCGGGAGACGTACTGCCGCTTCACGTCGAGATAGAGGTCCTTCCCGTAGGTGAAGAACGATGCCGCCGGAGCGATGAACTGCTCCTCGGGGGGAGTCCCCAGGGCGAGCCAGAGCCGCTGACCATCGGAGCCCAGCACCACCCAGCGCGTCTCCTGGGCCGCGGCGAGCTTCACCAGGAGGAGGGCCATCTTCCGATCCTGGGAGACCCAGGAGTCCGCGAGCGACAGCGTCACCTTCATCGGAAGCAAGGAGGTCCAGGCATTCACCACGTAGTCGCCCCCGGACGCCGGTTGGAGCAGCACCACGGAGACCTCCATCGCCTCTCGCCCTGAACCCGCCTGCTCCTCGAAGCCGAGCACCTCCAGCGAACCGTCGGCGAGCTCCAGCTTCCGCCGGAAGGCACTCCGCGTATTCGGGGGAAGCTCCGCCTCGTCGGGGCGCAACATCCACGCGCGCAGCTTCAGCCGCCACAGGGAATCGTCCCGGTGCGAAGTGTCCTCCTGCGATGGAGCCGGCCTCTCGACCTCCACCGAATCCGTGACCACCGCGGGTCGGGCCGGGGTGCACCCCACACCCACCAGACCTGGCAGGCACAGCAGTCCGAGCACCCTCCTCCGGACGTCACCGCGGCGCATGTCCCCTCCCGTGTCGAGACAGAGGAGCATGCCATGCAGGGATGTAGGACAGCGGCGCGGTCACCATCCACTAGTGAACCACCGGCTGGAGTGAGTGGCGGCTCGCGCGTTCAGCCACCGACGTCCGCACGGGCAAGGACCCCGGGCAGGTGCCCTCATTCCTGGATGACGTGTTTTCCTCGTCACACAAGCGCACTCCCCAGAGCGAGGGAGTACGGGGGAGCCGCGTCAATGCCGAGCATGTCCGTCATGGAAACCAGGCTGGAGGGAGCCGGGTTGCTGGAGGCCTCCGAGCCTTCCGCACCGCGCCAGGGCCCATGGACATGGATGCTGGCGCGGCTGGACGCGTGCCTCTCGGAGTCGCTGCGTCAGTCCTCTCCCCTGGAGCTCAGCCGGGGCCGGTTGCTGGTGGGCATCCTCGGGATGATGCTGCTGCTCGACCTGCTGATTCTGTTCGTCTACGTGCGGTTGAGTCCGAACCCGTGGCGCACCGTTATGGCGGCGGTGTGCCTGGTCGCCTTCTCGGCAACGCTGTGGAGGCTGCACCGGGCCGACTCCATCCGGCTGCCCGCGCTGCTCCTGTGCGTCCTCGTGACGGCCTCCATGATCACCGAGTCCTGGCTGAGCGGAACGCAGGCCTCGGCCGTGAACGTCATGACCATGCTGGTGCCGATGCTGACGGTGTACCTGCTGGGACTGCGCTGGGGCCTGTTCCTCACCGCGCTCATCGCCGCGAACATGGGCCTGCTTCACCCCCTGGCCTTCCCTTCCCCCCAGGGGCCGGTGTTGAACGCCTACTCCGCCCTCTTCGTCCTGTGCGGGTGGCTGGTGAGCTGGATGTTCCTCGCCTCGCGCGACGCGGCCCACGCGGCGCTCGAGCAGGCGCTGCGGACGCTGCGCGAGAACGAGGGCAAGCTGGTCAGCCTCGTGGAGAGCACGGATGATCCGGTGTGCTCGTTGGACACGCAGGGACGTGTCATCACCGCCAACCGCGCGGGCGAGGAACTGTGCCGCCAGCTCTTCGGAAGACAGTCGCACGAAGGCAGGCCGCAGTGGGCCCTGTGGAAGGAGCAGGTGGAGCGGACCCTCGGTGGGCAGCGTGTCCGCTTCCAGGTGGACACCGGGCCACGGGAACAGTCCCGATTGATGGACATCAGCCTCAACCCCATCCTCGGGACCGAGGGACGCCCGGTGGGCATGACGCTCTTCGGGCGGGACATCACCGCGCTCAAGGAGACGGAGGCGCGGCTGGGCGAGCTGCACCGCAACCTGCTGGACGTGTCCCGTCAGGCGGGCATGGCGGAGATCGCCACGGGCGTCCTCCACAACGTGGGTAACGCGCTCAACAGCGTGAACGTGTCGGCGGGGGTCATCACCGAGCGGCTGCGCGGCCTGCGGGTGTCCGGGGTGGCCAAGGTGGCGGCGATGCTGCGCGAGCACGCACACGACCTGGCCTCCTTCTTCAGTGGAGACGTTCGGGGCCAGCAGCTCCCGGCCTACCTGGAGACCCTCTCCCAGCAGCTCGCCACCGAGCAGGCGGCGCTGATGACCGAGACGCAGACGCTCCACCAGAGCGTCGATCACATCAAGGCCGTGGTGAGCATGCAGCAGTCCTACGCGCGCGGCTCCGGCATGCTGGAGCAGGTGCCGGTGCCCCGGCTCCTGAACGATGCGATGCGCCTGCATGCCGTGTCCTTCGAGCGCCTGGGCATCCAGGTGCACACGGAATACGCCCAGGTCCCCTCCGTGGTGGTGGATCGCCACAAGCTGCTTCAAATCCTGCTCAACCTGCTGACCAACGCGCGGCACGCGCTGCTCGACAGCGCTCGTCCGGACAAACAGCTCACCCTGCGCGTGGGGCCGAGGGCCCCGGGGAGGCTGTGCATCGAGGAGGCCGACAACGGCGTGGGTATCCAGCCGGAGCACCAGCAGCGCATCTTCACCCAGGGCTTCACCACGAAGAAGGACGGGCACGGCTTCGGCCTGCACAGCAGCGCGCTGGCGGCCGCGGAGATGGGCGGCTCGCTCACCTGCACGAGCCCGGGTCCGGGGCACGGGGCGGCCTTCACCATCGAGCTCCCCCTCCAGGCGGAGACGTTACCTTTCGAAACGTCTGACGTGACGTGACAGGCGCCAGGCCCGCGAGAACATTCATGCTGCGGCCTGGAATGAGCGTTGCTCATGGAGGCTCGCGTGCGAACCCACTCTGTCCGTCGGCTCACCTCCCTCGTCGTCCTCCTGGCCGCGCTGGCGGCCTTCGTCACTCCTACCCCGGCTCACGCCGTGAAGGTCCCGCTGGGCGAAGGTCCGGCCACGCTGAACATCGGCGTGCTGGTGCAGCCCTGGACGCAGCTCTCCAAGGGTGGCGCGCCCTCTGGAGGGGTAGGCACGGACTTCTTCCTGCGCCGCACCCGGCTCCTCGTCTTCGGCAACGTCACCGAGCGCCTCTCCTTCTTCGTGGATACGGATCAGCCCAACCTGGGGCGGGACGGCAACTGGAACCCCGCCTTCTTCATCCAGGATGCCTTCATCTCGGTGAAGCTCACGGAGGGCCCCCTGTTCATCGACGCGGGCATGATGCTCGCCCCATTCGTCCACCACTCGCTCCAGGGCGCGGTGGCGCTCAACACGCTGGACTACCACGCCTCGCTCATCCGCTTCCCGGCGAACGAGGGGCGGATCTGGCGTGATGCCGGCGTGCAGGTGCGCGGCTTCGCGGGGCCACTGCACTTCCGCCTGGGCGTCTTCAACGGCATCGAGGGCACGGCGGCCAACGACACCACCACCCCGCCCACCGCCGAACTCAACCCGGAGGACATCCCGCGCGTGGCCACCCACGTCCGCTACAACCTCCTCGGGACCGAGGAGGGCTTCTTCTTCAACGGCATCCACTTCGCGGACCAGCCGAAGCTGTCGGTGGGCGTGGGCGTGGACTACCAGCCGCGCTCGGTGCTGGCCGCCGGCCGGGAGCGGGATGACCTGAACGTGGGCGTGGATCTCTTCTTCGACTACCCCGTCACCGCGGACCAGGAGTTGGTCTTCCAGACCACCGCCTTCCGCTACTGGCAGGGCCGCGAGAACACCAACAGCGGCTTCGGCCTCTTCGGCGAGCTGGGCTACCGCATCGGCATCATCGAGCCCGTCTTCTCCGCCGAGTACTTCAACGCGGACGTGGCCAACACGGACTTCCTCTCGCTGCGGCCCGGGCTCAACCTCTGGATGAGCAAGCACACCTTCAACCTCAAGGCGGAGGTGGGCATCACCCGTCAGCAGGTACCCGCCACCGCCACCGCCGAGGCCACCACCACCACCGGCGTCATCGGCACCGCGCAGCTCCAGCTCTTCTACTGACCCATACCTCGAGGAGACTTCCGCACCATGTCCCAGAAATCCAAGGCCGAAGAGCTCGAAGCCCTGGCGGCGGCGCGCTGGCGCGTGGCCGCTGTCCTCACCGCCGGCACGCTGGTGTCCTACTTCGGCTTCATCCTGCTCGTCGCCTTCAACAAGCCGTTGATGGGCAAGCAGCTCGCTCCCGGACTGTCGCTCGGCATCCTCCTGGGCGCGCTGGTCATCGCCAGTGCCTGGGTGCTGACGGGCATCTACGTCTGGTGGGCCAACAACCGCTACGACAAGGCGCTTGACCATTTCCGCCGCTGAACCCGGAGCCACGCGAATGAATCCACAGCAGGCACAGACCTCGCTCGGCGAGCCCAACATCACGGCCATTGTCTTCTTCCTGGCCTTCGTGGGCCTCACGCTCGCCATCACCTACTGGGCGGCACGCAAGACGAAGACGACGTCGGAGTACTTCGCCGCGGGAGGAGGTGTCACCGGCCTCCAGAACGGCTTCGCGCTCGCTGGCGACTTCATGAGCGCCGCGAGCTTCCTGGGCATCGCAGGACTGGTGGCGCTCTCCGGCTTCGACGGCCTCATCTACTCGGTGGGCTGGCTGGTGGGCTGGCCCGTGGTGACGTTCCTCATCGCCGAGCCCCTGCGCAACCTGGGCAAGTACACCTTCGCGGACGTGGTGGCCTACCGGCTGAAGCAGACGCCGGTGCGCATCTCCGCCGCCATCGGCACCCTCGCGGTGGTGAGCTTCTATCTCATCGCCCAGATGGTGGGCGCCGGCAACCTCATCCGCATGATGTTCGGCCTGCCCTACGAGGCGGCCGTCACCATCGTGGGCGTGGTGATGATCCTCTACGTCCTCTTCGGCGGGATGATCGCCACCACGTGGGTGCAGATCGTCAAGGCGGTGCTGCTGCTGGCGGGAGCGACCGCGCTGGCGCTGATGGTGCTGGCGAAGTTCAGCTACAACCCCCTGGCGCTCTTCCAGGAGGCCGCCAACCAGTACGGCCCCGAGGTGCTCGCACCGGGCAAGCTGGTGTCCAGCCCGTTGGAAGCGGTGTCGCTGGGCCTGGCGCTGATGTTCGGCACGGCGGGCCTGCCGCACATCCTCATGCGCTTCTACACGGTGCCCAACGCGAAGGCGGCACGCAGCTCCGTGTTCTACGCCACCGGGCTCATCGGCTACTTCTACCTGGTGACGTTCATCCTCGGCTTCGGCGCCTCGGTGCTGCTGGGCCGTGGGGCGATCACCAGCGTGGACAAGGGCGGCAACATGGCGGCGCCCATGCTGGCCGAGGCGGTGGGGGGGACGCCCTTCCTCGGCTTCATCTCCGCGGTGGCCTTCGCCACCATCCTCGCGGTGGTGGCCGGGCTGACGCTGTCGGGCGCGGCGGCGCTCTCGCACGACCTGTGGACGAGCGTGGTGCGCAAGGGCAAGTCTCCCGAGCACGAGCAGCTCCGGGTGGCCCGACTGGCCAGCCTGGGCCTGGGGATTCTCGCCATCCTCCTGGGCATCCTCTTCAAGGGGCAGAACGTGGCCTTCATGGTGGGCCTGGCCTTCGCCATCGCCGCGAGCGCCAACTTCCCCGCCCTGCTGCTGTCCATGTCCTGGAGGGGTTTCACCACGCGCGGCGCGGTGGCCAGCATGGTCACCGGCACCGCGAGCGCGGTGCTGCTCATCTTCCTGTCGCCCACGGTGCAGGTGGACCTGCTGGGCCACAAGGAGGCGTTCTTCCCGCTGAAGAACCCGGGGCTCGTCACCATGCCGCTGGCCTTCTTCGTGGGCTGGGTGGTGTCCCTGCTCTCGCCCGAGGCCGAGGCCTCCAGCCGCTACGCCGAGGTGAAGCACCGCATGCACGTGGGTGCCGAGCTCGACGCGCCCATCTCCGCGAGCAATCCCGCCACCGCCGCTCCCGTGGCGGCATCGGACGCCCGGGCTACCTGACCGTCCAGGGGCGGGGGCCGACGCGCCTCCGCCCTGGTGGTTTCCGGGCCTTTCCCGATATACGGACATGCATCCCCTCTCCCCCCGGAGTGATTGCATGAACCCCCGCGGAACCCTGCTCGGAATCGCGCTGTCGTCCCTGCTCCTCGCCCCCACCGTCGAGGCGGCCACCGCCCGGGTTGACGTCACCACCGAGGTGGTGGGACAGACGCCCCGCTACGTCGGCTTCAACTACGGGCACTACCTGCCCGGCGGCAACACGTCCGCCTGGGTGGCGCGCTCGGGAGTGAACCTCTTCCGCGTCTGGGCGAGCCCCAGCTACTACGAGCCCACGGACGACCTGGCGCCCTGGGGTGACGGGGTGACGGACCTCAACTCGTTCAACTCGCGCAAGTCGTCGCTGCGGGCCAACCCCGAGAGCACCACGTACATCAACTGGCCCGTCTTCAATGACCGCTTCGAGAACTTCGTCCAGACGGGCGTCAACAAGAGCAAGCTGAACTACATGCTCGGCGAGCTGCGGCGGATGAACGTCACCGTCCTGGCCGTCATCAGCCGCGAGGGCTGGTCGGGCGCGGGCACGTGGGCCGACAAGTGGGAGCACTGGCAGCACTACTACGCCGTCGCCTACCACCTGGCGAAGAACTACAACGTGGAGCTCTACGAGACGTACAACGAGCCCGACTGTGGCGACTGCACGATGACGCAGTCGGAGTATGTCGACTGGCTGCGCTTCGCCTCGGATGCCATCCGCTCGGCGGTGGCGGACGTGAACGCGCGCCACGGCAAGAGCCTCACCGCGAAGATCATGGCCCCCACGGTGACGCACAGCGCGGACAGCCGCGGGCCCTACCACATGGACGCGGACCCCGACGCCGACTCCCGGGACGACTACACCGGCTGGGGCCAGAAGGCGATGCAGGCCCTGCGCAAGGACTACTCGGGCGCGAGCATCGGCTACGACCTCTTCGACATCTACTCCACCCACAAGTACGGGATGGACGGCTCGGCCTACTACGACGAGCTCGCGATGCTCGACACCAAGATGCGGGCCTACTCGCCCACCGGCGCGGCCCTCCCCGTCTTCTATACGGAGTTCAACCGCTACTCGACCTCGGGCTTCGAGGACCCGGCGCTCGTCAACGTGAACCTGAACACGCCCTACGTGTTCACCGACCTCGCCCTCATCTTCGCCAAGACGATGCTCAAGGGCGTGTACGGCATGGACGCCTTCAAGTTCAGCAATACGGTCAGCCCCACCTACGGTCCGCAGAAGACCGGCTTCCACTACGTCTGGGACACGGCCCCGTATGACATCGGCGGCGCGCGCAAGGGCGCCGAGGTGGTGCGTCTGTTCGCCAAGGGCTTCAAGGACCAGCGGTCGCGCTACAAGACCACCGTCACCGCGAGCGCCGGCGGTTACAACGCGTACACCTCGTTCGATCCGGCGACGAACAACTACTACGTCCTCGCCATCAACTCGTCCTCGACCGAGAGCTTCGCCGCCACGTTCAACGTCTCCACCCTGGGCATCTCCGCCGGAACGGCCATCTCCGTGGAGGAGATCAGCGCCGCCCACCAGGGCGAGGTGACGCAGTTGCCCTCGGTGCCATCCACCAAGGAAGTCACCCTCACCCAGCCGCCCGAGAGCGTGTGGCTCGTGACCATTCCCAAGGGGCCGGTGCTGACGGTGAGCAAGATCACGCCCGTGGCCGACACCCAGGTACAGGGAGGCGCCTCGGCCAACCTGAACTTCGGCGCCGAGACCGCCATGCGGGTGAAGCGTGGCTCGACGCAGGACGTGAACCGCGTGAGCTACCTGAAGTTCAGCCTGAACGGCGTGCCCGCGGGGACCAAGGTCAAGCGCGCCATCCTTCGCGTGTATGGCTACAACCCCATGGACACCGAGAACCTCACCTTCCACACCTACGGGCTCGACACCGACAACTGGAGCGAGGGCACCCTCACCTGGAACACCGCCCCGAACTTGAGCCCCTCCGCCTCCAAGGTGACCGGCGTGGGCACCAGCGCATGGCCGCTCGGCACGCTCACCGTGGACGCCACCGCGCGGATTCAGCGCGTGGAGGTGACGGACTTCGTCAACCGGCAGCTCGCGCTGGATGGGAACGCCACCTTCACGCTCGCCAGGGAGATGCGCTACGCGGGCGATACCAGCGATGAGGGCCGCCACGCGATCCTGAACACGCGCGAGGCGACCGCCAACCTCCCCTACCTCGAGCTCTGGTGGTAGCACCGGTCGCGTTCACCACACGACGCATGGGCGAGGAGATGCGCTCCCGCCCGGTGGGGCTGGCATCCTCGCCGGCACCACCATGGTCCGCACCGAGCACGACGCCCTGGAACTCATCCGTCAGAGACTGGTCGTCACCGAAGTACCGGCCACGGGAACGACCTCGCTCGTCGAGGCCGTGGCCGGTGGCCCCGTGCACGGCAGCTGGCGCACGCACGCCAAGGGCCGGCTCATGTACCGGCTCGGCCGCATACTGCGCGCCTCGAACGAGGTGCTCTCCGTGCGACTCGTGGAGGGCAAGGTCGCCTTCGTGGACTCCTCGCTGTGGGCCGTGGTGTACCGAGTGGCCATGGAGCCCTCGCGCCGCCGCCGCTCGCTGGAGGGGCTCTCCTCCCAGGCCCGCGCCCTGCTGACGGCGGTGGAACGGGACAAGGTGGTGCGCCTGGGCAAGGACAGCGAGTGGACGAAGGCGCGCGAGGCCCTGGAGGAGCGACTGCTCGTGCACGTCTCCGAGGCCCAGGACGAGGAGGGCCACCACGTCACCGTCCTCCGCTCCTGGAGGGACTGGGTGCCTTCCATCGTGAAGGAGTCCTCGGAGACGCTCACCTATGACGAGGCTCTCGCGCGGCTTCGCGAGGCCTGTGGCGGAGCCCCCACGGGGCTCGGCTCGTGGGTGCCCTGAGGCGCGGAGCCGGGGCTCAGAACATGTCGGGCATGGCCGGCGGCGGTCCGGCGAAGAGCGCCGAGGCCGTGCGCAGGGAGACCTCGTCGGCCTCGAGTGCCCCGGAGAACCGCAGGGCGTCCGGCGAGAGGAAGCCGGAGTAGAGCGCCGCGAGTGCCCGCACGTGCAGCTTCATGTCCCCATCCCCGCCAGGACGCACCTCGGCCTCGCCATTGTCCACCTCCAGCACGAAGCGGCCCCGGTTCTCCGGGAAGAGGTCGTCGTCCACCTCGAGGTGCAGCGCGCCCGAGTGCCCGGCCGGGTAGCCGCGCGCCTGGAGCGCGGCGGGCACGTCCAGCACGCGCAGCATCCACTGGAAGAGGCTCTTCACCTGGTACGTCTGCTCGCGCAGGAGGAAGAGGAGCGGGTCCGCCGGCCCGCCACGCCACACCACCTCCGTGGCGAGTGAGCCATGGTCACCGATGAAGCTCAGCAACCGCCGTCCCGCGGCCGGGGTGAGCGCGACCACGTCGGTGAGGTTGATCTCCTGCCGGAGGTCTCGCGGCTGGAGGGGCCGGCGCGTGAGGTAGAGGTAGCCCTCCACCCCGGCCGCACCCTCCACGAGGTAGCCGTAGGCAGTCTCCCCCTTGGGATGGGTGACGCGGTTCCAGGTGTACGCGGTGCGGTCGAGCC
>NZ_DASVWK010000134.1:0-1539 GCF_036389735.1 Archangium sp. | reverse complement strand
TTGCCCTTCTTCCCCCGCGCCACTGCCAAGGCCTGCCCGATGGCGTACACCGAGAGGCTCGCGGCGTGGATGACGCCCAGCGTCGCCAGGGAGAGCGACAGCACCCTCTTGGCGTGGAGGTCTTCTCAGCTGACGCCCCTTCTTCGGTTCCTCCTCCATTACTGCCAGAGGAGGTGGGCTCACTCCTTGCGGCCCCGGCTCCTCACCCTCTTGAGGGAGCGGAGCGCAACCCGGCCATGTTCGTGGTGTGAACCCACGCGCTCAGCGTATTCCATCGCGCAAAGGCCGGGGTGCGGAGTTCCGCCCCGCGACGTGTTCGAAGACTCGCTCGAGAAGCTCGAAGTCCACCGGCTTGACGAGGTGTTCGTCGAAGCCGGCTTCGCGCGTCCGGCGTCGGTCTTCCGGCATGCCATAGCCGGTAAGCGCCACCAGATAGGGGACGGGCGAACAGCTCGCGCGCACGCGCCGGGCCACCTCGTAGCCATCCACCCCTGGCAAGCCGATGTCGGTGAGCAGCACGTCCGGCGGCGTTCCGGTGGCCCGGGCAATGCCCTCCAGTCCGTCCACCGCCACATCGACCCGGTGGCCGTTGGTTTCGAGCATCTCGCGCAGGACCTCGCGGCCGTCCTGATTGTCCTCGACGATGAGCACGTGCATCGGACGGCGCGGCACGTTTCGCTGCGTGGGTGCGACGAACCTGGCGTTGCGCGCAGCCACCAGCGGGATCCGGATCTGAAACTGCGAGCCCTTCCCCACTCCCTCGCTCGTGATCTCCGCCTTGCCCCCGTGCATACGCACCAGGCTGTCGACGAGCGCCAGGCCTACTCCAAGGCCGCCCTGGGAGCGTTCGGTTCCATTGCGCGCCTGGGTGAAGAGCTCGAACACCCTGGGCAACATCTCGGGTGAGATCCCGATGCCGTTGTCGCGGACCCGGATGATGACATCCAGGTCGTCGCGCTGCACGCTGACCTGAATGCTCCCGCCGGGTGGCGTGTACTTGATCGCGTTGCCAATCACGTTGGCGAGGATCTGCTCGAACCGAATGGCGTCACCGCGGATCAGGAATGGCCCCTCGCCCATCTCCAGCGTGAGGGTGTGCCTGGCGTGGCGTGCATTGGACTGCAGCGAGTCGAAGGACCTGCGCACCAGCTGTCCGAGGTCCAGGTCCTGGCCCTCGAGATGCAGCTTGCCCAGTGAGAGCCGGGACACATCGAGGATGTCGTCCAGCATCCGCGTCATCGCGCGCATCTGGCGTTCGATGATCTCCAGGTAGCGAGCACGCCTGCGCTCATCGACGGAGACGTCCTGGAGGATCGTCAGCGCGGTGCGCGCAGCCCCCAGGGGATTGCGCAGCTCATGGCCCAGCATCGCCAGAAACTCGTCCTTGCCTCGGTTGAGCGTCTCCAGGTTCTGGTGCAGCACCCGCATCAGGTACTGGCGCTTGCGGCTCTCGAGGGCGACGCGCACCACCCCCACCAGCGTCCGTATTCGGACCGGCCGCTCGAGCGTCACCACGTTGCCCAGGGCCTCCAGTTGAGC
>NZ_DASVWK010000133.1:0-3973 GCF_036389735.1 Archangium sp. | reverse complement strand
CTTGCGGTAGGTCTCCACGGCGGAAATCTCTCCCCGCAGGAAGGTATTCAGGGTCTCGACGTCGGTGTTGGCCATGCGCTTTCCCCCAGCGTGAGTTGGCTCGCGCAAAGGTGATGCTCCCTCGCGGAGCGGCAACGGGCGCTCGTTGGCCTCCCCCCGCTCCGGGCGGCCGGCGCGGGGGTTGCTCGACTGCTCACCCCCTGGCTTGGGCCCAGCGCGAGAGCAGCTCCGCCTCGCGCTCCGGGGTGAGCCCGGCGCGGGGCTTGTCCTGGCGCTCCTCGGGCAGGCTCTTGAACCAGGAGAGTGCGTCCCGGGTCGTGAGGACGGGCGAGCGGAACTTCAGCCCGGCCTGGACCGCCCGGGCGTTGCTGCGCAGGTGCATGCCCGCGTAGGCCCCAAAGGCCGGCGCCCAGATGGGGAGGGCCCCCTCGCCGTCCTCGCCGTTCTTCAGGAGGAACTCCCCGGGCACCCAGGTGAGCTTCGTGTCCTTGCCCGTCACCTCCCTGCACGCCGCGAACATCTCTCCCATGGTCCAGGGCTTCTGCGGCCCCACGGCGTTGAAGATGCCCGTCGTGTCGCGCTCCATCAGCAGGACGAGCCACTCGGCCAGGTCGCGCACGTCGATGATCTGCATCGGGTCCGAGGGGCTGCCCGGCGCGAGCATCTCGCCGCCCCGCTCGAAGCGCAGGGGGAAGTACACGTAGCGGTCCGTGCGGTCCTCGGGGCCGACGATGTAGCCCGGGCGGACGTTGGCGACGCGGCCCGGCAGGGCCTTCTCCGCGGCCTCCTCGCACGCGCGCTTGAGCCCCCCGTAGTTCTCGTAGTTCTTGCCCATCGTCTCGACATTCGGGTCGGCGAGGGTGGCGGTGGCGGCACTCTCGTCCGCGCCTGGGGTGTCGTTCTTCGCGTAGGCCGAGACGCTGGAGATGAAGATGTACTGCCCGACGTTGGGCGCCAGCAGCTCGGCGGAGGCGCGGACCATGCGCGGGTAGTAGCCCGAGGTGTCGAGGACCGCGTCGAACTTCCGGCCCTCGAGCGCCTTCAGGCCCCCGCCCTTGTTCGGGTCCCGGTCTCCGAGCAGCTTCTCCACGTTCGGGAACAGCTCCGGCCGGGTCTTGCCACGGTTGAAGAGCGTCAGCTCGTGTCCGCGCGCCTGGGCCGCGGTGACGAACGCCGGTCCGAGGAAGCCAGTGCCGCCGAGGACGAGGATCTTCTTCTTCTTCGCGGGCGCGGAGCGATCCTCACCGGACACGGCGCGCAGGCTCGGCGTACAAGCCGCGAGCGAGGCCGCGGCCAGGGAAAATTGGAGGAACTGTCGTCGGGAAGTGGTCATGGGCGGGAGCGAAGGGAGCAACCGGGCCGTGAATGGCCCGGTTGCCTGGTCGCTCCCCAGGACACCCGGGGATTTTTCGTATTCCCGACGCGCCGCGCGTGTGGTGGCTACGAGAGCCGGGGAATCGCGGCATCCACCAGCTCGCCGGCGAGGGCGGGAGCGGAGCGGGCCTCGCAGGCCTCCCACATGCGCAGGAAGGCCTCGGCCGAGGAGAAGAGCGGGTCCAGCTGCGCGTCCGTCATCCCCACGTGGAGCAGATCGCGGATGAGGTCCGGCAGCAGGCCGATGTGGGCCAGCCCGTCCGTGTTGAAGTCGAACGTCCGGTGGCCGGCACGCGAGGGCTCGAAGGGCACGTTCGTGCGGTACATGGTGCCCGAGTAGGGCAGGCGCGGCTTGTTGTTCTGGAGCATCTGCTGAACGGGGCGCCGCTTCTCTCGCAGCTTGTCCTCCTTCAGCCCATAGGCGGCATTGGGGCCGTAGCGGGGCCCCGGCTGCTGGTTGAGGCCGTTGAAGTCGGTGCCCATGGCCACGCCGCCGGAGCCCACCTCGCGCAGCAGGGAGAGGGCGTACTGGTAGGACTGCGCCCACGTCTTGGACGAGCGCGCGCAGTCGTTCTCCACCGTGCTCCCGGGGAAGTCCTTCAGCTCGTGCTGGTTGGTGATGGGGCCCAACACTCCGCCCAGCGCGAGGATGCGCCGCGCCTGCTCACGCGTCTTCATGTGCTCGCTGGCGTGCTTGCTCTTGAGGCTCGTCTCCTCCGGGTCCAGGCCCTGCTCGCGGAAGGAGCAGTGCGAGGCGATGACGGGGTAGTTCCTCTGTTCGGCCAGGGTCAGGACCGCGTCCGTGCAGCGCTCGGACATGTGCTCCACGTCGAGGATGAAGCCCTGGCGCATGGCCTCGCGCAGGAAGGCTTCGCCCGTGGGCGTGAGCCCGAGCTTGTTGATATGGCCTTGCCCCGGGGCGTTGAGCGCATAGCCCTGCCTCGGGTAGTGCGCCTTGAACAGGAACTCATAGGCGGTGACGGACTGCGCGGTCTCGGGCTCCAGCTTTCCCCCGAGCCGGAAGCCCACGCTGGAGCTGCCCTCCACGTCGAAGAAGTGCCCGCGCAGGAAGTGGTTCAACAGATTGAACTTGTCGTCGTAGATGGAGGCGCCGCCGAAGCTGTTGTTGGCCAGGTGCAGCGGCGTCATCATCCGGAAGCCCTGGTCTCGGAGCCACTCGAGGATGCGGGGAAGGTGCTCCAGGGAGAGCGGCCGCTGGCCGAGCGCCTTTCGATCACCGAGGAGGCTGTCCAGCGAGTCCACCTCCACGCTGGCCACCACGGCGAGCTTGCCGGACTCGATGAGCTGGCGGGCCTGCGAGGCGCTCAGCGCGAGGCCCATCCAGTCCGCATGCCGCTCGGTGAAGCGGCGCAGCTCGGCCATCTGCTTCGCGATGGAGTTCTGGTCGCTGTCGGGATGGTGGGTCTGCTCCGCGAGGAGTTCGTTGTTGACGGCCACGCTGCACAGCAGCCGCAGCCCTCCGTCGTGGGCCCGCTTGAGCCAGTCCACGAAGACCTGTTGGTGGGCCCGGGTGCCGAAGTGGGGCCAGTCGGCGTAGCTGTCGTGACCGCAGGGGCCGTGGCCCACGCCTCCCTCGATGAAGGCCATGACCAGCGGAAAGTCCTTGCCGAAGTTGCCGAGGCCCCCCGGTCCGTGGAGATGGATGTCACAGCGGGCGAGCGCCTGCGCGATGTCACCATCCGGGCGCCCGGCGAGCAGGTGCCCGCCAAAGCCGAGGTGCGCCATGGTGTGGCAGTGCAGGTCGGCGAATCCGAACACGGGTGAGGGCATTGCAACCTCCTGTGTCGCGGTGGAAGGTCACAGCATGCCCCGGGCACTTCACGGCGTGCCAGGGCCCGGGACGGGCCACTTTCGCTTCTTCACCAATTCCCGTGGCGTGGGCGGGCGCGGGTCCGGTGCGTCGAGTGGCTCGAGGACGATTTCGAACAGACCGTTGTCCAGGGGGCTCGGGTCAGTGCGAGGCGGGGCCGATGAGCCAGCGTGCACGGGCCCGGGCCACCACCTGGCCGGCCTCGTCGGTGAGGTCCGCCTGGACGTCGTACTCCCGGCGCTCGCCGACCACGGCGGTGGGGGCGCGGCACTCGGCGGTGATGGAGCCGCGTGCCTTCTTCAAATAGTCCATCTCCAGGTGCGTGATGATTCCCCGCATGTCTCCGGGCAGGGCGGACATCATCGCCACCCCGGTGGCCACCTCGCCCAGGTTCATCAACGCGATGGCGTGCACCGAGCGCAGGTGGTTGCGCACCGAGCGCCTGTCCCTCATGCGCACCTGGACGTAGCCGGGCTCGAGGGAGAGCACCTCCGGGCGGATGGTGCCCGTGTACGGTGCCATGTTGCCGATGAGCTGCCCCATCAGCACTCCGCCCCCCGGTGCGTGGCGAAGCACGTTCCACAGGAGGCGCAGGTTTTCGGAGGAGGCGAGCTGGCTGAGGGACTGGGTCAGACTGGAGAGGGTGGGCATGGCTCCCGGGGACATAACATCCCCGGGGCCGGGTGGGGCCGCTCCCGCCCCGTGCTTCAGCCGATGTTGTTGACGAGACCGCCATCCACGCGCAGCGCGGCGCCCGTGGTGGCCGAG
>NZ_DASVWK010000132.1:0-6178 GCF_036389735.1 Archangium sp. | reverse complement strand
CGAAGGAGAGGGTCGGAAGCCGGGCATTCATGCGGCGGGACACTAGAGGACCCGCACTCGGGGTGGAACGGATTCCTGCCCCTTCGTGCTCGGGTGTCGGCTACCTACCGCCGTCCTTGGCGGGGGCCGCGGGCGCGGCGTCCTTGCCGGCGGGGGCGCTCATCTCCCCGGTCTGGACGAGCTCCTTGTCCTCGCGCATGAACTCGCGGGACACCTGCTCCACGTCCTCGGGGTTGAGGCCGGTGAGCACCACGCTGGCCGCCTTGGTGCGCGTGAAGAGCGCCGACTCGCCGAGCGCCGCGTGGACGCGCATGAGGGCGAGGTGGATCTCCGGGTCGAACGGATCCGCGGCCAGGGCCTCCAGGTAGGCCTGCTTCGCCTTGGGGTAGTCCTTGCGGTACAGGAGGATGCGGCCCAGGTGGACGCTGGTGGTCGGCGAGCCCGGGTGAACGCGCAGCGAGCCGCGCAGCACCTGCTCGGCCTCGTCCAGGCGCCGCAGCTCCAGCAGCGCCAGCGCGTACTTGTTGGACACGGACTCGTACTTGTCGCCCACCAGCTTGTGCGCCTTGGAGTACTCCTCGGCGGCGGCCTTGATGCGGTTGCGCTCGCGCATCAGCTCGCCCAGGTGCGCGAACTTGCGCGCCGGCACCTCCGTCACCTCCGCGAAGTCGCCGAAGGAGATTTCCCGCCCCTTCTTCTTCTCACCCTTCTCCTTGTCGTTCTCCTTGAGCACCACCTCCTCGCGCGGCAGCAGCTCCTTGGGGAACTGCTGCTTCTTGATGTGCGCGAGCCAGTTCTTCTCGAACTCGGGGAAGCTCATGCCCGTGGCGGCCTCCACCGACTTGCGGTCCTGCTTGCCGTCGCGCAGGCCGAGGATGATCTCCCGCAGGGCCTTGTTGCCCAGCGTCGAGTACACGTAGTCGATGGCGTAATAGACCTCGGCGAAGGCCGTGGCCGCGTCCTCGGCCGTGGGCAGCATGGCGATGGACGGGTGCATCTTCTCGAAGGGGATGAGCTTGTCCTCCTTCACCCGCCGGCCCAGCAGCGCGAGCGTCGAGGGCGTCATCGCCAGCCCGGGCTTGCCGCGCCAGCGCGACTCCAGGAACTTGGCCAGGCCCTCGTGCAGCCAGATGGGCACGGTGTTGTGGCTCATCTGGCTCACCACGAGGTGCACGTACTCGTGCGACAGCGTGTCCTGCCAGTCGTAGCCCCGCGCCACGGCCTTGGGGCTCGTCACCATCAGCTTGTTGAACTTGCAGATGGCGATGGTGCCCGTCGTTTGAATCTGCTGGTAGGTGAGGGTGCTCACCTTGGACAGCTCGCGCGCGTTGTTCACCACCTCGACGCGAATCTTCCCGCCCGGCGGCTTGTGCCCCAGGTCCTCGTAGAGCGCGCGGTGGATGGACTCCAGCGTCTCCAGCGCGTAGGGCACCAGCACCTCGTCCTTCCCCTTGGGGTAGAAGAAGATGAAGTGCTCGCTCTCGGCGCGCGCGTGGTTCTTCACGATGTCGCGCGTCTCCTTGGCCAGCCGCAGGTAGCTGCCCGGCTTGTCCTCGATGTTGGCCGCCTGGAGCAGCTCCACCGCCTCGGCGTAGTTGCCCTCCTCGAAGGCCACGCGGCCCTGGAAGTACTTGAGCGGCTCGACGTCCTCCGGGACGAGCCCCTCCAGCGCCTGGAGCTCCCGCCGGGCCGCCGGGATGTCCCAGCCGTCCAGCGCCGCCTCCACCTTCGTCAGCCTCGACTTGGCCTCGGCCTTCGCCGCGTCCTGCGCCCGGGCTCCCGGGGACAGGCACAGCGACAGGACGAGGAGCAGGGAGGTGAATCGCGTGCCGTGCATTATTTCACCAGCTCCTCGTAGTAGCGCTTCACCTGGTCCCGGTACTTCTCGGGCGTCCCCTCCTTCATCGCGTCCAGCAGGTCCTTCCGGAACTCCTTCGGCGCCTGGTAGGCCTCCTCGTCCGGAATCTCCACCTTGTCGCGCGGGTCCCTCCCGTTGCCTTCCTGCCGCCCCATGCCCATCGGCAGTGGCAGCCCGCGGCCCTTGCCCTTGCCGCGCTGGCTCTCCTTCATCTGCTGCTGGAACTGCTTGAGCCCCTCCAGCGCCGCCTGCTGCTCGCCGTAGCCCCGGTTGGCGTCCTTGCCCTCCATGCGCTGCGTCGCCTCGCCCATGCGCCGGCCGATCTCCTCCATCTGGTCCCCGGCCTCCTGGCCGAAGAGCGGCGCCATCTGCTCCATCTCCTCCATCTGCTGGCGCAGGCCCTTGGCCTTCTGCTCCAACGCCTGCTGCTGCTGGGCGAGCTGCTGCAGCTGCTGCTTCTCCTGGGGCCCCATCTGCGAGCCCGGCGGCGGGAAGAGCGACTGGAGCTTGCGGTTCACGTCCTCCACCGACTTGGCGTCCTTCTCCAGCCGCTCGGCGAGCTGCGTGGACTGTTTGCGGATGTCCTCGGGGTTGCCGTACATCTCGTCCAGCGCGCGCTGCTGCTCGCCGTACATGGAGAGCTGCTGCGAGGCCTCCGTGGCCCGCTGCATCGACTCGGCCGCCAGGTCGTAGTCGTCCACCTTCAGCGCGTTCTTCGCGTTCTCCAGCTCCGACTGCGCCTCCTCCAGCGGGCGCGAGGCCCGGCTGTTGAGCTCGTCGGGCTGGATGCTCTTGTAGTCCTTCTGCACCTGGTCGATCTGCCGCTGCAGCTCGTCCTTCATCGCCTTGCCGCGCTCGGCGAGCCGATCCTTGTTCTGCTTGCGGGCCTCGTCGCGCAGCGACCTGGTGGCGTCGGCCACGCGCTGCTGCTCCTGCGCCGTCTTCTGCAGGTCGTCCATGAACTGGCCGAACTTCTGCGCGAGCTCCGGGTACTGCTCGTTGCCGAACTCGTCCTGCGCGTCGTTGAGGCCGTTGAGCATCTCGTCCATCTGCATGGACAGCTCCTGGAGCTTGGCGAGCGCCTCGTCCGTCTTCCCCTCGCGCATGAGCTTCTCCACGTCGTCGAGCGCGCTCTGCATGTCCTGGTCCTTCATCATCTCCTGAAGGGCCTCGGCGTTGAGGTGCTCGTCGCGGATGCCCTGGCGCAGCTCGGACATGCGATTCATCAGCTCATTGATGCGCGAGCGCATCTCCTGGATCTGCTGCATCACCTGCTCGCGCGTCTGCTCGTCCGGGTTCTGCTTGAAGTCCTCGATGAGGCGCGCCAGCTCCCGCCGCTCGTTGGCGAGCTGCTTGGCCAGCTCCTGGAGCGCCTCCAGCTTCTGCCGGTCCAGCAGCGACTCCAGGTAGAGGATGTCCTTCTCCAGCTCGACGATCTCCTCGTTGACGAGCGCGCCCAGGCGGGCGCCGGTGCCGAAGTCATCGTTGGCGCGGCGCTGCTGGGTGCGCAGGTAGATGCGCCGGAAGTCCGCGGTGGCGCGCACCCGCTGCCCCAGCGTCTCGGCGATGTTGACGAGCGCGGTGACGAGCTCGGCGGGGGTGTCCCGCTCGCGGCTGAGCTGCTGGGCCAGCGCGCGCATGTCCCCCACCAGCGTCAGGCCATTGGTGTCCACCGCCTGGGCCGAGGTCACCTTGGCCAGGTCCTTCGTCCGGTCCCTGTCCGGACCCTCCAGCCGATCCGCGAGGTGATCCACCATGCGGCCCCAGAGGGCCTCGGCCTTCTCCAGGGCGAGGCGCTGGTGCTCGGCGGCACTGTAGACGCGCAACACCTGGGTGCGGCTGACGCCCCGCTTGGGGCCCTCCACCGCGTCGTTGTCCTTGGCCTCGACGTAGTAGGAGATGCGGTCTCCCGGCTGCACCTTCAGCGTGCCCAGGTCCCACGTATGGGTGTTGCGCTCGCGCCGGCTGTCCGCGCGGGGCAGGGCGATGCGCGTCTCCTCCTTGGCTCCCGGCGTGCGGAAGACGAGCGCCAGGCCGTTGAGGCCGTAGTCGTCGCTGGCCTCGTACTTGAGCGTCACCTTCTGTCCCGGGTCGATCTCGATTTCCGCCGCGGGGGTGAGGAGGTTCACCTGGGGCGGGGAGTCCACCTCCACGTTGAGCGGGATGTCCGGCCCGGTGGCGAGGGCCTTGCGGCCGGTGCCGTAGAAGATGAAGTGGTAGGTGCCCGGCTTCTTCGCCACGAAGGAGCCCGTCAGCTCGCGCTTGTCGTTGACGGTGAGCGGGAGCGTCTCGCCGTTGACGACGATCTCCGCGCGCTCCACCTCGCGGTCCGAGCGTGTCTTGAGCTGCACCTCGGTACCGGCCGGGGCGCTCACCTCGCCGTTGGTGCCCGGCACGGTGCGCGGCTCCAGCCCCGTGTAGGCCGGGTAGCGGTACGTCAGCTCGATGTCGCCGGTGATGGGCTCGCGCGTCTCGGCGGCGCCAACGCGCTGCGCGGACTCGAGCGCCTTGGCCCAGCCCGCGCGCCACTGCGAGCCCCACAGGCCCAGCACCACCGCCAGCACGAGCACCACGCCGCCCAGCGCGAGGGCCGCGTGCTTGAGGCGTGTGCGGTCCACCACCGTGCCCGCGTCCACCTGCCCGGCGCGCACGTCCATCTGCTCGAGGAAGGCCTGGGTGAGGTCCGCCGGGTTCTGTGGCTGGCGGGCGCGCTCACGCGCCAGCTCCACCGCGGCGAGCACGTCCAGGGACAGCTCGGGCCGGCGCTCGCCGATGAGGCGCGCGGTGCGGAGGTCGTCCCCCACGGTGCGCAGCGCGAGCCCCACGCCGAAGGCGGCCGTCACCAGGGCACCCACCACCGGTGACAGCAGCATCACCCAGCGGCCGAGCGACGGAGCGGCGAGCGAGAGGAAGCCACCCGCCACGAGGAGCACGAGGAAGGCGCCGGTGCCCAGCAGCGCGCCCTGGAGCCAGAGGTGGCGGCGCTGGCGGGCGCGCACCTGGGCGATCAGGGCCTCCACGCCCTGGGCGCGCGACTCCCGCCGCGGCTCCCGCGGCGGGGCGGGCGGCTGCGGAGGAGGAGGGGGCGGGAGCTCCGGTCCTGGGGTCTGGGGGGTTTCGAGATTCACGCTGTCACGTCCGCTCGGTCGTGAGGCAACCCACGACCGGGTCACCTATTTCCCAATTCTGTAGCAGGCCCGAGCGTGTGGCGCGTCCCGCCACTCTCCGGGCGGGCACTCCGCGCCTCCGGGTGTCCGCCGGTGGAAGCTTGGGCGGAGGGCCGGGAGGCGGGGAGGTTCAGCGGGAGGCGGTCCTGCGCGAGGCGGACGTGTCGTCTTCCCCGAGGGACAGGTTGGCCTCACCGTCCTTGGGGGCGGAGGTGCCGTTGCCGTTGGGGTGCTCCGGAGCGTCGCCGGAGCCCAGCTCCTCGGCGAGCGCGGTGAGCACGTCCTGGGCGCCCACCAGGCGGGCCTTCGACATGCGGGAGATGACGCGCGCCACGGCGGTCTCCACGGTGCCCGGCGAGGGCACATCCAGCGAGCGCCCCGCCTCGGTGAGGGCGAAGAGGGCCTTGCGCCCGTCGAGCGGATCCGACTTGCGCTCCAACAGGCCCCGCTTTTCCAGCCGCTTGAGCACGCCGGTGAGGGTGCTGGGGTGCACGTGCATGATCTGCGCGAGCCGGCCCGCGGTGATGCCGGGGAAACGTCCCACCAGTCGCACCACCAACCGCTGCGGGCCCGTCAGCCCTAGCGTCGACTCCATGCGCTTGGAGGTGGATTGAAGCCCATGATCCACGGCCCACAGCAGCCGCATGAACTCCAGCACTTCCCCTAACGGCGGACCCTTCTTCTCCTCGGAGGAGGGCTCGCCGGCCTCATCAATCGGCTTCATGGATACAGTCTCCTCCAAATTCTACCTTCCTGTCGCGTGTCTCGAATTGGGAGAGGTAGTGCGACAGTGTCCCACTTTCTCGCTGAATCCATTGCCAGGTAGGCGGAGGTAGGCTAGGGCGCTCGGCCCCTCTGCTGGGGGGTTGCCATGCACCCATGCCCGGGTGGTGGGCTTCCAGATAGGCTCACCCGATGGAACCGAAAAAGACGAGCTTCGTGGCTGGCCTCCTCCTCGGCATGACGGTCGGCCTCTTCGTTGGTGGGCTCTTCGCCGCCCTCTTCACGTGGCAGTTGGGGAGGAAGCAGTCGTGGGACCTTCGTGCCGGATGGAACCTGGTCCCCGTCGTCGTCGCCAACCAGGACATGGCGGAGGGCGAGGAGGTGACGTTCGACAAGATTGCCCAGCGGAGCGCCCCCGAGCAGTTCGTCA
>NZ_DASVWK010000131.1:0-7276 GCF_036389735.1 Archangium sp. | reverse complement strand
CGCTACACCTCACGCCCCTCGGGGGTGGAGCAGGACTGGCGGCGCATGCCGGTGGGCGCCATCGACTACGCGGACGCGAAGGCCTACGCGGCGTGGCTGGCCCACACCGGCCGCGTGCCTGGCGCGCGGCTGTGTACGGAGTGGGAGTGGGAGCGGGCCGCCCGGGGCGTGGACGAGCGCGAGTTCCCCCACGGCGACGCGCTGCAGCCCCACGAGGCCAACTACGACGAGACCTATGGCAAGCAGGGCGCCAGCTTCGGCCCGGACGAGGTGGGCAGCCACCCCACCTCGCGCAGCCCCTTCGGCCTGGACGACATGGCCGGCAACGTCTTCGAGTGGGTGGACTCCGTCCTCCAACCCGGCCGCCCGGTGGCCCGCGGCGGCAGCTACTACTTCGGCTCCAGCACCGCCCGCATCCCCAACCGTGAGACACCCGAGCCCGGCCTCCGGGACCTCAGTGTCGGTGTGCGACTGTGCGCGGACGCCCCTTGAGTGCCCGGCAGCGAATGCCGCTCGCGTCCGCCCGATAACACACACACCGTCCTTCGGTGCCACGCGCCTCCCCACTCACGTAGGAATGGGGCTGGGGTCGCCCTCCGCCAACACACGACCCCGCCCCCACGGAGTCCCATGCGCTCGTACTCGATTTGCTTCTGGCTCGCCGGTACCCTGTCTCTGTCTGCCTGCGCCAACTCCCTCGCCCCCGAGGAGATGGCCCCCCGCACCTTCGCGGCCCCGATCACGGTGGAAAATGGCAGGGATCTCAACGGCAGGGATCTCAACGGCAGGGACCTCAACGGCTCGGACCTGTCGAAATTCATGGTGAGCGTGAACCTCAACCCGGCGAAGAAGGGAGGGGCGACGCTCGATGATGCGTGGCTCGATGGCACCACCTTCTATGGGTACAAGGGCAGCAACATCTACCTGGGCGCGGATTTCATCGGCATCGAGTTCCAGGGCAACCTGGGCGATGGCAGCACGGTGCCGGTGCGCATCGCCAGCATGAACCCGGCCCCGGCACCCAACGGCGATGTGACCCTCTACAACGTGGAATACCGCGACGCGTCCGGCGTGTGGCAGCCGGCCTGCGAGGATGCCGCCGGAAGTGCGGTGCAGGCCCTGCCGCTGCAAGGCATCTGGGACTACCGCCAGGGCGTGACGGGCGGCGGCTCGAAGACGAATGACCCACAGCGCTTCACCTTCGCCTGCCTGGGAGGCGCCCTGGCCAAGTGCACGCTGTGGGGCTACCGGCCGTGGGCCAGCTACAACGGCGTGCCGCTCGAGTCCTACCACCAGGCGTGTACGCGCATGGTGCGCGCCGACTACTGCGGCACGGGGCAGAGCTACACGAAGACGGGCAACCGCATCGACTTCTACGACGAGCTCGGCATCCAGAAGGACACCGAGAACTGGTTCTTCGAGGCGGAGTGGGACGTGAACGGCGCCCGCTGCATCTACTCCCTCAACCGCACGAACTCGGACCTGCCCTGCTTCGACTCGCGGGCGGACCTCCTTTGTGGCCAGCAGCTCAACTCGGGCCGCGGAGCGCTGATGCGCAACGAAACCCCCGGGACCCTGGGCGTGGATCTCGGCCTGTAGGGCACCAGTGTCATCAACCCAATGGAGCACGGCACGTTGGCGTCCTTGAGCGCGCCAGCGTGCCAATCTTCCCGGCATGAACGAGTCGCCTTCGACCTCCCCCACCGCCGTCGTTCTGATCCATGACGAAGAAGCGGGCCCCGGGCAGCTCGGCCCCGCCTTGCGGCGCGCGGGCTTCGCCCTGGATGTCCGCTCGGGAGCCCCACACCCCGAGGACACGGAGGCGGACCTGGTCGTGGTGATGGGGCGTGCCCTGGGACTCCAGGAGGTGCAGCCCCCTTCCCTCCTGGAAGAACAACGGCGGTTGCTGGCGCGCCGCTTGGAGTCGGGCCGGCCGAGCCTTGGCATCGGAGCCGGCGCGCTGGTGCTCGCCGCCGCGGCCGGGGCCCGCGTCCACCCGGGCGAGAAGGGCCCGGTGCTGGGAGTGCACCCGGTGTCGCTGACGACGGAGGGACTGTCGGACCCGCTGTTCGCCGGCTTCGAGGAGTTCTTCGACGTCCTGCACTGGCAGGAGGACACCTTCGAGCCGGTACATGGGGCGCAGGTGCTGGCCTCGACCGCCCGCTACCCACACCAGATCTTCCGGATGGGTCACTCCTATGGCGTGCAGCTCCACCCCGAGGTGGACGGGGACCTGTTCGAGCGCTGGGTCCGTAGCGCGCAGCGGGACGTGGCCCGCGTGGGGCTCGATGCCGAGGAGCTCCTGAAGCGGGAACGTCCTCGGCTGGCGCGAGTGCAGCAGCACGCGATGCTGTTGATGGAGCGGCTGGCCACCTTCTGCGCGCGGCAGGTGGGAGCGGGAGGCGGAGAGCGCTACCTCTTCACCGTGGAGACGATCCAACGGTTGGCGGGCCGGGGCGTGCTGCTCTCCCCGGGCATCCCGAGGCGTTCGCCCATCGTGCGTGTGGGGCAGACCATCTCGCTCAAACGGCCCGATGGCTCGCGCGTGGAGGGCACCGTGCGAGGCATGGCCAGCTTCGGGGAGACCGGGGCGGCCATCCCCCTGCTCGTCCTGCTGAACGCACCGGATGCCGAGGTGCCGCCCGGCTCGGAGGCCCTGACCTCCGAGCCCTTGACGGTATAGTCGCCCGACTACACCGCGACCGCCTGCCCTGCCTCGTGGACCGGAGTCGGGGCCTCGGCCTTCTTCCCAGCCGCGGCCTCGCGCCGCAGATCCTCGGTGGTCTCGCCATTGCCATCGGGGCGCCAGCCGGGCGGAGCGAAGAGGTAGCCCCACACCTCGCGGAGGCCGCGGGCGCTCCTCACATCGCGCAGGAACGGGCCGAACTGGTGGAAGACAATCTTGAGCGGGTTGTTCGTCTTCAGCGGGTGCACCAACCCGTACCGGCAGGGCAGGTCGTCGCGCTCGGCGACATACGTGCCGAAGAGGCGATCGAAGACGACGAGCACCCCCCCGTAGTTGGCGTCCAGGTAGTCGACGTTGGCCGCGTGGTGGACGCGATGCGCCGACGGGGTGTTGAGGATTCCCTCGAGCACACCCAGCTTCGGCACCCAGTCCGAGTGCACCCAGAACTGGTAGCTCAGGTTGAGGGTAAACGCGGCGAAGATGGACTCGGGGGTGAAGCCGAGAAGGGCCAGGGGTGTGAAGATGGCGTAGGAGCCCGTGATCTGTGACGTCCAGCCGAGCCGACCCGCGGCGAGCAGATTGAGCTCATTCGAGGTGTGATGCACCGCGTGCGAGAGCCAGAACCACCGCGAACGGTGCCCGAGCCGGTGAAACCAGTAATAGAAAAACTCGATGCCGAAGAACAGGACCACCCATGACCAGACACCCTGGGACGAGGCCTCGAAGAGCCGATGCTCGTAGAGCCAGTAGGCCCCCGGGAGCGTGACCGCGAGCGGAATCAACCGGGTGACGCTCCGACCCAGGCTCACGGCGAGGGAGGCAAGGGCGGAACGCCAGCCGTACTCGCGCTTGAAGACAAACTTGTACGCCAGCACTTCCAGCAAGAGCGCCCCAGTGGAAATGCCAAGCAGGAAGATGCCCAGGGGGCCGAGGTGGTTCATGAGGAGCCTCTCGCGAACAGCGCGCGGTGATAACACCGCCCTCTGGGAGCGACAACGGACCGCCAGTTCCAGCTTTTGGCCACGGCCCCTGTTCTTCGGCAAGATGCCGCGCCGCTGCTACCTGTCGCAGCCCAGAAGGAACCCCTACATGAACCGCTTCATCGCCGTCGCTTCGCTGTTCGCCGCTGCCCAGTCCTTCGCCGCCGAGCCTTCCGCCAACGCCCAGGTGGATCAGAAGGCCGCCTTCGAGCGCCTGAAGTCCCTTGCTGGGGAGTGGCAGGGCCAGGCCGGCGCTGGGACCAACGCGTTCCCCGCGACCGTGACCTACAGGCTCGCGTCTGGCGGCTCGGTCGTGCTGGAGACCATCATGCCGGGCACGCCGCACGAGATGCTCTCCATCTACCACCTTGATGGCGGCAACCTCGTGATGACGCACTACTGCGCCTCCGCGAACCAGCCGAAGATGAAGCTGGACACCACCGCCTCCACGAAGGACGAGCTGAAGTTCGCGTTCGCGGGCGGCACCAACCTGGATCCGGCGAAGGACGGCCACATGCACGCCGGTGCGCTGAAGTTCGACGGGGCCTCGCTGGTCGCCGACTGGACGATGTGGGCCGGCGGCAAGGAGCAGGGCCACCACGTGTTCAACCTCAAGCGCGCCAGCGCCGCTGCGGCTCCTGCCGCCCCCGCGGCTCCTGCGCCCGCGGCCAAGCCCGCGGGCAAGTCGGCGGCGGCGCCCCAGCCGAAGCACTGACAGGCGCACTCCGCTCCGAGCTGCCAGCCCCCAGACTGGCAGCTCGGGCACGCCCTCGGGAGAGCAGCCACCGAGGAGACAGGGGCTCGCTGCATCGCGAGCACAGCCATGTCCACCTTCGCTCAGAGGTCTGAGAGGAGGCGGAACATGGTCCTCGGAGTAAAGACGCGACTCATGCTGGCAGTGGCGGTGGCCGCAGCGGCGCTGTTGGCGCTCACGACCGCGGACGCGCAGATGGATCCCACCAGCGGTTCCCCCACGACGCCTGGGATTCCGCAGACGACGCCCGGCACCACGCCCACGACGCCCCAGCCACTGCCGAGCTTCGGCGAGGACGCTGGCATGGGTGGCTCGGGATTCACCCCGCCGGCTTCCGTGCCCGCACCGTTCGGAGGGGACCAGGGCCCGGGCGGCTCGGGCTTCTCGCCCCCCTCGACGCTCGGCGGGCGGGACGGGGGATTCGGCTACTGAGCGTCACCGCCCTCGCGGTCCCAGGTGCCGGAGCGACCGCCGGACTTGTGGTCCAGTTGCACGCGCTCCATCACCATCCCCCGGTCCACGCTCTTGCACATGTCGTAGACCGTGAGCGCCGCCGCGCACGCCGAGGTGAGCGCCTCCATCTCCACGCCCGTCCGGTCCACCGTACGCACCGTGGCGCGGATCTCCAACCCGCCCTCCACCGGGGTGAGGTGCACCTCCACCCCGGAGAGGGCGATCGGGTGGCACAGCGGGACGAGGTCCGGGGTGCGCTTGGCCGCCATCACTCCCGCGAGGCGCGCGGCGGCCAGCACATCCCCCTTCTCCACCTTGCCCTGGAGGATGCGCTCCAGCGTCTCGGGAAGCATGCGCAGGAGCGCGGTGGCCACCGCCACGCGCTCCGTCTTCTCCTTCCCTCCCACGTCCACCATCTTCACCGGTTCATTGCCTCCGCCACCGCGGCGAGCAGGTCGTCCGCGATGTCATCGGGATCTTCCAGGCCCACCGAAACGCGGATGAGGCTCTCGCCGATGCCGGCGGCCTGCCGCTCCTCGTGAGTCATGCGGCGCGCGCTCGCGCTGGCCGCGTGCATGACCAGCGTGCACACGTCTCCGAGCGACGGGGCCGCCCGCGCCAGCTTCACCGCCTCCAGGAAGCGGAAGCAGTCCGGCCGGCCCGCGCCCTTGATGTCGAAGGCCACCATGCCGCCAAAGCCGCCCAGCAGCACCTGCTTCGCCACCGCATGGTCCGGGTGACCCGGCAGGCCCGGGTAGTGGACGCGATCCACGAGCGGCGACTCGGAGAGCCGCTGCGCCACGTGCAGCGCGTGCTCGCAGTGGGCCTTCATGCGCACCGGCAACGTACGCACGCCGCGCAGGGTGAGCCACGCCTCGAAGGGCCCCAGCACGTCACCGCCCAGCAGGCGCGCGGAGCGCAGCACCGCCATCTTCTCGCGGCTGCCGCTCACCGTGCCGCCCAGCGCGTCGCTGTGCCCGTTGAGCCACTTCGTCGTGGACTGGATGGAGTAGTCCGCGCCCAGCTCGCACGCCTTCTGCCCGTACGGCGAGGGGAAGGTGGCATCCACCGCGAGCGCCGCGCCCACCTCCCGGCACGCCCGGGACAGCGCCCGGAGATCCGGCACGCGCAGCAGCGGGTTGGTGACGCTCTCGGCCAGCACCAGCTTGGGGCGCAGCGCGACGATGCGCTCGGGCGCCGAGGCCTCGGCGAGGATGACCGCCTCGAGGCGCACCCGGGCCCGCTCGGCGAGCTTCTTGAAGAGCAACCGGGTGACGCCGTACCCGTCCGCCGGCATCACCACCACGTCGCCGGCCTTGAGGTTCTGCGCCTCGAAGACGGCCCGGAGCGCGGCCATGCCGCTGGAGTAGGCCACGCAGGCTTCCGTGCCCTCCAGCGCCGCCACCGCCTCCTCCAACAGGGCGGCGTTGGGCGCCGAGATGCGCGAGTAGACGTAGTCCTTGCCGTCCAGCGCCTCGTCCAGCTCGTCGCTGCTGTCGAAGAAGCTCACCGCCGACACGTGGATGGGTGGCACCACCGGCTGGGCCTTGCTGCCCGTCACCTGCGCGCCCGCGTGCACCGCCACCGTCTTCTGCTTGTTGCTCATGGTGTCCTCGCCTACTGGCCGTGCTCGATGAGCCAGCGCTCGGCGTCGATCGCCGCCATGCAGCCCGTACCCGCCGCGGTGATGGCCTGACGGTAGTAGCTGTCCTGCACGTCGCCGCAGGCGAACACCCCCGGGATGTTGGTGCGGGTGCTGCCCGGCACCGTCTTCAGGTAGCCGCCCTGGTGCGTCTCCAGCACGCCCTGGAAGAGGTGCGTGTTGGGCGTGTGGCCGATGGCCACGAACAGGCCCGTGGCCGCCACCAGCTTCGTGTCACCCGTCTTCAGGTTGCGCACCACCGCGCCCGTCATCCCCCTGCCGTCGCCCACCACCTCGTCGACGGCGCTGTCCCAGAGGAAGGAGATCTTCGGGTTGTTGAGGGCCCGGTCCTGCATCACCTTCGAGGCGCGCAGGCTGTCGCGCCGGTGCACCACGGTCACGCTGTTGACGATCTTCGCCAGGTAGGTGGCCTCCTCCATGGCGGTGTCGCCGCCGCCCACCACCAGCACGTCCTGCTTCTTGAAGAAGGCGCCATCACAGGTGGCGCACGCGGACACACCCCGGTTCTTGTAGGTGTCCTCGCCCTTCACTCCCAGCCACTTCGCGGTCGCCCCCGTGGCGATGATGATCGTCTCCGAGTAGCAGCTCGCGCTCTCGCCCTGGATGAAGAAGGGGCGCTTGGAGAGGTCCACCTTCACCACGTTCTCCATGTGGATGACGGTGCCGAAGCGCTCGGCCTGCTTCTGGAAGCGATCCATCAGCTCGGGGCCCGTAATCCCCTCGGGGAAGCCGGGGTAGTT
>NZ_DASVWK010000130.1:0-3436 GCF_036389735.1 Archangium sp. | reverse complement strand
TCTCCATGGCCGCCTCGGACCAGGTGGCGCTGGGATGCTTCCGTGCCATGGCTTCCAGGAAGGCGGCCAGGATGGCCCTTCGGTTGTTCTTCAAGAGTGACTGATTCAGGTTCAGCGTCTGGTGGATGTCGTCCTTGATGGCACGCTCATCGGAATCAATCGTGCCATCCGCGAGGAATCGCAGCAGCCGCTCGCAGCGTTCTTCCGTGGGATTCACAGTCAGGGGGGTGTCACCCTTCCGGGTGTCACAATGCTGATCCCTCTGCGGACTTCCCTCTCCGCCCTTGCACGCGCCGAGCAGGTTCTTCCAGTCGAGCTGGCGATGGGTGGTGGCGGGGTGGGTCTGCGATGCCCAGTGTTCGATCTTCATTCCATCCGGCGCGGGCCAGATGCGCTGCATGCAGTAGCAGCAGAGGTAACCCTGCTCCCTTGCGAGTTGCTCTCGAAGCTCGTCCTTCACCGCGTGGGGCAGGTTGGCGTAGGCCGCACCGGGGGTGCGCCGGTACCGCACGAGTCCCTGAGGCTCGGAGCCCTTGCGGATGTACCGCACTTCAGCCTCCCAGGAATCCGATGAGGGACCGGAGCCGGACCACCTCCGAGTCCTGTTCTCCAAGCTGCCGTGCCAACCCGTCCAGGGCCTCACGGGCCGCGGGCAGTTCTTCCCGGTCGATCATCTTGGCAATCTCATGGAGCCGGTCGGCCGTGGCCTGGGGCCGCTCGGCCACCCCCATCACCTCCGTGAGGATGGCGTTGCTGTCCCGCCCCAACGTGCCCGCCGGCAGTTGCGCACGCTGAAACCGGTCGAGCAGGATGACGGACTCAGCGGGCACCTGACTCAGGACCTGTGGTGAGTGCGTCGTCACGATGAACTGGCAGTTGGGAAAGGTCTTCTGGAGTTGCTCCACCACCATGCGCTGCCAGCCAGGGTGGAGGTGCAGCTCGATCTCATCGATCAGCACCACGGCTTCGGCCGATAGCGGGTCTTCGAGAGAGGGGTTGGCCAGGGCGAGCCGGCGCCCGAGGTCTCCCGCCAGGGCAAGCAGGCTCTTCTCTCCATCCGAGAGTTGGTCGACGTCGAGTCGAGCATCGGTGCCGTCTTTCAGGACCACCATGCGTTGAGGGGCACGCTCCATTTGGAGACCCCACAATCCGGGGACGAGCGTTTCGATAGCGTCTCGTACCGTTTCGAGTTGATGATCCCGGTAGCCGTAATCCGTCCGTCGGAGACGTTGCTCATTCTCCAGGTCCTCACGTTCCCGGAACCACTCGAAGAAGAGCCGGAAGTTCCTGCCGCCTCCCTCCAGGGCTTGGTCGAACGCGGAGAGGGGTCCGAAATCATGATGCTCGCGGATCCGCGAGGGAACGTCTGGAGCCCGGTTGACGGGATAGTAGATCGCCAGCGGCAGTTGATACCGCCCGAGGGCATTCTCCTCCTGCACCTGAGAGACGATCTCCTTCAACCCGGTGAGGGTGCTCGACACATTCCGGGGTAATCCCTTGCGGACATGTGCGAGGGACCACCTGATGAGCTTTTCCCCGAACACGGCCGCGACGGTGTTGAGGGTATGTGGTGCTCCGTACTGAATGTCTGAATCGTAGAACCGGCGGCCATGTGCTGCGCGGGACAGGATTCCCGAGGAGACCTGGGAGAGGAGCACCGCGAGGCAGTCGAGGATCGAAGTCTTGCCGGCCCCGTTGATTCCAACGAGCACGGTCACGGGTCCCGTGAACTCCAGGGTGAGCTCACGGAAGCCGCGGAAGGAGGTCATGTCGAGACGGCGGACCTTCATCGGGGGAACCGACTCCCAAGCAAGGAAGCGCGACGCTACCTCCGTGTAGCCCCGGGGGCGAGAAAAGCACTGCCCTGGCTGTGGAATAACCACCTTGCCTGGTCCGGCCCCGGTCACGAGTTCCTGGTGTAACCTGCGCGCTCCATGCCTCCGCTCGCACTCTCCAAGAGGCCGGGTCTTGTCCGGCGATGGCTGTTCGTGGGCCTGGGAGTGGTCACCTTCGGCCTCTACGGCCTGGCCTTCGTGGTGGACCGCTTCGGCCAGCGCGAGCGGGCCGTCCCCTCGGACATCCTGGTGGTGCTCGGCGCCCGCGTGCTGCCGGGCGGCGAGCCCTCCCCCGCGCTGCGCGCGCGCATCGAGAAGGCGGTGGAGCTCTACCACCAGGGTCTCGCGCCTCGGATCCTCTTCTCCGGGGGCGTGGGGGTGAACCCGCCCTCCGAGGCCCGCGTCATGAGGGACCTCGCGGTGCGGCTCGGCGTCCCCGCGGAGGCCTGCCTCCTGGAGGAGCAGAGCCACTCCACCGAGCAGAACGCGCGCTTCTCCGCGGACGTGCTGCGCTCGCTCGGCGCCCGGCGCGTGGTGGTGGTCTCCGACCCGTACCACCTGCTGCGCGCCCGCCAGTACTTCCGGCTCCAGGGCTTCGAGGTGGCCACCAGCCCCGCGATGTTCTCCGAGCGCAACATGACCCTCATCGACCGCATCTACTGGACGGTGCGCGAGGCCGTCGCGCTGCTGCTCCACCCGCGCGTGCTCCTCGCGCGCGAGCCCTCTTGAGCCCTTCCCGGGCCCCCGGGTGTTCACGACCGGGAGGGGCCCCGCGCGTCTCCGTTGACGGGAGGCGCGGAGGGATGGAGTGTGGGCCTCCCGTGGAGAAGCCCGCCCCCATGTCCCGGAAGTCGCCCAACGCCCTCGTCCGGCTCGCCTTCCATGTCGAGCACTTCACCGAATCCTGGGGCTGGCGCCTGCGCCGCAGGCTGGGGTTGGGCCGCCCGCCGCGCATCCTCCCCTACCGGGGTTACGGGACGACCCAACGGGCGCTCCTCAAGGCGCGCGTGCTGGAGGATCGGCGCGTGCGCCCACCCTGGAAGCGGCACACGCTGCTCGGCAGCGCCGTCGCCTCGTGGAAGCGCTACAACACGGTGGAGATTCCCCATGCGCGCGTGCGGGCGCGCTGGGGCGAGCACCAGTGGGAGGGCACCACCGACGAGGAGGGCTTCCTGGAGCTGTGGGTGGAACCGCCCGCCGGAACGAAGGCCGGCTGGAACGACGTGGAACTGGAGCTGCTGTCTCCCCATCCCGAGGGCGTGGCCCGGGTGTGCGCCCCCGTGCTGGTGGCCGGCCCCGAGGCCGAGTACGGCGTCATCAGCGACATCGACGACACCGTCATCGTCACCAACGTCACCAACTTCCTCAAGCGGGCCTGGGCGCTCTTCCTCACCGAGCACCGCACGCGCCTGCCCTTCGAGGGCGTGGACGCCTTCTACAAGGCGTTGCACGAGGGCTGTGGCGGCGCGGCGGGCAACCCCATCTTCTATGTCTCCTCCAGCCCGTGGAACCTGTACGAGCACCTGGACGAGTTCCTCGGGCTGCACCGGATTCCGGCCGGGCCGCTGCTGCTGCGCGACTGGGGGTTCAGCCGTACGGGC
>NZ_DASVWK010000129.1:0-3390 GCF_036389735.1 Archangium sp. | reverse complement strand
CCTCCCCCATCCCCGTCAGCAACAGCCCCACGCTCCTCGACCCGTAGAACCCCGCCACGCTCTCGAAGAGCGCATCCACCGACGGCACCGCCACTCCCCTCGAGGGTTGGGTCCGCAGTCGGCCTCCGCTCACCACCAGGTCCCGGTCCGACGGCGCCACGTACACCACTCCCGGCTCCAGCCACTCCCCTCCCGCCGCCACCTCCGCCCGGTGCCCCGTGCCCTTCAACCAGTTGGCGAAGCCCGGTTCGAAGCCATGCACGATGTGCTGCGCCACCACCACCGGGAAGGGCGCTGGCGCGGGCAGCGCCTTCAGCAAGTCGAACACGAGCGGCGGCGCCCCCGTGGACCCTCCAATCGCCAACAGCGCGCAAGGCCTCTTCTCGGGTAACGCCGCCACCGCTGGCACCTGTGCCACCGGCGCCACGGCCCCCTGCGGCACGGACGTCAGGGACGAGACGGACGGCACGGCCGTCAGGGACGGCATCCGCGGCGATGGCCGCTTCCGGCCTACCACCCGCGCATGCGCCATCACCCGCACCGTGCGCAGCAGCCGCTCCCGGAACTCCCGGACCGTCTCCAGTCCCCCGCCCATGGGCTTGGCCAGCACGTCCACCGCGCCCGCCGTGAGCGACTCGAACGTCCGGTCCCTCCCCGGGGTATCCAACTGCGCGCTGAGCACCACGATGGGGCAGGGTGCCGTCGCCATGATCTCCGCGATGGCGTCCACCCCGTCCATCCCCGGCAGCACCAGGTCCATCAACACCAGGTGCGGGCCATACCGCTGCACCGCCGCCACCGCGTCGCGACCATTGGACACCGCCGGCAACAGCTCGATGTCCGGCTCGCGCCGCAGAATCTGTTCGAGGAAGGCGACGACGGAGCGTGAGTCCTCAACCAGCAGCAGCTTCAAACGATCGGCCTCCACGGCCCGTCAGTTCTCGCACCAGACCCCGGAGGGCGGCCCACCCTTCTACCACGTCTCCAGCCGTCATGGCCGCCCGTCGGAACCCCCAGGTCCAAGAGACCTGCGCGAGCATGCCCGGTGAGGGCGGGAGCCTCCTTCGCCCCCGACAAGGTCGATGAGCGGCACGGCATCCAGCGGAGGGAGCCCTCGCTCCTCCGCCCTGTCAGCTCCGTGTCCAGCACGTTGGATTCGCGTGGTATCCAGGGGATACAGTGTTCACCGGAGTAGCCTCCAGCGTCGGTCCGAGAGCGCGGGCACCGAGAAGGAAAGACATGTCGATGAGCCGTCACCCCCTGCGTAGCTGGCTGTTTGCGGGCGCCCTCGTGGGCTCCCTGGGCTTCGGGTGTACCGACCCCGAGGAGCCGTTCCCCACCCTGGACGAACTGGAGAAGCTCCAGGGCCTGCACTCCCCCGCCCGCAGGCCCCCGGTGGACCCGACGAACAAGTACGGGGATGATCCGCTCGCGGCCTCGCTGGGCACGAAGCTCTTCAACGACCCGGGTCTGTCGAGCTGCGGCACCGTCTCGTGCAAGAGCTGCCATGACGCCAGGGGCGGCTCGGTGGACACACCCAAGGCGCTGGGCTGCAACGGGGCCCAGACGGGGCGCAACCCGCCCACGGTGCTGGGCTCGGGCTACAGCACGTGGTTCATGTGGGATGGGCGCGCGGACCGGCTGTGGAACCAGGCGCTGCTGCCGCTGCTCAGCCCCATCGAGATGGCCTCCACCCCGGAGATCCTCCGCGGCCGCCTCACCGCCACCTACGCGGCGGAGTACAAGACCGTCTTCGGCAAGCTGCCCTCGGAGGAGACCGACGAGCAGCTGCTGGCCAACTTCGGCAAGGCCATCGCCGCGTACGAACGCACGCTCAATCGCAACGAGGCGCCTTTCGACCAGGACGTCATCCGATTCCTCGCGGCGGTGGAGCAGGGCAAGGCGGAGCAGGACCCGGCGTACCTCGGCCTGAAGACCTTCGTGCGCAAGGGCCAGTGCATCCTGTGCCACAAGGGCACGATGCTCAGCGACGATCAGTTCCACAACATCGGCGTGAAGGACGTGAGCGGCGGCCAGCGCGGCGTGGCGGCGGCGGCCGACGCGATGCTCACGTGGACCTTCAACTCGGCGGGGCCCTACAGCGACGCGCCCGCCGGCCTGGAGTCGAACCGGTTGCTGCGGCTGGGCAATGACCTGCGGCAGAAGGCCACCGAGCTGGAGGGGGCCTACAAGACGCCCACCCTGCGCAACGTGGAGCTGTCGGGGCCCTACATGCACACGGGTGATGTGGCGACGCTCGAGGACGTCGTCGAGCTGTACAACAAGGGCGGCGAGCCCACGGGCAACTTCGCCGGCGTGGTGTCCACGAGCATCGCGCCGCTCAACCTCGCCGACGAGGAGAAGAAGGCGCTGGTGCAGCTCCTCAAGTCGATGACGGGGGCGGTGAAGTAGGGGGGGTGGGCCTCGGCGCCTGGATGAGGGGCCAGGCGCGCTTGAGGGTGACGGCGACGGAGGCGGCCACGGCCGCCTTCACGCAGTCCCCGGGCACGAAGGCCAGCGAGCCCAGCGCCGCCTGGGCCAGCGACAGCTTCGCGGAGGCGGCGAGCCACGGAATGCCCACCGCGTAGATGGCGCCCACGCCTCCGAGCATGTTGATGGCGAAGGCGAGCGGCACGGACAGCCGGTGCCAGGCGCGCTCGGTGAGCCAGCCCACGAGGAAGGCCCCGGGCAGGAACCCCACGAGGAAGCCTCCCGTGGGCCCCGGGAACACGGCGAGCCCGCCATTGCCTCCGGCGAGCAGCGGCAGCCCCGCGGCCACGAGCACCTGGAAGAGCAGCACGGCCAGCGCCGCCTTGCGCGCGCCGAGCGTGGAGCCCGCGAGCATCACTCCGAGCGTCTGCGCGGTGATGGGCACGGGGATGAAGGGCAGCATCAGGGGCGGCATCAGCCCGAGCGCGGCGAGGATGGCGGCGAACAGGGCGACATGGACGAGGTCGCGGGTCTTCACGAGGGCTCCTCGGGATCGAAGCAGCGCGCGTCGATGGCGTCGGCGAGCTGGTCCGCCGTGCGCAGCGTCTTCACGAGCAGCGGGACGAGCACGGCGAAGGGGTCGTTCTCCAGCCCCCGGACGCGCTGGGCCTCGCGGATGTCGTGCAGCCACGTGGCGAGCAGGGGGATGAAGCGCAGGGTGAGGGAGAGCATCAAGCTCAACCGGGCGGGGTTCACCCCGAGCCGCCCGAGGGGGCGCAGGGCCCGCTCCAGGGACTCCAGCATGTCCGAGGCGCGCGTCGTCAGGGAGACGAGCGTGGCGAGCAGCAGCAGCACGGCGAGCCGCAGCACGGCCTGCAGCGCGGGCTCCACGCCGGACAGCAGCACGTGCAGGACGAACAGCGCGCCGAGCACGAAGGCGGCGGGACGCAGCAGGGGCAG
>NZ_DASVWK010000128.1:0-5134 GCF_036389735.1 Archangium sp. | reverse complement strand
GGAAACCTCGTCGTCGACACCCTGCCGGATCCGGTCCCCGCCAAGGGGCAGGTGCTGGTCAAGACGCTGGCCTGCGGCATCTGCGGTTCCGACCTGCACGCCGTCAAGCACGCCCATCCCTTCGTCGACTCGCTGCGGCGCGCGGGCGCTCCGGAGATCATGGATCTCTCGCGTGACATCGTGTTGGGCCACGAGTTCTGCGCCGAGGTGATCGACTACGGCCCCGGCACCGAGCGCCGGCTGCGGCCCGGAACGCGGGTGACCTGCGTTCCGCTCACGTTCGGAGCGGACGGCGTGCGGACCATCGGGTACTCGAACGTGCTGCCAGGAGGCTTCGGGCAGATGATGCTGCTCGATCCGGCGCTCCTCCAGGAGGTCCCCAACGGGCTGTCCACCGAGCATGCCGCCCTGGTCGAGCCGATGTCCGTGGGCATCCACGCCGTGGCCAAGGCCGCGTTCCAGGGAGGAGAGGTGCCGCTCGTGATCGGCTGCGGCCCGGTGGGGCTGGCGGTCATCGCGGCCCTCAAGCTCAAGGGCGTGGGGCCCATCCTCGCCGCGGACTATTCGCGCGCCCGCCGCACGCTGGCGGAGAAGATGGGGGCGGAGGTCGTCATCGATCCCGCCCAGCGCTCGCCCTATGAAATCTGGGCGGAGCACGCGACGCCCCAGCGGCGCTCCGCGGTGCTCTTCGAGTGCGTGGGTGTGCCGGGCATGCTCCAGCAGTTGATCACGGGGGCCCCACCGGCCTCCCGCATCGTCGTGGTGGGCGTGTGCATGCAGTTCGATCAGTACGACCCGATGGTGGCCATCTACAAGGAGCTTCAAATCCAATACTCCCTGGCCTACACGCCCGAGGAGTTCGCGCGCACCCTGCGCCACGTGTCGGAGGGGGAGATCGACGTGGCGCCGCTCATCACCGGCCGCGTCGCGCTCGACGAGGTGAAACAGGCGTTCGACGTGCTGGCCACTCCCGAGTGGCACGCGAAGATCCTGGTGGAGCCCTGGAGCTGATGCGGCGAGGGCTCGGGCTCGCCCTGCTGGCGGCGCTGGGGCTCCACGCCGCCACGAAAGGACAGGCGCGCCTGCCCGAGCTGCTGTGGATCTGCCATGTCGCCTCCACCCTCCTGGCCGTGGGGCTGCTGGCCTCGGTCCAGGGGTTGGTGGCGCTCGGTTTCCTGATCCATGTTGGCATGGGGATGCCGGCCTTCCTGATCGACGTGGCTTTCGGAGAGCGGCCATCGCCGACGTCCTGGCTGGTGCACCTCCTCCCGCTGGTGGCGGGGGGGGTGGCGCTGCGCCATACGGGCCTCCCGCCTCGCACCTGGCTGGCGGCCTGGGGCGCCGTGCTCATCCTGCTCGCCGTGAGCATCCTGCTCACGCCTCCAGCGCTCAACATCAACCTGGTCCACGAGGCCTGGGGACCCACGAAGGACGTGCTCCCGGGCGTGTGGCCCGTGCGCGTCTTCCACGCCTTGGAGGCCCTGGGCCTGCTCTTCGGCGCGGAGCTGTTGCTCCAGCGCGTTTATAAGAGGGACACATGAGCACCCGGCTGCACACGACGACGAGCCTCTGCTCGAGCTGCAAGCGCACCGTCCCCGCCGAGCTGTGGCGGCGCGGAGAGCAAGTGGTGATGGCCAAGGTATGCCCCGAGCACGGCCCGGCGGAGGTGGTCGTCTCCTCGGACGCGGGTTGGTACGAGCAGGTGATGGCGTACCCACCGGAGCTGGTGGCGCCGGCCGCGCGCAAGGCGGTCTCCCAGGGCTGCCCCTACGACTGCGGTCCCTGCACGAAGCACGAGCAGCGGCTGCAACTGCCCATCGTGCCCATCACCTCGGCGTGCAACCTCGACTGCCCCATCTGCTACACGCACAACAAGAACGCGGGCGCCTGGCACATGAGCGAGGAGGAGTTGCGCTCCCTCCTCCGGCACCTCCGCCTGGCCGCGCCCGAGCGGCGCATCATCAACCTCACCGGTGGCGAGCCCACGCAGCATCCGGCCTTCGAGCGGCTGGTGGAGCTGTGCCACGAGGAGGGCATCCGCCGCATCACCCTCTCCACGCACGGCATGCGCTTCCTCAAGGACGAGTGGCTGCTGGAGAAGCTCGCCCGGCTGGACGCGCGCGTCATCCTCTCATTCGACTCGTTCGAGAAGCAGGCCAACCGGGACATGCTGGGCGGAGACTTCGCGGCGCCCAAGCAGCGCGTGCTGGCCCTGCTGGAGAAGCACCACGTCAACACCACGCTGTTGCCCGTGCTCGCACGCGGAGTGAACGACCACGAGGTGGCCCGTTTCATCGAGCTCGCGCTGTCCAAGGACTTCATCCGCAGCCTGGAATTGCACACACTCACCTTCACCGGGCAAAGCGGTGCGTCCTTCTCTCGCGGCGCGCGGTACACCACCGTGGACGTGCTGAAGGACATCGAGCGGCAGACCGGGGGGAAGCTGCGCGTGCGGGACTTCGTGCCCTCTCCCGCGGCGCACCCGCTCTGCTACCTCGTCACCTATGTGCTGCGGCTCGGGCCGGAGCGCTGGCTGCCCTTCACGCGCTTCATGGACTGGAAGGATCTGCGCGCCCTGTTTGGCGGCGCGCTCTACCTGGAGCCCGGGCCGGAGCTGGAGGGCCGGCTCCAGGATCTCATCAACCGGCTATGGGCGGGAGAGATCGCCTGCGAGGAGCGTGACGAGGTGCTCGCGGCGCTCAAGCGGCTGACGCAAGAACTCTTCGCACCGGGGCTCTCCGAGGAGGAGCGGCTGCGCATCGCCGAGGCCAACACCAAGGCGCTGTATGTCCATGCGCACATGGACGAGGAGACGTTCGACACGGATCGCATCCGCGCCTGCCCCGTGGGGGTGCGCGAGCCAGATGGCACCAATGTGCCTTCCTGCGCCTACAACGTGCTCTACCGTGAGCGCGATTCGCGTTTCATGAAAGTGCCTCGACCGCCGCTGCACACCCTCGGATCCGGCCGGAAGTAGACTGGCCCGGCCAGCGTCAGGCGGTGCGCCCTTGTCGCTTGGCCTCGGCCAGGTTGACGAAGGTCCTCACCGAGAACAGCGCGAGGATCTGCACCGGGCGCAAGCCCGGCTTGATGCGGTCGGCTGCCTCGGGCATCAGCTCGCGCAGCCGGGCGAGGCCCGCCTCGGAGATGACTCCCGCCGGGGCGAACTCCTCGTCCGACATGTCCCCGCGCGCCGCGCGCTCCATCTCGCCGCGGGTGATTTGGATGCCGAAGGCGCGCTCCAGCTTGAAGACGATGTCGAGGAAGTCGAGCGACTCGGCGCCCAGGTCCTCCATCAGGTTGTGCTCGGGTTGGACCTCGGAGACGTCCCGGGCGAGTGCCTCGGCGATGACCTCGCGGACCACCTGGACCACGTCCTTCTCCACCTGCTGCGCGGGCTGCGTCATGGCGAGTCCTCTCCGGGCGCATCTTCGAACCACGTCACCACCCGGTCCAGCCCCTTGCGCGGCTGGACCTGGGGAGTCTCGGCGGGCCAGCCCAGGGCGATGGCTCCCACCATCCTCCAGGGCTCGCGGATGTCCAACAGGGCGCCGATGCGGTCCTTCGCGACCATCGGCCCCGCCATCCAGCATGCCCCCAGACCCTCGGCATGCGCCTGGACGAGCAGCGCCATGCAGGCGGCGCTCGTGGAGCACAGCTCGGCCTGCATCGCGCTCGCGGTGTGGAAGTCCTTCGGGTTGGCGCCTCCGGACTCCAGCAGGTTGGCGATGAGGTCCGGGTACTCCCGGTACTGCGGCACCACGATGGCCGCCGCGCTCTCCAGCGGCTCGTGGAAGAAGTCGCCGTAGTTGCCGAAGTCCTCCGCGTGGTGGCCCCGGCGGATGATGGCCTTCATCTCCTCGGCGCGCTCCCGGACGGCGGTGGCGATGGCCTGGCGCTGGCGGGCGCTCGTCACCACGGCGAAGCGCCACGGCTGGCGGTTGGTGTTCGAGGGCGCGGTCGTCGCGGCCAGCATCAACCGCTCCAGCACCTCGCGCCCGATGGGGTCGGCTCGGAAGTTCCGCACGCTGCGGCGCGTGCGCAGCCAGCCCAGCATGTCCTCTCCGGTCTTCATTCCAGCTTGAACCCTCCATCCACGTTCCACACCTGGCCGGTGACATAGCTCGCCTCGTCACCACAGAGGAAGGCGACGACGCGGGCCACCTCCTCGGGGCGTCCGAGGCGGCGCAGGAGGACGCGGCGCTTCAGCTCCTCGGGCGCGAGCGCCTGGAGATCGGACGTCATGTCCGTCTCGATGAGGCCGGGCGCCACCGCGTTCACGCGGATGCCTCGGGGGGCGAGCTCCACCGCCAGGGCCCGGGTGAAGGACTCCACCGCCCCCTTGGAGGCGGCGTAGTTGCTCTGCCCCCGGCCGGGGCGCTGCGCGGACACCGAGGAGAGCGTGACGATGGAGCCCCGTCGACGCGCCATCATCCGCCGGCTCGCCTCGCGGCAGCAGTTCACCACGCCGTCCAGGTTGACCCGGAGGACGGAGTCGAAGTCGGAGGGCTCGCTCGCGCCCAGCAGCGTGTCCCGGGTGGTGCCGGCGTTGCACACCAGCACCGAGGGCTCTCCGAGCGTCTCCTCCAGGCGCCGGAACATCTCGGCCACCTCGGAGGCGGAGGAGACGTCCGCGCGCAGGGCGAGGGCTTCCACGCCGAGTGCCTCGAGTGCCTCCACCATCTCGGCGGCCCGGGCCTCGTTCTGGAGGAAGTTGATGCCCACCGCGTGGCCACGCTTCGCCAGCTCCAGCGCGATGGCGCGGCCGATTCCTCGCGAGGCTCCAGTGACGAGTGCAACGGGTCGAGTCATGGCTCTACCTCTCCCGAGTCATCACTGCTTCGGCTTCAGCATCGTGAGCACCTGGGTGAACGTCCTGTCTCCGTTGGGGGTGGTGGCCAGCACACCCGTCGCACCCAGGTAGGCGCCCGAGCCACCGACGATCGGGATCTGCGAGGTGCCAGTATCGGCTTCCCGGCCCGCGACCGTGATGGTGCCGTCGGCCATCGTGAGCGTCCACTGACACTCATTGAATTTGCCGGGCAGGGTACGGACGCAGAAGCCGCTGTTCTCGCCGATGACCTCTCGGGCCTCGTTCAACAACGGCTGGTCGAACACGAACATGTCGCCCGGC
>NZ_DASVWK010000127.1:0-4637 GCF_036389735.1 Archangium sp. | reverse complement strand
GGACTGCACATCCGGGCTCTCGGCGAGCTTCCGCTGGAGCTCATCCACCCCGGTGAAGGCGCCATCGGTGGCGGGCGAGGACAGCACCTCGCCGCTCGCGTCCACGGTCTGGCCACCCGGCAGGGTGGGCTGGAATCGGCCGACGCTGTCGAACTGCTCGAAGCCGAAGCCGATGGGGTCCATCATCTTGTGGCAGGACGAGCAGACCGCGTTGCTCGAGTGCTCCTGGAAGCGCACGCGGTTGGAGGCCTGTGGATCCACCGGAGGCAGCTGCACGTCGAGCCCCGGGGGCGGCGGCGGCAGCGGCTGGCACAGCAGGCGCTCGCGGACGAGCTTGCCACGGCGCACGGGCGAGGACGTCTGCGGCGTGGCCTGGCTGGCCAGGATGCTCCCGTGGGTGAGGATGCCTCCACGACTCGTGCCCTGGAGGCTCCACTGCCGCAGGCCGGTGGCGGTCGTCGACGTGGAGACCACCGTCCCCGGGACGCGGTAGAACGACGCCAGCCCGTCCGTGAGGAAGGTGTAGTCGGAGGTGAAGAGCTCGGGCAGCTTTCCGCTGCCGCCGCGGACGACATGGTCGAAGAGCTCCGTCGTCTCGGCCAGCATCGCCGTGCGGATGGCGGGGGTGAAGTCCGAGAAGGCGCTCGCGTCCTTCTGCGCCTGGCCGATCTGATCCAGCTCCAGCCACTGGCTCACGAAGTGGTCGAGCATCGGACGGCTCCGGGGCGAGGCCAGCATCCGGCGCGCCTCCGCGGAGATCTGCTCCGAGGTGTGCAGGGCCCCCGCGCGCGCCTTGGCGAAGAGCGCGTCATCCGGCATCGAGCCCCAGAAGAGGTAGGACAGCTCCGTGGCCACCTCGTAGTCCGTCAGCGCGTATTTCCCCTCGCCCAGGTGCTGCCCCAGCTCCGCGCGGTAGATGAAATGGGGGGACTGGAGCATGGCGGCGATGACGACCTTGATGCCCTCGGTGTACCCGTCCGCCGAGGCCACGCTCGTGTAGAGCGACTGGTAGCGGGTCCGCTCCGCGTCCAGCAGTGGGCGGCGGAAGGCGCGCTCGCCGAAATTCTGGATGAACTCCCGCGCGCACGTGTCCCCCGGCGCGCAGGAGACGTGCCTGGACAGGTTGGCGATGGCCGCGGCGGCCGCCTCCTCGGCGGAGGTGAGGAGCTTGTCGGCCAACAGCGGGCCCACCGCGCGTGCATCCGCGTTGTTGTCGAAGCCGTTCACCCGCTCCTCCGCGGGGAAGGCCTGGCCCCACTGGGAGTCCACGTAGAGGAGGTCGCGCAGCGTGTTGTCGTACTCGAAGCGGGTGAGGAGGCGGAGCTGGCGCCTGGCGCTGGTGTCCTGGCCGTCCGGGCCGCACGCCCTCAGGGCCGAGCCGTCACAGGCGCCGGGAGCACCGTTGATGCGGTCGGTGAAGCGCTGGAAGCTCGCGTAGCGCGTGCTGTTCTGGGCCAGGAGCGTGCCGCCGCCGTGGCCCTGGGGGTGCAGGCCCGAGGGCTTGAGCAGCAGCAGGGGGGTGCCCGCGCTCGTGTCGCGCGCCAGCGCCCGCACCGTCATGAAGTTGGTCTCCACCGCGCCCGGCGCCTCGGGGGGCAGCAGCACCATGCGCGTCCCGGCCGCGAGCCCATCGGCCTTGTGGCAGGCGATGCACTGCACGGACATCACCGGCTCCCACAGCTGGGTGCGGAAGAACTCCAGATCATCTGGACAGCCGTTCTCCTGGGAGGAGCAGGCGGAGAGGACGGCAACGGACAACAGGAGAGCGCCAAGGGCAGGGGAGTGCCGGGAAGGGAGCACGGAGCTGCCTCCTAATCGCGAGGGAGGACTGTCAGAGGTGGGGGCGGGGCGTCAGACGAGTCCGTCGAGCGGACCGGTGGACCGGGCAGCGTCACCGAAGGTGTCGATGGGGACGCCCAGGGCGTGGCACACGGAGGTGAGCAGCTTCTGGTGCGCGGCGCCGCTGTAGCGGAGGTAGCGCCCGAAGCGGAAGTAGCTGCTCGAGCCACCAGCGAGGACGAAGGGCACGGAGCGGCAGTTGTGGAGGCGGCTGTCGCCGAGCTCCTTGGCCCAGAGCACCAGGGTCGTATCGAGCATCGTGCCGCCGCCCTCCAGATCGGTGCGGGCCTTGAGGGCGTCGAGCAGGTAGGCGAACTGCTCGGCGAACCAGCGCTCGCACTTGATGAAGTTGGCGACTCCCTCGGTGTTGCTATCGCCCTTGTGCGACAGCTCGTGGTGGGCCTCGTTGACGCCCGCCCAGGTGAACACCTGGGGCGCCACGGTGTGCGACCACTGGAGGGAGGCCACGCGCGTCATGCCGCAGGCGAGCGCGCTCACCAGCAGGTCCATCTGGGCGCGGCCCACGGCGGGGAAGTTCGCGTTGGCCATGTGGTCCATGGCGACAGGCGCCGTGGCGCCGGGGCACCCGGGCAGCGCCACGGGCTCGGTCAGCCCCCGCTCCGTCTGGCGCAGCGACTCCAGGTGCTGCTCCAGCTTCCGCTTCTCCTCCGTGCCCACGCGCTGGGACAGGTCCCCCAGCTCTCCGCGCACCAGGTCCAGCATGCTCTTGCGGCGCCGCAGCAGCTTGTCGGCGGCCGTGGTGTCGCCCCCGAGGGCGCCGAAGAGGCGCTGGAAGGCGTTGCGCGGACTGTCCTCGGGCGAGGCGAAGACGCCCGGCGCCGAGTAGGACATGCGCGTGGAGCGCGTGGCGCCCCAGCGGCTCGTCTGCACGCCGAACTCCAACGACTGGAAGCGCGCGCTCTGGCCAATCTTGCGCGCGAGGAACTGGTCGACGGACAGGCCCCCGGAGGTGCTCTGCGCCGTGCCTCCGCCGGTGAGCATGTTGGCCATGCCCGCGTCGTGGTTGTCCACCTGGAGGAAGTCGAGGCCCTCGCACACCAGGAGGTTGGAGAGGTGGCGGGTGAGCGGCTCCAACACGCTGCCGGCGGGGAACGTGAAGGACGTCTCCGTGCCGCTGGGGCGCCAGTGCTGGTGGACCGTCCCATTGGGGGTGAAGAAGACGATGATTCGCCGGGCGAAGGGCGTCGCGGCCCGCGCCTCCCCGCTGAGCAACCCCAGCAGGGGCGAGGCCAGCAACGAGGCTCCCAGCCCGGCTGTGAACTGCCTACGCCCGATCCGAAGCATGCTCGTCAGCTCCCGTTCTCGTGGTCCGACTCGGAGGCCCGCGCGACGCGGGCTTCAATGGCAATCACTCACTGCTACCGTAAGGTGAGACTCAGCGTATGAGAACCGCCGCGGTCATAATCCAGACCCGTGCATCGGTCTATCGAACACAACTCAGACACAGGCGGATTCGACAGCGGGCGGGTGTAAGCTTTTGTCTCCCCGTGCCTAGGCGGTAATTCCCACTTACCAGGGCGATACAGGAAAAGTCGAGGTCGTTTTCAGAGGGGAAGGAGCCTCTTCCGCCAATCACTTACAAACTTCCGCTCTCCTCGAACCCCGTTGCGGGTGCGTGCCAAATTTCCGTCTGCGGTTGAAACGGGGTGGACGGCTGGAGTTTCGTCTGACGGGAAATTTGTGAGGGATTCCGCCGTTCAGATGGATGTGTGGGCTTGAGTGGGCTCCACGCCTGCCCGCCCCCTTCGACTCCTACCTCCCTCCTCGGCGTCGCGAGAGTGGCCCCGCACCGTCCAGGCGGCCGGCGGGACGTCGACGGTGCTCGCGTTGACATACGCTGAGGGTGCATGATTGGCGTGTTGTTCGAACCCGAAGGGGGAGTCATGCCCGGGCAGGGGTCTCGCTGCTTCCTCGTGGTGAGGGCGCAGGAGTGGATGTGCGCGCTGCCGCTCGAGGAAGTGGAGGAGACGATGAGGCCGCTGCCGGTCGCCCCGGTGTCCGCGGCCCCTGTCTTCGTGCGCGGGGTGTGCCTGGTGCGCGGCACGCCGGCTCCGGTGGTGAGTCTGGCGGTGCTGCTGGGAGGCGCTCACGCCCAGGCAGGCTCCGGCCATCGCTTCATCTCGTTGCGCGTGCCCGAGGGGCGCCTGGCGCTCGAGGTGGATGAGGTGCGCGGCCTGCGGTGGATGGAGGAGAGCACCTTGGACTCCGTGCCTCCGCTGCTGCGCGCCACCGCCAGCGGCCACGTGCAGCGCCTGGGCTCGTTCGATGGGCGTCTGCTCGCCGTGCTGGGCACGGCCCACCTGCTGCCCGAGGACATCTGGGGTCGTCTGGAGAGTGGTTCCGGCGAGGGGGGCGCGTGATCGCCGCCGCCTCCCGCATGCCCGTCGCGCGCTTCGCCGCGCTCGTGGAGCAGCGCCTGGGCCTGCGTCACGAGCCCGCCCAGTGGGGGGAGTTGGAGCCCCTGCTCACCGAGCGCGCCGCCGGCGGCGTGGAGCGCTACCTGGAGCGGCTGGCCACCTCCTCCGAGTCGCAGGAGTGGAAGGTGCTGGCCGAGCGGCTCACCGTGGGCGAGACGTACTTCCTGCGCCACCCCACCCAGCTGGAAATGCTGGTGGACAAGGTGCTGCCCTCCTTCCTGCGCAGTACGCCCAATGTCCGCGTGCTGTGCGCCGGCTGCTCCACGGGAGAGGAGCCCTACTCCGTGGCCCTCATGGCGCGGGAGCGCTCGCGCGCGGATGCGTCCCGCCTCCGCCTCCTCGGCATCGACGTCAACCCGC
>NZ_DASVWK010000126.1:0-13289 GCF_036389735.1 Archangium sp. | reverse complement strand
GGTAGTGGTTGCCCTCGGCGTGCTCGAGTTCGGCCCGGCTGACGCCGGTGCTCCCGGCGCCACAGACGATGAGCTTCGAGGCCGACGGGCCAGTGCTGCCCGTCGTTCGGATGAGGGTCTCTCGCAGCTGGGGCTTGTGCTTGTGACCGTGGAGCACGACATCGAAGCGGAGCTGCTCCAACCGCTGCTCGACGAACCCCGCGTCCCGAATCGTCGACATGTCCAGCTGGACCTCGCTGCCCTTCTTGGGCTCCAGAGGCTCGGGGAAGGGGTGCAGGTGATGGTGGAGAACGGCCACTCGCACCAGGCTCTCCGCCGCGGGAGACTGCGCCAGCCAGTCCGCCACGAAGTCCATCTGGCGCTTCCCGATGTAGCCGAAGTGCTCCTGCTGATCCTCGTAGACACACGAGTTCAGGGTCGTGATGGCCAGTCCCGAGTCTGGATCGACATGGAAACCGACGAGCTGGTAGGGCTCGGGGTGGACCTGCTTGCCAAAGGTCTTACGCTTGACGTGCGGGTAGCGCTGCGGGAATAGCTCGCGCCCGTAGAATTCCTCCAGGAGCGCGACGTAGTTGTCGAAGCGCTTCGCCGGATTATCGGCACAGGCCGCCCAACTGATGTCGTGGTTGCCGGGGGTGAGATGGACGCGCTGCTTGGGAATCCGCAGCCTCTGACAGAGTTCCGTGAGGAATTCGAGCACCCGATCGAATTCGGACTCGGTGCCGGTGTACGTCAGGTCCCCCGAGATGACGAGGTGCAGGCGATCCTCGTGGTGCGGGAAGTGTCCCTTTTTCGCATCGAACTCCCGGGCCAGATGATCCACCAGCGTGTAGGAGTCCGCGCTCGCGGAGAAGCGGTGCATGTCCACGTCCTTCCGCGTGCCGAAATGGACGTCCGACAGATGCAAGAGGATGGGCAGCCTGTTGCCTGCGACTTGCGGCGAGGTGGGCTTGAGAATGGCCGCTGACCTGGGGCCGGCGAATCGCTGCGTGACCACGGCACGCAGTGCCCGCGTGAGCTCGGCGGACCGTACCGATTCGAAGCCGACACGCTCGAAGAGCTCGAGCTGCTCGATGGCGGACTCGCAGGTGGTCTGCTTCCGAGCCTCCCGCGCGGCCGCGAGGTACAGCTCGCGGGCCTCCTCATGCCGCTGCAAGGCGAAGTGCACTTCCGCGCGGTTGAAGCGCTGCCATTCGTCCGCGTGAGCAGGCTCGGACAAGGCGGGGGTATCGAGCACCTCGCGATAGAGCGCCTGCCCCTGTTCCGGCCGGGTAGGAGAGGCCAGGATGCGGAGGGAGGCACAATTGATTTGCAGATAGGGGTCCCGCGGGGAGAGCTGAAGCGCTCGCTCGTAGCAACCCAGGGCCAGGGCGAAACGCCGCCCGCGCTTGAGCAGTCCCCCCAGCAGGGCCAGGGCCTCGGGGTCCGAGGGATTGAGTTCGATGGCCCGTCTCAGGGCCCTCATCGCCTGGGCATTCCTGGGCCTGGGGAGCTTGCGGAGATACCAGCCGAGTTGGCGATGCACCTCGTAGTCGTCGGGCTTCTCCTCCACGGCGCGCTGGACGGCCTCCACGGCCATCTCGCGCTGATCGGCGGTGAAGAGCTGGCGGCCCAGGGCGAGGAGCCAGAAAGCTGGAAGTTTGGAGTTGGACTTCGCCCAGCCCCACAAGGCGAGGAGCTGGCGAGTCGTGGTGGCTCGTTCGAGCCGACCGTGGAGGTCCCGCTCGAAGGCCACGTCGTCCACCTTGGGGTTGGTGGTGAGGTGGACGGCCTCCAAGTAGCTCCGGATGGGGTTCTTTGAAGCGGCTTCAGCGTCCCGGATCGCGCGCGCGAGTTTTTCGACGAAGCGGTCCTGCGGCCCTTGCGGCCACGCATACTTGAGAACCCTCAGGTCCCGGATGTCGAAGGGCAGCCCTGAACCCTGGATGGCCGTGAGCAGGGTGGGGCCCGCCGAGACGGACTGGCGGATGCCAAGCTCATAGTAGACGTTCGGGTTCGGAGTGCTGACGTCCACGAGCGCGAGTTCCGACAACAGCAGCTGTTGGAGTACCTGCTCGGAGACGCGGCCGTTGGTGAGCAGCTCGTCCGCGCGCAAGGGCATCACCCCAGCCTGCTGCGCGGCGGGCTGGATGATCCCTCGGTAGATCTCATCGAAGTCGATGGTCGTGGAAGTGGCGGGCGCGTGGGTGGACGTGTAGGGCTTGAGCCCGAACGGCATCACGACGAAGAGCTGTTTCACGGCCTCTCCTTGCCTACACGGCGGCGCGACGCTCCGGCAGATGCTCCAGGAGCCGCTCCAGCTCTTCCACGTTCACCGGCTTGACGATGTGGAGGTTGAAGCCCGCCTCCATCGCCTGCGTCCGGTGCTCCCCGCTGTAGCCCGTCAGCGCCACCAGGAAGACGTCCTGGCCGCCCTCGCTCTCGCGGATCTTCCGGGCCACCTGGAAGCCGTCCATCCCCGGCAACCCCAGGTCCACCAGCGCGACGTGCGGCCGCAGCACCGGGAAGAGCTGCACGCCCTTGATGCCGTTCTCCGCCACCTCCACCTGGTGCCCCCACATCTCCAGCAGATCGCGCAACACCTCGCGCGTGTCGTCGTTGTCCTCCACCAGCAGCACCCGCCGCGGGCCCGACTCCTCGGAGACCGGCGGCTTCGCCTCGGGCACCGGAAGAGGTACCACCTGCTCCGCCTCCAGCGGCAGGCGCACCGTCATCTCACTGCCCCGCCCCTCGCCCTCGCTGTGCACCAACACCTTCCCACCGTGCAGCTCCACCAACCGCCGCACCAGCGTCAGCCCGATGCCCAGGCCGCCCCGGGACCGGTCCAGCTGCTGCTCGGCCTGCACGAAAAGCTCGAACACCCGCGCCATCAACTCCGGGCCCATGCCGATGCCCGTGTCCCGCACGCGCAGCACCGCCTGGCGCTCCGGGCCCTTGCCCTCCACCATCACCCCGACGAAGACGTGGCCTCCGGACTCCGTGTACTTCGTCGCGTTGTCCAGCAGGTTGGACACCACCTGCTCCAGCCGCGTGGCATCCCCGTTCATCCACAGACCGCCGGAGCCCGGGGGGAGCGACACCTCCAGCTGCAACCCCTTGTCCTGGATGGCCCGCCGCCGCGCGTCCACGCTCTGCTGCACCACCTGCCGCAGGTCCACCAGCGCCCGCCGCAGCTCGATGTGGCCCCGGTTGAAGCGCGACACGTCCAGCAGGTCATCCACCATGCGAGCCATGTGCTGGCTCTGCCGCATCATCACCTGGAGCGCCTTGGAGGCCATCCCATCCGCCTCGGACTTCGTGGACTCCACCAGGTGCAGCGCGTTGACGATGGCCGCCAGGGGGTTGCGCAGCTCGTGCGCCAGCATCGCCAGGAACTCGTCCTTGCGACGATCCGCCTCGGCCAGGTCCGCCGCCCGCTGCCGCAGCGCGTCCTCCAGCTCCCGCCGGCCGGTGATGTCGGTGAGGATGCGCACCGCCCCCGTCACCACGCCCCCGGCGCCCTCCACCGGGTTGGCCGCCACGCGGTACCAGCGGGCCCCCAGGCCCACCTCCGTCTCCTCCCGGCAGCTCAGCACCGAGCCACAGCTCGGGGGCAGCTCGGCCTCGCCGCCCGAGGCGGCCCGCATCAGCTCCTCGAACGGGTACCCCAGCACCTTGTCCTCGGGCCGGCCCAGCAGCGCCAGGAAGGCCCGGTTGGCGCGCATCACCCGCCCCTCCCGGTCCAGCAGGCACACCCCGTCGCCCAGCGATTCGAAGGTCGCCTTCCACTGGAGCGCCGCCGCGCGCGACTCCTCCTCCGCCTGGCGCATGCGCAGCAGCGAGCGCACCGTGGCCAGCAGCTCCGAGGATTCCACCGGCTGCGTCAGGTACCCATCCGCGCCGCTCTCCAACCCCTCCACCTTGTTCTCGGTGCGGATGTAGTTGGCCGACAGGTGCAGCACGACGGCGCTCGCCGTGAGAGGGTCCGACTTCAACCGGCGGCACACCTCGATGCCGTTGAGGTCCGGCAGCTTCACGTCGAGGATGACCAGGTCCGGCTTCACCTCGCTGGCCAGCCGCAAGGCCTCGGCTCCGGTGCCGCCCTCCACCACCTGGAAGCCCGCCGCCCGCAGCATGCGGGTAAGCGCGTAGCGGTTGGCCTCGTTGTCGTTGATGTTGAGGAGGATGGGTTCCTTGCGAGACAACACGAGCGATCCCCTCGGTGAGGATGTCACGACGAAAGTCACTTGATGATGGATGCTCCCCCGGAGCGGGGTCCGGAGCCAGCGAGCGCCCGTTGGATGAGCTCGAGCGCGGCCTCGCGGGTGAGGCCGCTCTTCGGGAGGATCCCCACCACGTGAGGGGTGAGGCGCCCGCGCTCCTGCTCGGTCAGTGAGCGACTGGTGTGGATGATGACCGGGGTCTTCCGGGTGGCGGACTGGCGCCGCAGCGCCTCCAGCACTTCCGCGCCATCCATGTCGGGCAGCGACATGTCCAGGAAGATGGCCGCGGGGTGAACCTCCCCCGCCATGCGCATCCCCTCGGCCGCCGAGGGGGCCTCACGGAACTGGAGCGAGGCCTCGGCCAGCACTCGCTGGAGGAGGTAGCGAGCAACCTCGTCGTCGTCGATGATGAGGACCGTGCGGGCATCGGAAGCGTCCTGCTCCAACGGCTGGGGACCGGACTCCTCTTCCCCACGCGAGCCCTGACGCTGCGTGAAGTCGCTCGCCACCACGGCCTGGAAGGTGCTCCCCTCCCCCGGATGGCTCTCCACGCCCAGCGAGCCGCCGAGCAGCTCCGCCAGCCGTCGCGACAGCGGCAGTCCCAGCCCCGTGCCCTTCACGCCCTGCTGGTGGGGGCCCTCCACCTGGACGAACTCCTCGAAGATGCGCTCCTGGTCCTCGGGGGCGATGCCCACGCCGGTGTCCCGCACGGAGAAGACCACCGTGCCACGGGCACCGGGCGCCGCGGAGACCCGCACCTCGCCACGCTGGGTGAACTTGAGCGCGTTGGAGATGAGGTTGCGCAGGATCTGCGACAGCTTGCGCTCATCGGTGTGCAGCTCCGGCAGTCCCTCGGGCTCGTCGAAGACGAGCGCCACGCCCTCGTGTACGCGGATGGGCCGGAGCATGCCTCGCAGCGCGCCGAACAGCTCCGCCACGGAGAAGCGCGTGGGCTGCACCTCCACCCGGCCGGACTCGATCTTCGCCAGGTCCAGCAGGTCGTCGATGAGCTCCTGGAGGGCCTCGCCGGACTTGCGGATGAAGAGAACCTGCTTCTCCTGCTCGCCGTTGAGCGGCCCGTCGATGTGGTCCAGCAGCAGCCGCGAGAGGTTGAGGATGGAGCTGATGGGCGTGCGCAGCTCGTGGCTGACGTTGGAGATGAAGCGCGTCTTCATGTCCGAGGCGCGGCGCAGCGCCTCGGCCTTCTCCTCCAGCTCGGCGTAGAGGGCCACCACGCCGCGGTTGGTCTCCTCCAGCTCGCGGTTGAGCCGCTCCACCTCGGCCTTGCGCGCCTGGAGCTCCTCCAGCGTGCGCAGCAGCTCCTCGTTCTGCCGCTGGAGCTCGTCCGTGGCGCTGGAGCGCCGCTGCCGCTCCAGCTCGTCCCGGAGCGCTCCCACCACCAGGGCCGCGGGCGGGCCATTCGGGAGGCGTTGGGTCATCTCCAGCAGGAGCCAGCCGTCTCCGTCCAGCCGCAGCTCCATCCGGTCCATCAACCGCTGCGCGGGGGCGAGCGCGGGGCCCGGGCGGAGCGTGTCCGGGGCACTGCCCGAGACGAAGCCCCCATTGAGCGAGGTCGGGACCCGCACGCGCACGAGCAGGGTCGGGGCGGGGCCATCCTCCAGCAGGAACTCGATATGCCCATTGGCGGCGGAGGCGGCGAGCCGCGCCACCTCGGAGATGGCGGTGGCGATGCGCACCTGCTCGTGGCCGTCGAAGCCCAGGGCCTGGGCGATGTGCCGGCCGCGCTGCCGGGTGTTCACCACGTCCTGTCCGGTGCGCAGGTCGGCCTGGAAGAGGGAGACGCTCACCACGCGCTCCCCGCCGAGACCCGCGCCACCAGCACCGTCGCGTCGTCCCGGCCTCGGACGAAGTCGCGGTACAGCACCGCCGCCACCACGCTGGGGTGCCGGGAGAGCAGCCCGGGATAACCGTCCACCCGCCACTGGGTGGACAGCCCGTCCGAGCACATCACCAGGAGGCTGTCCGGGCTCCACGTATAGCTGAACTGCTGCATGCGGTGCGTCTGGTGTCCCAGCGTCCCATTCATGGAGACCATCCGCTGGATGCCACCCGGCGACACCACGGCCGCGGAGATGTTGCCCACCCCGGCGTAGTGCAGCCGCGCCCCGTCCAGGACGGCGATGGACACCGCCGCTCCCCGGGTGCTGCGCAGCTCCGGGTCCATGCCGCGCAGCATCTCCACCAGCTCACGCGGGCCCTGCTCCAGGAAGGACACCACCGCCGCACGAGAGGCCCGCGCCGCGTCCGGTCCATGGCCCAGGCCATCGGCCACGAGGAAGAAGCAGCGCCCTTCCTTGCGGTCCACCGCCCACGAGTCCCCGCACACGTCCTCGCCGGTCTTGGGGACGCACACCACGCCCACCAGCATCTCGGAGGGCGGAGGCGGTTTGCCGGACCACAGTTGGGCGAGCACCACGGTGCCCACCCCGGGGAGGGAATGGATGTCGAAGAGGTGGGCCTGGCGCCGCATGGCCCCCAGCCCCGAGCCCCCGGTGCCGCTGGTGGTGTAGCCATCCCGCATGCAGCGGTCCACGTCCGCCATGCCCGGCCCCTTGTCGATGGCGAGCATCTCCACGCCCCGGTGGGGGCCGGAGTAGAGCGACCGCAGGAAGAGTTGTCCCTCGCGCGCATGGGCCACCAGGTTCTTGGCCGCCTCGCTCACCACCAGGGCCACCTTGCCCTGCTCCTCCTCGTTGAACCCCAGGCGAGCCGCCAGGGCGGACGCGGTCCGGCGGGCGAAGCCGGCCTGGCTGCTCTCCGTGACGGTCATCACCGTGGAGCTCATTTCCATCGCGTCACCGTGATCCGGGTCCCCTCACCTACCTTGGTGACGATCTCGAAGTCATTCACCAGCCGCCGAGCGCCCCCCAGCCCGAGCCCCATGCCGCCCCCCGAGGTGTAGCCATCGCGCAGCGCCAGCTCGACGTCCGGAATGCCCGGCCCCTGGTCCTCGAAGGACAGGCGCAGTCCCCGGCGCATGCCCTCCTGGACCAACTGGAGGACGACGTGTCCGCCCTTGCCGTAGTCGAGGGTGTTGCGCGCCAGCTCGCTGGCGGCGGTCACCATCTTCGTCTGCTCCACCAGACTGAACTTGAGCTCGGCCGACCATGTTCGCACCGCCTGGCGCACGAGCACCAGGTCCTGCGCGGAACGGATGGGCATGGTTTCACTCCTCAGCACGTCCATCCACGTCCCCGAACTCTTCCGCGATGGAGGCCTTCAGCAGCGCCATGCCCTTCTCGACATTGAGGGCGGTACGGACCCCTGGCAGCGACAAGCCCAGCTCCACCAGGGTGATGGCCACCGCGGGCTGCATGCCCACCACCACCGTCCGCGCGTCCAGCACGCGCGACATGGTGGCGATGTTGCCCAGGATGCGACCGATGAAGGAGTCCACCACCTCGAGCGAGGAGATGTCGATGAGCACGCCGCGGGCCCCGGTCTCGACGATCCGAGAGGTCAGGTCATCCTGCAGGGTGATGGCGAGATGGTCGTGCATGTCCACCTGGATGGTGACCAGCAGCACCTGCCCCATGCGGAGGATGGGAATTCGCTCCATGGATAGAACCTAGCCCTTGGTCGGGGCGGCGCGCGGGCCGGTCCCGATCGTCTGGTTGAGCCGCTTGAGGGCCCAGCTGAAGGCGCTGGCCAGGCTGGACTTGGTCACCACGTCGGACAGGTCCACGCCCAGGTGGACGATGGTCTGGGCGATCTGCGGACGGATGCCGCTGATGACGCACTCGGCGCCCATCAGCCGGGTGGCCGTCACCGTCTTGATGAGGTGCTGGGCGGTGAGGGTGTCCACGGTGGGCACGCCGGTGATGTCGATGATGGCGATCTCCGCGCCCGTCTCGACGATGCGCTGCAGCAGCGTCTCCATCACCGTCTGGGTACGGCCGCTGTCCAGCGTGCCGATGAGCGGCAGGGCGACGATGCGGTCCCACAGCGCCACCACGGGCGTGGACAGCTCCATCATCTCCTGCTGCTGGCGGACGATGACCTCCTCGCGCGTGCGCTGGTGGACCTCGGTGGTGTAGAGGCCCAGCTTGTCCAGCAGCACGGTGGCGGCCCACAGCTCATCGGCCACCACCTGCGCATCCTTCGTGAACTCGCCACGCAGCCGGCCGAACAAGGGCTGCTTGAGGCTGAAGATGAAGGTGGCCGTCTCCCCCGGGGAGAAGCCCTGGAGGCTGCGCGAGCGCGACAGCCGCTCCAGCAGCTCCCGCACGGACGCATACGCGGGGGTGGTGGTATCGTGGATGTTGCCCTGCTCAACGGCCCGCGTCAGCAGCCGGAGGAACTCGGCGCACTGGTCGCGCAGCTCGCCCTCCTTCATCAGCGCGTCGCGCCGGACTCCACTGGCGTTCAGGGCGACGAGCCACTCGTCGAGCAGCTCGGACGGGTATTTCTTGAGAATCTCGTGGATACGGGTGTTCAACACAGTCCTCCTGAGAGCCCCCGTAACACACGGCAACTCCGTCACAGTCGGCTCGAAAGTTACCGTCAGCCCGAAGTCACATCGCGATGTTCACTAGGTGATAGCCCGTGACCCGAGCATGAAATTCCCCCGTGGGGACGCCGGCACGGGGGTGGGTTCACCCCAGCAGCCACACCGCCAGGAAGCCCGCCCCGAGCGCGAGGAGGAACAGCCCCGCGGCGAGCCACCTCACGCGCGAGGCGCCAGCGGCCGGCACGGGCTCCTGCGCCTCCGCGCCCTCCTCCACGTCACGCACCAGCGTGTCGAAGGCCACGCGCACCTCGCGCGAGGTGGGCGTGTGCCGGGGCTCGGCACCACCCGCTTCCACCGACGAGGGCTCCTCCAGCAGCTCCACCTCCTCGGAGGGCACGAAGTCCGGAGGCGCGTCGAGCGCCCGGTGCTCGAAGGCCATGGCGGTGGGAGGCGCGAAGGCCGGCAGCTCCTTCTCGGACAGGGGACGCAGCAGGGTGGGCTTGCCGCGCACCAGCTCCGCGAGCACGCCGTCCTCCACCGCCTTCTCGCGCGCGAAGGCCTCGCCCATCAGCCGGGCCAGGTCCGCGTCTCCCACGTCGGGCGCGAGCACCTCGCGCAGCTCGCGCAGCGCCGCCCCGAGCGCCGCGGCATCCACGAAGCGCGCCTCGGGCTCGGTGGCCAGGGCGCGCATCACCACCGCGTCCACCTCCGCATGCAGCTCCGCCCGGTGGCGGCTCGGGGGCTCCCATGCGGGATAGGCCGCGCGGCGCCAGCGCTCGACGACATCGCCCTGCTGCTTCAGCGGGTGCCACGCGAGCAGCTCCCACAGCAGCACGCCCGTGGCGTAGACGTCGGCCCGCCGGTCCACGAGCTTCTTGCGGGCCTGCTCCGGCGACATGTACGCGATGCTGCCCATCACCACGCTGGGCGCCGTCTGCGCCTCCTTCAGCGTGGACTGCGAGGCGCCGAAGTCGATGATCTTCACCTCGCCGCCGTAGGAGATGCACACGTTGGCGGGCGACAGGTCCCTGTGCACCAGGTGCAGCGGCAGGCCCCGCTCGTCCGTCACGTCGTGCGCGTACGCCAGCCCCTGGCACATGCGCTCGCCGATGAGGAGCGCCAGCCCCACGGGCAGCACCCGCTTCTGGAGCCGCAGCCGCCAGGCGAGCCGGTTGAGCGTCTTGCCCGCCACGTACTCCATGGCGAGGTAGAGCTCCCCGCCCACCTCGCCCATGTCCCACACGCGGGCGATGTTGGGGTGGGACAGGCGCAGCACCACCCGCGCCTCGTCCCGGAAGCGGGCGAGGAACTGGGGGTTGCCCGCCAGGGTGGGCAGCACCTTCTTCACCACGCAGGCGCGGCCCGGCTCCTCCTCGCGCGCCAGGAACACCTCTCCCATGCCCCCGTACCCGATGCGCCGCACCAGGGTATAGGGACCGAAGGGGATGGGCCCCGGGCGCGCGGGCGCCGGTTCAGGATCCGTGGCCAACCGAGCGGAACGCCTTGCGAGCCGCCCGGAGGATATGCGCCACCTCGGGCTCGTTGATGGCCAACGACAGGAAGGCCGCCTCGAACTGGCTCGGCGGCAGGTACACGCCCTCCTCCAGCATCTGGTGGAAGAAGCGGCCGTAGCGCGCCGCGTCCGCCTTCTTCGCGCTCGCGTAGTCGAACACCGGCCCCTCGGTGAAGAAGACGGTGAACATGCTGCCCACGCGGTTGATGGTGACGGGGATGTTGGCCTCCTTCGCCTCCGCGCGCAGGCCCGCTTCCACCTCGCGGCCGACGAAGTCCAGGCGCTCGTACACCCCCGGGGCGCGCAGCGCCTGGAGGCTCGCGATGCCCGCCGCCACCGCCACCGGATTCCCCGACAGCGTGCCCGACTGGTACACGGGGCCCTCGGGGGCGATCTTCGACATGATGTCGCGCCGGCCGCCGTAGGCCGCCAGCGGCATGCCGCCACCCACCACCTTGCCGAAGGTGGTGAGGTCCGGACGCAGGCCGTACACCTCGGAGGCGCCACCGCGCGCCAGCCGGAAGCCCGTCATCACCTCGTCCACCACGAAGAGCACCCCGTGCGCGCGGCACAGCGCCTGGAGGTTCTGCAGGTAGCCCTCCTCGGGGATGAGCACGCCCATGTTGCCCACCACCGGCTCGATGATGGCGCAGGCGATGTCCTTGGCCCGCTCGGTGAAGAGCTTCTCCACCGCCGCCAGGTCATTGTACGGCGCCGTCAGCGTCAGCGCCGCCACGTCCTTGGGCACGCCCGGCGAGTCCGGCAGCCCGAGCGTCTCCACGCCGCTGCCCGCCTTCACCAGGAAGGGGTCGCCCGCGCCGTGGAAGCAGCCCTCGAACTTGAGGATGTAGTCCCTGCCCGTGAAGCCGCGCGCCAGCCGGATGGCCGCCACCGTGGCCTCGGTGCCGCTGGAGACGAGCCGCACCTTCTCCACGCTGGGCACCGTGGCACAGATGAGCTCGGCGAACTGCACCTCCAGGTCCGTGGGCGCCCCGAAGGTGGTGCCCCGGCGCGCCGCCTCGGTGATGGCCGAGATGATGGGCGGGTAGGCATGGCCCAGGATGAGCGGGCCCCAGCTCCCCACGAGGTCCACGTAGCGGTTGTCGTCCACGTCCGTCAGCCACGCGCCCGCGCCCTCCTTGAAGAAGACGGGTTCACCGCCAACACCACGGAAGGCTCGCACCGGGGAGTTCACCCCACCCGGAATGCGCTCCTGCGCGCGGGAGAACAGGGCCTTGCTCTGGGAGTGGTTCATGAAAGCGCTCCATAGCACGTGGCGTGTGCCGTCACCCGTTCGCTACCGTCCAGTTGCTTGATTCCCGCCAAGCCTTCGGCTACATCGCGCCGGGATTTCCTGTTTTTACTTGCTTTTTTCGAGGGGTGCCGGACCCTCTCCCACGGAGGTTGGAATGAGACCCCCCCCGCGCCTCACCGCGACGTTGCTGGCCGCGCTCGGAGCGACCTCCGCCTCCGCCGATGAGCGGCCCATCGCCGAGCCGCGCCTGACCCCCCTCACCTGCTACGCGGGCTACCTCGAGCGCGAGGCCCCTCATGGGCTCGAGGGCGTGCGGGCCGCCATCCGCCAGGCCCTCGCCCGGAAGGACCCGGCCGCGCTGCGCTTCCTAGAGGAGCGGCTCGCCGAGGTGATTGGGAAGGATGCCGCCGCCGCGCTCCAGGTGGTGGAGTGGGCGCGGACGGCGCAGGAGCCCGAGCTGTCGCTCTACCTGGGCGCGGTGCGCGAGACGGAGGCCGTGCGAGACCCGGCGGTGGTGGAGCGGCTCACCGCGCTGGCGGAGACGCACGCGGACCCGGGCCACCAGGCGCTCGCGGTCATCGCCCTGGAGACGCAGCCCCGTTTCGAGCCCGCCCTGCTGGAGCGCCTCACCACCCTGGCCAAGAAGGACACGCTCGCCCCCGGCGTGGTGATGAGCACCGTGCGCACCATCGGCCGGGTGATGGACAACGACTTCCAGCGCACCGGTCGCCTCGAGCCCTATATGAGCAAGCTGCTGGAGGTGGCGCTCGACTCCACCGAGCCCGACGTGCGCGGCCTCGCCCTGGAGATGGGCACCTACCCGGACGCCCGCATCGAGGGCCCCGCGCTCCAACAGATGGCGAAGCTCCAGGCCGAGGACCCCGACCCCGACGTGCGGGAGATGGCCGCCCTGGTGATGTCCTCGGGGCGCGACACCCAGGCGGTGCTCGACGCCTTCCGCGCGTCCTTCCCCCGGGAGAAGAGCGAGTGCGTGCGCTGGGCCCTCGTCCGTTTCGCGGTGCGCGCCGCGGGCCCCCGGGCCCTGCCCCTGCTCAAGGACTTCGCGCGGCAGGACGCGCGCTTCCAGCGGGACTACGCCGAGTTCAAGGCCCTGTATGACGCGGGGCACGTCGACTTCGACCACGTCTTCCTGAACAAGCCCACCCACAACCACCGCTGCGAGGGATAGGCGATGAGCAAGGGACTCGAGAAGCGGTGGTGGGGCCTGGCCGCGGTGCTGCTCGCCGTGCTGGTGGGCGTGCTGCTGTGGCGCCTGGGCCGGACGGAGGGGCCCTCCGGTGAGCCGCGGCCCCCTCCGGTGGCCCAGGACACCGCGAGCACGGACGGGACGCGCGGCGACACGTCGGCTCCGGCCCGCCCCCCGGTGGAGGCGAGCCTTCCGCCCGAGGAGCTGCTGCGACCGGTGCCGTGCGCGCTGGACTCGCTGGTGGAGGAGTACCGCCAGGGCAAGGGCTCACCGGCCTGGCGCCGCCATGTCATGGCGCAACTGCGCGGCCTGCTGGAGAAGCTGCCGCCGGAGCAGCTGTGGGCGAAGGTGGAGGCGGAGCAGGACCCGGAGGTGCTGGAGGCGCTGTCGTCCCTGTGGGTGATGCGCTTCAACCTGACGGGGGACAAGGGCGTGCTGGAGCGGGTGCTGGAGAAGACCGGGCGCGAGTCGGACCCGAAGCGGCGGGCGGCGATGGTGCGCTCGCTGCGGAGCTCGGACGAGCCGTCCAGCGAGGTGCTGGCGAAGCGGGCCTCCCGGCAGGGCGCCTACCACGCGTGGGTGAAGGACCCGGCGCCGGAGGTGCGCGAGGCGGTGGTGGCCAACCTGACGGCCGAGGCGGC
>NZ_DASVWK010000125.1:0-3582 GCF_036389735.1 Archangium sp. | reverse complement strand
GGCTGGAGCACGCGCCCGGTGAGCAGGCTGCGGATGGTGGTCCGCACGAACGCGGAGCCCTTGCCCGGCTTGACGTGCTGGAACTCGACGATCTCGAACGGCTCACCGTCGACTTCGATCTTCATGCCCTTGCGGAACTCGGACGTATCAATGACACCGGCCATGGACAGGCTCCTTCGGACAGCTTGAAAAAGTCCGGGGTGTCTAGCCGATGGGGCCGCGCGTTGCAAAGCGTAAAGGCGCGGCGCGCTGCGCCGTGCGACCGCCAGACTACAGCTCGGCGCGAATCCTCGGAGCGATCACCCTCAGGACGTACCGGCCTTTTCCATAGTTACCGTCCGCGCGAAGCGCCAGTACCAGGAAGTATTCCGGAGAGATGAGGCGCATGAGCGTCAGCACGTTCTCGCTGTTGATGCTGACCTCATGGACCTCACCCGTCTTGAGGGTCTCGGCGGCCTGCTTGAGCTGGCTGAGCAGGTTGGCGTACTCCACCCAGGCCCCGTTCAGCTCCAGCTCGCCCGCCTCCTCCTTCTGATGGGTTTCCACGGAGATTCCGTCGAAACCCATCACACTGCAGGCCAGGGCCCCGTCTACCTGATTGACCACCGACTCGAGGTGCGTACGGAAGGACATGGCTGCCGCCTTGTAGGAGGGACGGGAGAGCAGGTCAAGGCGTGGTGGGGCAGATGGGGCCGTTGTCCTGGCCAATCTGACCGCAGGTCCAGCTCTTCTCCAGGGGGAGCCCCCCCCTCGAGCACGTATTGTTGCCCGGCACGTAGCCGCTGTTGATGACGGTGACCGGGAAGGTGATCTCGTTGGTCTCCATCTTCTGCCCTCCGCTGAAGACCCCCGCGACCTTGATGGTGGACAGCACGGTCACCGGCGCGGTGACGCCACTCAGCGCCGTGAGCGCCTCGGGGCCGAACGCCGGCAGGACGGCGTAGCTGCCATCCGCCGAGGTCCCGGGGCGGAAGACGGCATACAGGGGAATGCGCTCCTCCTCGGGCAGGACCAGGCCCGCCGAGGTCTCGTAGGTGAGGATCAGCTCCCGGAAGGTGAAGTCACTGAGCCCGCCACCCGCCACCGTCGTGGTACCGACGCGGATCTCCCGCGCCACGGTATTGGTCTCGACCCGGAGGGCCACCAGGTAGCCCTGCCCACCGGACACGTCGAGCTGTCCCGCGGGGCGCTGGGTTTCGCCCAGGGCACAGGAGCCCCCCTCATCCTTCAGCGTGCGGGCATCGAGGAAGCGCACGGGGGCGTCTCCCTGATTGGCCACACAACCCACCGACGAGGCCGCCAGGGCCGCAATCATCATCCATCGCGTCATGGACATCGACTCCTTCGACCGCATGAGAAGCACCGGCTACAGCGACTGCGGCATCGTCTGCCGGTTGAGGATGCGAGGCGTGATGAAGATGAGCAGTTCCTGCCGATCATCACGCTCGCGGTAGTTCTTGAACAGCAGACCCAGCACCGGAATTTTGGACAGGAAGGGCACCGCGTTGCTCGTGGAGCTGCCGCGGCGCACGTAGATGCCGCCGATGACGGTGGTGTCGCCGTCCTTCACCAGCACCTGGGTATTGGCCTCCTTGCGCTGGATGGCGGGCTGGCCGTTGGCGCCGGTGTTGGCCGGGTCGGGCTGGTTGTTGGCCGCGTTGATGTTCAGCATGATGCTGCCGTCCTGGGTGACGTGCGGCGTCACTTCCAGCGACAGACGCGCCTCGATGAAGGTGGTGTTGGCACCGGAGGCGGACACCTGGCTGAAGGGCAGCGACACACCCTGGCTGATGCGGGCGGTGTTGTTGTCCAGCGTGGTCACCTTGGGCGCGGAGATGGTCTTCACCACACCCTCGTTCTCCGCCGCGGACAGGCGCAGGTTGAGGGCGAGCGCGCCACCGGCCGAGCCGAAGATGAAGCCGAGCGCGCCACCGGTGCCCAGACCCGCGCCCACCGGCAGGTTGACGGCGAAGTTCGGCACGTCGGGCAGACCCGGCGAAGTGCCTTCCACGCCACCCGAAACGATGGCGGTGTTGGGGAAGATGAGGCCCGTGGGGTTGCCCGTGCCCTGTGCGGCGATGGCCTGACCGCCCCACTGCACACCGAGCTCGCGGCTGAAGGTAGTGTTGGCTTCCACGATGCGGCTCTCGATGAGCACCTGCGGCGTCTGCGTGTCCAGGTTGCGCACCAGAGCCCGCGCCTTCTCGGTGTTGGAGCGCACGTCCTTGACGATGAGCACGTTGGTACGCGTGTCCACCGTCACCGTGCCGCGCTCGCTCAGCACGTCCTTGACCCGGGCGGACATGTCGTTGGCGGTCGCGTAGTTGACCGGGATGAGGCTGACGAGCAGGTCCTCCTGCTGCACCAGCGACTTCTTGCGCTCCTGGCGCAGCCGGGCCTCCTCCTCCAGCGTCTTCAGGGGCGCGATGCGGATGATGTTGCCGAACTCCTCGCGGCCCAGCGACTTGGTGCGCAGGATGAGATCCAACGCCTGGTCCCAGGGCACGTTGCGCAGGCGGATCGTCACCTTGCCGGAGACGTCATCGGCCACCACGACGTTCTTCTTGGAGATCTCCGCGATGACGCGCAGCAGGTTCTGGATGTCGATGTCCTTGAACTCGAAAGACACCTTCTTGCCGCGGTAGCGGGCCTGCTGAGGGGCGCCCTCGGAGGCGTAGGTGGGCGCCTCGGCGGTGAAGCCGGCGGTGCGCTGGGTGACGGCCACCTGCTCCGTCTTCACGCCCTTGACGCTCAGCCGCCACGACAGGCCACCGGCCACCTGGGTCACGTTCTCCTCGATGGCGCCATCCGCGGCCACCACCACGCGCACCCGGTTGCCCTCGCCGGGCACCGAGAAGGCGCTGATCATCTTCACCGGCGTCTCCAGCGCGCTGGTGTCGAGGCTGCGCTCCAGCCGGCGCGGCAGCTTCGCGTTCTCCAGCGACAGCACCGCGCTGCGCGGATCCGGCCGCTCCACCTTCCAGACCACGGCGCCGGACAGCTTGAGGCTCACCCGGCCGCCCGAGTCGTTCTCGTCGAAGGTCAGATCCTTGACCTCCACGGGCGCCAGCTGGGCGGACACGGGCGTGGGGCGCAGCGGCGCGTTCTCGGCCACCACCTTCTCCGGCGTGTCGGACACGGCTGGCTTGCGCGCCACCTTGCCACCGAGCACCACCTCGAGCCCGCGGCCAGTGCGGTCCACCCGGTACGCCGGCATGTCGCCGCGCACGTCGAGCACCAGCCGCACCTTGTCCGAGTGCGCGCCCACGCGCACGTCCTTGAGCGTCCCGGACTGCACACGCGGAGCGCGTGCGGCCAGGCCCACGCCGTACAGGTCCACCGCGAGCCGCGGCGGATCCGCCAGCTCCAGCACCTCGTAGCGAGCGACCTCGCCATCGGCGCGGATGCTCAGCGTGTCCCGGGCGAAGGAGAGCGCGGTGATGCGCCGGGCCGGATGCGCCACCTCGCGCTCGTCCGCCTCGGCCGCCACCACGTTCTCCGGCAGCGGCGCGGCCGGGGCCTTGGCCACGGCGGGAGCCGGCTGCGCGGGGGGCGTCTTCTTCTCCGGCGACTCGCTCGGAG
>NZ_DASVWK010000124.1:0-4904 GCF_036389735.1 Archangium sp. | reverse complement strand
CCGTCTTCCCCTTGGGGATGGTGAGGTTGATGCCGCGCAGCGCCGTGATGAGGCGGGCCTCCTGCGGCCGGCGCTGCCCGCGCAACCAGCGCAGCAGCTCGGACTTGAACGTCGTGTACTCGCCCCGGATGGTCTTCTTCCGGAAGCTCTTCACCACGTCCTGGATGACGATGGCGTCCTGACTGTCGTGGATGGACATCTAGATGGACTCCGCGAACTCCTCACGACGGCTCTCGAAGAGCTGCGAGGCTCCCCAGAGCAGCACCACGGACGCACCCAGCAGGCCCAGCAGGGGCAGTGCGTCTGGCAGGCGGTGCTCGTAGAAGATGGCCTGGTACGAGGTCATGAGAATGGCCATGGGGTTGGCCAGCAACATCACCAGCCGGTACTTCTCGGGGATGGTGGACACCCGGTAAAGCACCGGCGTGATGAAGAACCAAAGCATCATCAGGTTGGTGATGATGTGCTGGAGGTCCCGGAACGTCACGTTGAGAGCGGCGACGACGTACACCACCGCCAGGGTGAAGCAGAGCTGCGTCAGTATCACCACCGGGAAGGCCACCATGTGCCAGGAGGGCCACACCCCAAAGATCATCCCCATCACCACCATCAACGGCAGCGAGAAGACAAAGTTGCACAGGTTGGTGGTCACCACCGTGGCGGGCAGCACCTGCGCCGGAAAGCGCACCTTGGTCATCAGGTCGCGCCGATCACTGATGGAGCTGGCCCCCGCGCTCACCGAGGTGGAGAACCAGATCCACGGCAGCAGCCCCACGAACATGAAGAAGGGGTAATGCTCCACCTGATTCTTCATGAACACGCCGAACAGCAGCCCGTACACGAGCATGTGCAGCGTGGGGTTGAGGAACGTCCAGAAGAAGCCCAGCACTGAGCCCCGGTAGCGTGCCTTCAACTCACGCTGGACCAGGCTGAGCAGGAGCCCCCGGTACTGATAGAGCTCCCGGAAATGGCGAATCATGCGGCGCTATCCATACAGCAAAGCCGCGCGCCCTCCAACGAGCGGCGGCTCGCGAGCCTGCTCTCCAGAGGAGCACCGCTGGGTGGGCAAAAAAAAGGCCCCCTGGTTTCCCAGGGGGCCTTTTGACTGGAGCGGGAAAAGGGATTTGAACCCTCGACCCTCGCCTTGGCAAGGCGATGCTCTACCACTGAGCTATTCCCGCATCAGGTCGGAGTATTGGAGCGGGAAAAGGGATTTGAACCCTCGACCCTCGCCTTGGCAAGGCGATGCTCTACCACTGAGCTATTCCCGCTTCTCTCGACTCCTGATTGCCTCCGCAGCCGCCTCGCGGCGACGTCGAAAGCGAGGGGGGATATACCGTCCGCTTCCGGATGCGTCAAGCCTTCTGTACGTCCGCTCCGTTCCCCCGTCTGGCCAGCATGGAGAGGAAGGCGCGGAAGTACACGACGGCACTCCACACCGAGAACGCCCCCGACAAGTACACCAACACCTGGCCCACCTTGTTGAAGTCCACGGGCGCCGCGTAGAAGCCCACGTCGATGACGTGCTCGTAGTGCACGCACAGTGAGATGATCCCCACGAGTTGGAGGGACGTCTTCCACTTGCCCTCCTGCCCGGCGGCGATGACCATGCCCTCGCTCGCCGCGATGGTGCGCAGGCCGCTGACGATGAACTCGCGCGCCAGCAGCACGATGACCACCCAGGCGGTGATGCGCCCCAGCCGCACCATCATCACCAGGGCCGCCATGGCGATGAGCTTGTCGGCCAGCGGGTCCATGAACTTGCCCACCACGGTGATGAGGTTCCACCGGCGCGCCAGGTAGCCGTCGACGACGTCCGTGATGGAGGCCACGGCGAACACCGCCGCCGCCAGCAACGAGGAGAGCGGATCCGCGTCCGCGGTGAGCCACACGAAGACGGGGATGAGGACGATGCGCCCCAACGTGAGGATGTTGGGCAGGTTCCAGAACTCCTGGACGAGCACGCTGGGCTGGCGCTCCGCCCGTCGCCGCGCCCGCTCCTCCTTCTTCTGCCGCTTCCTCAATGCCCGCTCTGCTCGATCCATGAAGGCGCCTTCTACCGGACTGGCAACGCGATGAGGGCAAATCCTTCACCACTCAGTTCCACGGCGAACCCACTGTCCTCCCCCGGGAGCGACACCACCTGGGGGGTGAGCTTGCCCTGCCAGCCCACCAGATGGGACAGCGGCACCGTCACGGGCGCCGCCTCGGCCACCGCCACCGAGCGCAGCGACCCGGGGAGGCTCAGCACCACCCTGCCCTGCCCGCGCAGATGTACCAGTTCCAGGTCCGGCGCCAGCTCCGAGGGCACCTTGCCATTCTCGAAGGCCACCGCCTCCTCGAAGGCGAAGAGGCACTCCTCGAGTACGTAGGCTCCCTCGTCGCCCAGGTCCACCGCCAGGAAGGAGCGCGCCTCCGCCGCCTCGATGAAGAGCATCCCCTGGCCGCTCGCGCGCACCAACCGCCGCGTCCCCTCGCCGAAGGGCTGCTCCGCGGCACGGCCCCGGATGCGCTTCGACTCCGGCTGGAACTGGAGCGGCCCGGAGAAGGCCACCAGTCCCTCCAGTCGGGTGAGCAGCTCGCCCTCCACGAGCGCGGAGAAGCTGCCGTTGCCCACCCGGAAGGGGTTGACCTGGCTCGCCCCCGACAGCGCCACCGCCGGGACCAGCTCGGCCAGCAGCGGCACCTCCGAGCCCGGCCGGAAGGTCACGGCCTTCGCCGGCAGCTCGGGGGTGGCATCCTCCAGCGACTCGGTGTCCTCCCGCGCGGCCTCAGGGGTGCCCTGCCCCTCCCGGGCTCCGTCCGGCGCGTCCTCGGAGAGGGAGCCCGGCCCCTCGTCCTCGGCCAGGCGCATCTCCTCGTCGCCGGGGGCGACGGTCGAAGGGGTGTCCGAGGGGCTCTCGTCCAGGCCGAATTGGGTGCCCCACTGGGCCTCACCGCTGGAGGCCGGACGCGCGGCGGGGGCCGTGGCCGGCATCGTCGCGGGTCGGGTGGGCTGGGCGAACCGCTCCCCCGCGATGGCCTTGGCCATCTTCTCCGCCATCACGTCGCTGCCAGCCTCGAGGAAGTGCTGGCGGGCGCGGCCGTACTCCCCGGCCTGCGCCAGCGCGAGCCCCAGGTAGTTGTGCGCCCTCTTGTGGTCGGGCTGCAGGTCCGTGGCCGTCTCGAACTCGCGCATCGCGCGCTGCAGGGCGCTCGTCTTCAGGTACACCAGTCCCAGGTTGACGCGCAGCGTGGCGTCCACCGGGTTGTCGCGCACCAGGGCCTCGTAGATTTCAGCCGCCTGATCGAAGAGGCCCAGCTTGAAGTAGGCCAGCCCCAGCAGGTTGCGACCCTTCTCGTTCTTCGGCTGGAGCTGGTGGGCCCGCTCGAGCAGGGCCCGGGCCTCCATCACCTTGCCCTGGGCCAGCAGCTCGCCACCCCGGTAGAGATGCTTGAGGAACTCCTCGTCAACGGGGCTCTTCTGCCCCCGCCCCGTCACGCGCGTCGTCGCCATCGGAATCCGTCCCGCGAGCCTCGTTGTTCGAGAGCTGCTCGCGCTCTTTGTAATGGAAGTAGAGCTGGAGCACCTTGCGCACGTAAGCCTGCGTCTCCGGGTACGGCGGCACCTGTCCCCCGTACTTGCGCACGGCGTCCGGGCCCGCGTTGTACGCGGCCACCATCTTCACCATGTCGCCCCCGAAGAGGTTGGCCAGCACCCGCAGGTAGCGTACCCCGCCCTCGATGTTCTCCCGGGTGTCGAAGATGTCCCTCACGTACATCTCCGAGGCCGTGCCCGGCATGAGCTGCATCAACCCGCTGGCGCCCTTGGGGGACACCGCGTTGGAGTTGAAGTTGCTCTCCGTGTGCATGATGGCCCGCACCAGCGCGCTGGGGATGCGGTAGCGCTCGGCGGCCTTCACGATGTGCGGCTCGAGCTCCGTCGGCGTGCGCGCCCTTCCCCTCACCGGCGCGGTGGGCGCGGGCGCCTGGGAAAAAGTGCCCTTGAGCTTGCTCGCCTTCTTGGCGCCGGGAGGCGGGACGTTCGTGTAGATGATCGTCCCGTCCTTCTCCTCGTATCTGTAGATGCCATCGGACGCACGGGCTCCCAGGGGGGCAAGCAGCAGCGCGGGCAGCAGGAGGAAGGGAAGGGCTCGCATATGGGCCCCCCAACCTTAGATCCCCGCCCGAAAGTCCTCAAGAAATCGCCTTGTTTCCGGCACTTACAGCCATTAAGGGTCTGACACATGCCCCATCGGTTCGACTTCCTGGTTTTGGGTGGTGGTGTGGCCGGCCTGTCGTTCGCTCTCCAGGCCGCCCGGCACGGCACCGTGGCGGTGCTCACCAAGCGTGATCGGCACGAGGGCAACACCGCTTATGCGCAGGGCGGAATCGCCAGCGTGCTGTCGCCCACGGACTCGTTCGAGGCCCACATCCAGGACACCCTGGAGGCCGGAGCGGGCCTCAACCACCTGGACGCGGTGGAGGTGACGGTGCGCGAGGGGCCGGAGCGCATCCGGGAGTTGGTGACGCTGGGGGCGGATTTCAACCGGCGGGCCTCGGGGGAGTTCGATCTCACGCGCGAGGGGGGCCACTCGCAGCGCCGCATCATCCACTCCGGCGACATCACCGGGCGCGAGGTGCAGCGGGCCCTGCTGACGGCGTGTGACGAGCAGCCCAACATCACCTTCTTCCAGCACACCTCGGCCATCGACCTCATCCTGGACCGGAGGCCGGGGCCGGGGGTGCAGAGCCGGTGCCTGGGGGTGTACGCGCTCACGGACTCGGAGCGGATCGATCGCTTCCTGGGCAAGGTGACGGTGCTGGCCACCGGCGGCGCGGGCAAGGTGTACCTCTACACCTCCAACCCGGACGTGGCGACGGGGGACGGGGTGGCCATGGCCTACCGGGCGGGGGCCCAGGTG
>NZ_DASVWK010000123.1:0-3862 GCF_036389735.1 Archangium sp. | reverse complement strand
CACGTGCAACGAGAAGGCCGACGACGACGAGGACTACGCCGACAAGACGAAGGAGTGTGCCGAGTGCGTCTCGGAGCGCGTGTGCTCCGAGACGTTCAAGAGCTGCCTCGACGACTGCTTCGGCGTCATCGGCGACAACCGCTGAGCGGCTCGTCGAGAGAACACGCCCACGGCGCCGGGTGGGTGGGGGGCCAGGAGGCCAGGGGCGTACGGGACGAGGTCTGGCACCTCCGATGGCATGTAGGGCACCGGGGCAGCCAGGAGGCAATCACCCGAGCGGTGGCGAGCCGGGTGGTGATGAAGCTGTCGTGGAAATGGCGTTCAGGCCGAGAGCGGCTGCGGCTGAGCTTGTGACATCCCTCGGGCCGAGGGGGGAAAATGCCGCACGCGTTCGGCGATGATGAACGCGTAGCAGCAAAGGGCGACAGAGACGTGGTGGTGCCAACCAGGAAAGCGACGGCCCTCGTAGTGGTCGAGCCCGAGTTCTCCCTTCAAGTCCTCGTAGACGCGCTCGGTCCTCCAGCGCTGCATGACGAGGCGGATGAGTTGCTTCGTGGTAATTGGTTGTTTGCGGCTCTACCCCCACCGCATAGTGCAGTCCCAAGGAGCGGACCTGCCCGCGAAACTCGCTGGAGGTTCCATACGCGGAGTCCGCCCAAGTAATACACACGAGTCGACTTCTGACACCAAGCGACCGAGGAGCCCCCGCCTGACTGCTCCGGTAGAAACGCTCGCGCTACTTCTGAAACCAGGTGAGCTGGCAGGTATCTGCTTCACTGCCTGCCCAGCTCTGACGCAGTAGTGTTAATTGGCGGGCTGGGTCACCGTGGCCTGCTGCAGGGCCACATTCGTCTGCGACAGAATCCGGCCATTCATCGTCGCGCCCGTCTGCAGCGTGACGTCGGTCTTGCAGAGCAGGACCCCCTCGAAGTGCGCGCCGGTCCCAAGCGTCGTCCGGCCAGCCACCTGCCAGAACACGTTCTTCGCCAGCGCACCGCCGAGCAGGGTGATGCGCTTGGACGCGCTCATGGACAGGTCGCCCGCCACCTGCAAAATCCACACGTCGGTCGGGCCTCCCGAGAGGGTCACGTCCGCCGGGATGGTCACCGTGCCCGCCCACTTGTAGAGCCCCGGTACGAGGGTCTTCCCGCCGATGTTGCCGGTGCCCAGGTTGAGGAAGTTGGGCGTCGGGCGGCCGGCCGCGTTGGTGTAGGCGCTCTCCATGTTGCTGACCGCCGTGGTCAGGTTGGAGGGAGTCGGCACCGCGTAGTTGGAGGCGTACGCCTTGCCGACAATCTGGGGGGAGGTCGCGAAGACGTTCGTGGGGTCCGCGACCAGCGAGAAGCCGGTGAGGTAGGTGGCTGCGGCAGGACTGACGCCCACGTTTCCCGTCACCGAGGAAGGAGGCACCGTAGAGACGCCAGTCTTTGCCAGAATCGCCAAGGTGCCCGTCGTCCCCAGCGGCACCGGAGCAGGTCCCTTCGCGGCCGCGGCCCCGGCATGGAGGCTCAAGAGCGTCAACAGGGTGGTTCCGAGCCGGGCCGCGAGATTGCCGCGGGCAGACGGGTGGCGGGGACTTGCAGTAAATGATTGCACGGATACTCCGGGATGACCCCAGACGAAGCAAAGAGCTTCCAGTCCAGGGTTGTTTGTTGGGGCAGGTCCCTTGCCCAGAGCGAGTCTCGCCAGGGAGGAGTCTACGATCAAGGTAACACAGCAATTACTTACGTCAAACGGAAACTGGCGCTTCAGGCGCGTTTGCCGGTGCCCGAGCGGATGAGGCGCAGCAAGAGCAGTAAAACGATGGCCCCGATGAAGGCGACGAAGATGGTTCCGGCAATTCCTGAGAAGGGCGTACCCACACCCAGGGTCCGGAAGACAAAGCCTCCGATGAACGAGCCCACCACGCCCACGATGATGTCCCCGATGAGCCCGTAGCCGCCTCCCACGGCCGCAGAAGCCAGCCATCCAGCAATCAGGCCGCTCACGATCCACACGACGAATGATTCAAACGACACGGTGTACCCCCTGAGATTGTCTTGGGCGAAGGGATGGGGACGGACAGGGATTGAAGAGCGGGAAGAGCCTGTCGCTAGAAGCGGACCCCAAGGGTTAGCGCGACGTCGAAGAAGCCGCCCTGGGGGTCGTCCACTTGCCTGCCGAGGTTCTCGTCCAGCAGCAACCGGTAGGTGGCCCGAGCGCCTGCGGTGAGCACGCCGGAGTTGACCTCGAAGCCCACTGCCAGCGGGAGCTCCGCCACCACGTCCGACTCGAACGCCCCTCCGAGATCCCCTCCGATGCTGATGTTCGAGATGCCCAGGCCGACGCCCACGAAGGGCTTGATGGCGTTGAACAAGGGCAGCAACACCTTGACAAGGCCACTGCCTCCATGGCGCGTGAGGGAAATGTCGAGCAGCGCGGTCTTGGCGGTGTTCCTGGAGCCTTCATAGCCTAGCTCAAAGCCGACGAAGCGCAGGGGCTGCAGGTCCAACGTCAAACCCCACGTAGGGCCCACGTTGAAGCTTTCGCCGAGATCTCCCGTGTAGTTACCGGCCCCTCCGCGCAGAAACACATTCACACGTCCTCGCCGGGGCTCCTCATCGGCGGTCGCCGTCCCCGCGGAGGCCAACGCCAACACGAATCCCAACACTGCCATGCTCTGACGAGACATGTATTCCCTCTCATTTGGTGAAGTCTCAACCTAAGTGTCGGCGGTGCGTTGTCAAATATGAAACCCCCAAGCTCAAGGAAATGGCAATGCAACTCTAAACACCAGAGGCGGGGGATATCTTTCCTGCGCCGACCGTGTTAGAGGAAGATTTCCGGTGCAAATGCGGCCCGGTATTCAAGTAACCGCTCTCGGGCGAAGGCCTCCACCCGCGACTTTTTTTGATGTCACGGATGAGAACTCGATGGTTGTTGACTTGACAACCAGGGAACAGTGCTTAGGTTCTGACACACTCCCAGAAACGGATCGCGACGGTTGAGCTTGTGATTGCCAGGGTCCTGGCAATCACAAGCTCTCACCATTCACGCTCTCCGCGAGCCTCCTCGTTTTCATCGTGACGGAGAACGCTTGCTCATCGCTTTGAAAGAACATCGGAGTCACGCAATGCCTCACATCGCGGTTGTTTCGAAAACGGCTAGAAGCAGTTCGATTCTCGCCACTTCCATCACCCTCGCCTTGCTGGCAGTCCCGCTGCCGGCGCCGGCCGCTGACTTCGGCTTGAAGCTCGAGCCCGGCGTGGCGGTGCCGCTGACCGCCCCCCAGTCACGGCTCTACGACGTCGGAGGCAGCCTCTCCCTGAAGGCACTCTTCGGCCTGAACAGGTATCTGGACATTGGACCCAGCGTGACCCTGCTGCAGCTGCCTGCGGAGGCGGAGCTGACGGAGCCCGGGGTGGCGTGGACGTTCGGCGGAGGGGCGCGCCTCAAGCGGCCCCATGACGCCCCCGGCGGCTCCAAGGGGTTCTACGCCATCTCGCCCTGGGCGGAGGTTGACGCCCTCTACGTCCGCACCGGCGTGCTCAACCGGCCTGGCTTCGCCGTCGCCGCGGGCCTCTCCCTGCCCGTCGGCGAGACACGGACGTTCTGGGTCGGCCCGTTCGTGCGCTACCTCCACATCCTCCAGCCCAACCGCGCCGGCTACGACAACCATGACGCCAAGCTCTTGAGCGTGGGCGTCAGCCTGGAGATCGGAGCCGGCCGCGAGCGCTCACACGAGGCTGTCGCCGCCGCGGAGGTCCGCACCATCACCCATGAAACCTTCTCCTGTCCCGACGGCGACAAGGACGGAGTCCCCGACACGGTGGACCGCTGCCCCAAAGTGGCGGGGCCGATGGACTCGTGGGGCTGCCCTGAA
>NZ_DASVWK010000122.1:0-10469 GCF_036389735.1 Archangium sp. | reverse complement strand
CCGTTGGTGAGCTCGCCGCCGTCGATGCCCGGGGCGAAGTCCTCGTTGAGGAGGACGTTGTAGTTGCCGCGCAGGTCGGCGGTGAAGTCACCGATGTGCGTCCGCAGACCCACGCCAACGGGGATGCGGGCGTTGGTGTCGTCACGGAAGCCGAGCGCCTCGCCGTTGCGGATGTTGTACCAGTTCATGCCGACGCCGCCGACCAGGTAGGGCTGCACGGGAGCCGCGGTCAGGCCGAGGGTGACGGCCGCCTGGGCACCATTGCGCACGATGTCCGGGCCGCTGCCGCCCGCGTCCGCATCCAGGTTGTTCACCGCGCCGCTGTAGCCGAGCTCGAGGCCGAACGTCTTGCTGGGCCGCAGAGCCGCCGTCACGCCCACGGACGGACCGGGGTTGATCTCCGGAGCGAGCGCGCCGGTGTAGCCCTCGACACCGCCACCGAGCAGCACGGTGAGGCCGCGCATGTCGGACTTGGACTCCTTGCCCTTCTCATCCTCCATGCCGGAGCCGCCGAAGGCCATGTCGTCTTCGGACAGGGGCACCGCGCCGACGTCGACGTCGTCGTAGTCGCGCTGGAGCGAGGACTGCTGGTCCTGGTTGATGCCGAGGTCACCACTGCCGCCCGTGGCGCCCTGCACCGGGGTGCAATAGAGCGTCACACCGCCCTGCTGCATGTTGATGCCGCTGGACTTGGGCTGCTGCTGAGCGCTCTGGCCCGACTGGCCCGCGCCGCCGATGCCCTCGTCCAGACCCGCTCCGCCCACGCCCTGGTCCACGCCCGTGTCGGGCAGCACCGGGGAGACATCCTGCTGGTCGTCGATGATGAGGCCGCTCGAGTTGTCATCCAACCCGGAGCCGCCGAGGTTGTCCGGGGACTGCTGTCCCTGGTCCTGCTGGGTAGTGGTGGACTCGTCCTGCGCCAGCGCCGCGTTCCCGTAGATGAGCGCCGCGATGGCGCCAACCACAATCTTCGCTTTCATCCGTACCTCCATACGTCGGGTGGCTGACGGGAAGTTCGTAACCGGGAACATTCTCGGCAAGGCGTGGATCCGCCCCGAGCCCCAGCCGCGCCCTGGCTCGCAAAGCAGCCAGCCAGGCACGGCGGGACGGTCGGCGGAGAAGCGAAGCGTGACTACCTTAAAGGGTATTTCCGATTGGACGCGTCAGCCCCGCGTCCAATCGCTGCTCGTCACGACGGGCAGCTGAAGCGCGCGCTCACGGTCCAGATCCAGGTTGCCGATGTGCAGCGACAGCGGCGCCTGCACCCACTTGTAGATGGACTGGAGGAAGAGCCGGGTGAACTTCTCCACGTAGCCCTCCATCCGCGTGCGCTCCACCTCGGGGAACATGACTTCCAGCGCGGCCATCATCTCCACGGGCACCAGCTTCTCGCCCGCGAAGAGGTAGAAGCACGCATCCAGGATGGGGAAGGGCATCAGCTCCTCCTCCCCCACCTGGTTGTGCGCCAGCTCCGGCCCCGCCGGCTTGGCCAGCACCTTGCGGATGCCCTCGTAGCGCGTCTGCTCCTGAAGGTAGTCCAGCAGGTACATGACGACCGTCTTGGGCACGTTGGCGATGACAGCCAACGCCCCCATGAGGTCTCCACCCGTGGTGGTGTAGCCCACGGCGCGCTCGCTCATGTTGCCCGTCTGGAGGAACAGGCCCCCGCTGGAGTTGGACCAGTTCCACATGCGCTGGGCGCGCACGCGCGCCTGGATGTTCTGCTCGGTGATGGGCGTCACCTCGCCCCCCGCGAGCATGGTGCGCGCGATGTCCAGCTCCCGCTCGAAGGCCTCCTCGATGGGCACCACCAGGAAGGGCACGCCCAGCTCGCGGGCGATCGTCTCCGCGGCCTCCTGGGTGGCGTCGCTGGAGTAGCGGCTGGGCATGTAGAAGGCGCGCAGCAGGCTGCCGGGATTCTCCGGCCGCACACGCTTCGCGTAGCGGTGGGCGATGAGCAGGGTGAGCAGCGAGTCGCGCCCACCCGAGAGCGCGATGCCGATGACCTTGAAGGCGCGCGTCTTCTCGAAGTAGTCGCCGATGCCCAGGGCGAGTGCGTCGAGGATGTCCTCGCACAGCGCCTCCCGGGGCGAGCGGCGCGTGTCCGGGGCCGGCAGGAAGAAGCTGCGGTGCGCGGGCACGGGGTAGCGCAGCATCTCGCGCCGGCTGGTGAAGGCGCCGGTGCAGTCGATGGTGGGCACCAACGGATTGCCCTCGCGCAGCCACGCCTCGCGGTCACTGCGCCAGGTGGTGTTCTCCGCGCGCAGCCGCAGGGTGCGGTCCAGGTCCACCACGGCCGCGGCGAAGCCCTCCTGGAAGCGCGGCTCCTCCAGCACGGGCTTGCCGTTCTGGTTGATGAAGCCACCCCCGTCGAAGATGACGCCGTCGTTGGTGCCCAGCGCATTGGAGTAGGCGATGGTGCACTGGTGGTCCGAGGCGCGGGTGGCGAGCATCTCGCGCCGGGTATCCCCATGGCCCACGCGGAAGGGCGAAGCGGACAGGTTCACCACCAGCTCGCCCCCCGAGTAGGTGCGCCGGCGCATGGGCGCCTCGGGGCTCCAGATGTCCTCGCAGACCTCGGGGGCCAGGAGGCCGAAGTCGAAACGGAAGAGGTAGTCGCCGAAGGGGACGCCCCGGTACTCCTCGCGCATGCCGGGCACGCCGCGGGAGAAGGTGCGCCCTTCGTAGAAGATGTTGTAGGTGGGCAGCTTTTCCTTGGGCACCAGGCCGAGGATCTTCCCGCCTCCCACGAGCGCGGCGCAGTTGTAGCGCAGACCGTGGTGATTCACCGCCACGCCCACGAGAAACACCGTGTGCAGCGAGTCCGTCTCCCGCGCGAAGCGCTCGAGCTGCGGCCACTGGTGCTCGACGAAGCCCTGCCACTGCACCAGGTCCTCGGGCGGGTAGCCGCCGATGAGTTGCTCCTGGAAGACACCCACGGTGACGTCCTCGGCGGCCATCCGGCGTGCCACGTCGAGCGCCTTGTCCACGTTGCGCGCGAGGGCGCCCACGGTGGTGTTGACGCTGGCGAGCCCAATCTTCACGAGCCGCATGGAAAGTGTTCCTCCCTGGAGATGGTGGCCCGCTAGCAGACGCCCACGAGGGGCGGCGCGCAAGGACTTCGATGGGGCTAGTTGAGCGGCCCCGCGGGCTTGACGGGGCTGAGCCGGGCGATGAGCTCGCCCACGTCATCCAGCACGGACTCCAGCCGCGTCTTCACGTCCAGCTCACCCAGCAGCGTCTGGCGCCGCTCCGGCTCCGGAACGACGGCGGCGGCCACCACGTCCGCCAGGGCGCCACCCTGCGCTCGGGCCACCACGGGCAGGAGATTCTCCGCGAAGGAGGCGGGCACGCGCCCGGCCAGCTCGAAGACCGCCTGACGAAGCCGCTCCTCCTCGGGGCCCTGGTAGTCGCCGTCCGGCAGCAACTGCACGCGCACCTGACGGTACAACTCGTCGGAGGGTAGCTCGGAGAGCAGGCGAGCGCGCGCCACACCCTGCAAGAGGATGTTGTAGCGCCCGTCTGGCAGCTCCTCATGCCAGATGATGAGACCGGCGCAGAGCATGGGCTGCATGGGGGGCCGCTCGCCGTACTGGCCCTCCCAGCCGGGCTCCAACTGGGCGAGCGCCATCACCTTGTCCCCGGCGAGCGCGTCACGCACCAGGGCCCGGTAGCGCGGCTCGAAGATGTGCAGGGGGAGCGCCGCATGCGGAAAGAGGACCGCGGAGGGCAGCGGGAAGACCTTGAGCGCATGGGTGGTGAGCGCGATTCGTTCGAGGGCCGTCGTCATGGGAAGAGCACCGTAATCCGGTAATAGCGGCCGGGTGAACGCGGCGCATCCCCAGCCAGCGGGCAGGCATGAGGGCGGGACGGGAGGCTGGAAAAGCGCCCCCATTCCGCTAGGGTGCGCGGCCGCATGTCCGACTCCGCTCAAGTGGCCGCCTCTCCGGAAAAACCCTCCTGGTACCGCCGGCTCTACCTGCGCGTGGAGGCTCTGTCCTCCACGAAGCACGCCCTGGCCGCCATGCTGTTGGTGTCGGTGGTGGACGGCTCGGTGTTCCCCATTCCGCCCTTCGCGTTGCTGGTGCCCATGGTGCTGGCACAGCCGCGCAAGTGGCTCCAGTACGCGCTGCTGGGCACGGTGGCCAGCCTCTTCGGTGGCTTCATCGGCTACTACCTGGGGGATCTGCTCCGCCAGGGCGCCGTCAGCTTCCTGCACATCGACCTGAACATGCGCATCCAGCGCTTCGGCATCGACGCCTCGCTGGGCGAGCTGCTGGGGCAGAACTTCTGGGCGCTCGCGCTGCTGTGCTCGGTGCTGCCCACGCCCTTCAAGGTGGTGGCCATCGGCAGCGGCATGGTGGGCGTGCCCCTGGAGCGCTTCTTCCTGGCGGCGGTGCTGGGCCGCTCGGTGCGCTTCTTCCTGGTGTCGGGCGTGATGCGCTTCTTCGGGCCCACCGCCCGCAAGTGGCTGCGCGTCTGAGCCCCGCGCCGCCCTAGGCGGACACGGTGGTGGCCAGCGCCTCGTCGATGGTGGCCAGCAGCTCGTCGGGCCGCACCGGCTTCTCCAGTATCCGGTTGCGCACCGAGCGCACGAAGTCGCGCGTGGCCTGGGTGTAGGCCCCGCCGGAGATGAAGATGAGCCGCTCGGCCAGCTCCGGCGCGTGCGCGCGCAGGTGCGAGTAGACATCCATCCCCGTCGTCCCCGGCATCTGCAGGTCACACAGCACCAGGTCGAAGCGCTGGCCCTCGCCCACCCACGCCAGGGCCTCGGCGCCGCGCGTGGTGACGAACACGTCATGCGCGGGCTCGATGAGCATGCGCATGGACTGACCCAGGCGCGCCTCGTCGTCGATGATGAGGATGCGCCGGCGGGGCGTGGTCTCGACCGCGATGGGCTTCTCGGGCTCGGGCTCCTCGGGCTCGGGCGCCACGACGGGAGCCGCCTCGGCGGCGGGCAGGAGGACGGTGAAGACGGAGCCCCGGCCCTCCTCGCTGCGCACCCGCAGCTCGCCGCCATGGGCCTGGACGATCTGCTGGCAGATGGGCAGCCCCAGCCCGGTGCCCTCCGCGCAGTCCTTGGTGGTGAAGAACGGGTCGAAGATGCGCGCCAGCACCGTGGGGGACATGCCGCAGCCGGTGTCCGACACCTCCACGAGGGCCCGGCCCGAGTCGTCCTGGCCCGTGCGCACACGCACCTCGTGGTGCTCCGGGCTGCCCTCGGGGATGGCCTGGAGCGCGTTGACGAGCAGGTTGAGCATCACCTGCCCGAGCCGTGCCTCGCTGCCCATCACCCTGGGAGGCTGGCCGAACTCCTCCACCAGCCGCGCGCGTGGGTGCACCGCATGGGCCGCCATGCGCAGCGCGGGAACCACCACCGCATTGACATCCAGCATCGCCCGCTCCTCCCCTTCCTGCCTGCTGAAAACCTTCAGGTCCCGCACGATGACGCGGATGCGCTCGGCGCCCTCGCGGGCCTCCTCCAACCGGGCCCGGGCCTCCGAGAGCCGCACGGGCTCCCGGGCCAGATTCTGGACCGCTCCCTCCAGGTTCATCATCAGGTAGGCGAGCGGGTTGTTGATTTCATGTCCCACGCCGGCGGCCAGCGTGCCCACGGCGGCGATGCGCTCGGCGCCCACCAGCTTCGCCTGGAGCTGCTTCTGCGCGGTGATGTCCCGGTGGGTGGCCACGAAGTGCGTCAACCGGCCGTCCGCGTCGCGCACCGGCGAGACCTGGAGTTCGCTGAACACCCGCGTGCCAGCCTTGTGCGCCAGCGGCATCTCGCCGCGGAAGAAGCCTCCCTCACGCAGCGCCGTGTCCAGGCGCTGTCGCGACTCCGGCTCCAACTCGCCGCCACGCAGCTCCCGGGGCGAGCGGCCCATCAGCTCCTCGCTCGTCCAGCCCACCATCTCCTGGAAGGACTCGTTGGCGTACACCAGGCGCAGTACCTGGTCCGGGTGCACCTCCCAAAGGAGCACGCCCTCGCGCACGCTGCGCACGGCGGTGGCCAGCAGCTCCAGCTGCGCGTTGGCCTCGCGGCGCTCCGCGCGGGACGCCGCCAGCACCAGCCCGGTGAACGCGAAGATGGCCAGGAAGAGCTGAAGCCCCAGCAGGTCCACCGTCCGCGCATCGGAGGCGAACGGGCCATGGCTCACGGCGGTGCCCCGGATGGAGAGGGCCGCCATGAGCAGGGTGGAGAGCACCGCCCCCCGCGTTCCGAAGCGCAGCGCCGCCCAGACGCCCAGGGGGAAGAGGAGGAACACCTGCGCATAGGACAGGGCCGTTCCCGGACGACCGGAGAACGACCACAGGCCCACCGCCAGGCAGAGCGCCACCAGCCCCAGTGCCTCGCGCCAGCGCGGCTCCGGCCGGGGCTGGGAGAGCACCAGCACCGCCGACCCCACCACCAGGGCCCCCATGGCGTTGCCCAGCCACCACACCCACGCCGTCATGCCGACGCCGCTCCAGGACAGCGGCTCGCTCAACCCCACGCTCGAGGCCCCGGCCGTCGCGCTGACCAGCGGGCAGAGCGCCGCCACGAAGGTGAGCGCCAGCACGTCCTGGAGGCGCTCCAACGAGCGGGAGAAGCGGAGTCGCTCCAGCAACAGCACGCCGAGCACCGCCTCCAGGGTGTTGCCCGCCGCCATGCCCACCGTGGCGAGCGACGGCACGGAGGCGAACAGCAGGTTGGCCGCGCACGAGGCCACGAAGATGGCCGGCCAGCGCGACACCCCCAGCAGCCACAGGCCCGCCAGCGCCACCCCCGAGGCCGGCCACACCGGGCTCGCGGCGTCGGCGATGGTGGCCAGCAACAGCCCCACCCTCGCGGCGCCGAAGTACGCGAGCGCCAGCAGGACCATCTCGGCCAGACCCCGGGGGCCGTGCCAGACGGAACGAGCGGAGTGCGGTGGATGCGGCGAAATGGCGGAGTCCCCCGGATGCCCACCACTCAACCGGGGGGCATGATGCGTCATGCTATCCCGACCGCCGGGGGGGTGAAACGGCTACATCGCCCGCCTGTCTACCCATCTGACAGATGAACGAGCGGAACTTCACCCCGCGTCCCGATGATGCAATCAGTCGAGGGGGGCCGCGTAGGGAAGGACAAGGAGGTGTCCGAAACACATGTCCCGCCCTGGTATCGCCGCCGTGCTGTCGTTCTTCGTCCCCGGACTGGGTCAAATCTACAACGGGGACATCCTCCGGGGTCTCTTCTGGCTCATCGTCACGCCGGGCTTCTGGCTGGGGACGGGCGGTTGCCTCGGCTGGGTGTGCCACCTGGTCGCGGCCGCCACCGCGCACAGCCGCGCCGAGGACAAGGAGAAGGGCGTCCGCGTCAGGGTCGTGTAGCGGCGCGGGGTGCGCCCAACAGGGCCTGGAGCAGCTCGTCCGCGGTGTGGGCGAGCGCCCGCGCCCCATGCGCCTGGAGCTCCTCCACGCCCCGGAAGCCCCAGGTGACGCCCACGCCGTACATGCCGGCGCCGCGCGCGGTGGTCATGTCCACCGCCGTGTCGCCGACGAAGGCGCAGTCTCCGGGCTCCACGCCCAGCTCGGCCGCGATGCCGAGCGCCGCCGTGGGGTCCGGCTTGCGCGGCACCTCGGCCCGCTCGCCGTAGACGGCCCCGAAGGGCACGTCCGGCAGCAGGGCCCCCACCAGCTGGCGGGTGGCCGCGTCCGGCTTGTTGCTCAACACCGCCAGCTTCACCCCCTCGCCCGCCAGCCGGGAGAGCACCTCGAGGACGCCGGGGTAGGGCCGGGTGCGGTCCAGCAGGTGCTCGGCGTAGAAGGCCTTGTAGGAGGCCATCACCCCCGCCTGGGCATCCTCGCGGTCGGCGGGGACGGCGCGAGCCACCATCACCCGCACGCCCTCGCCCACGAAGTGGCGGTAGGCGGGCAGCGGATGGACGGGCAGGCCGTGCTGGGCGAGTGCGTGGTTCATCGCCGCGGCGATGTCGTGCAGCGAGTCCACCAGCGTTCCATCCAGGTCGAAGAGCGCGGCGCGAAGGTGCATGGACATGGCTCCTGGAAACACCAACGCCCCGGCCCGGACAAGTCCGAGGCGCGGGGCGTTGGTGCTACCCGTGTAGGAGGAAGGCCTACGGGGTGGCGGCGGCGGTGGGCTCGGCGGCGCCGGCCTCGCCCTTCTGGAGGGTGGCGAAGTTGATGTTGTTGTAGCCGGCGCTGGCGCAGCTGAACATCACCCGCTTGATGATGGCGAACTCCACGTCCTTGTGGGCCTGGATGTTCACGTCACCCTTGAAGGCATTGGTGTTGCCCTCGGCCATGGAGTGGAGGTCCTCGAACTGCTTCTTCATGTCCCGCAGCTTCTCCTCCAGCGCGGGGATGTTGAGGTACTCCTCCTTGACCAGGTCCTGCACCCGGCCCACGACGGTGCCGGAGATGGAGACCTCGTCGCCGGACACCATCACCACGGGGTGCATCTCCACCTCCTTGACGTTGGTGGCCTCGGGGAGCTGGATGTCCTTGGTCATCATCAGCACCTCGCCCGTCGCCGAGAAGTTGGCGATGAGGAAGAGCACGATGATGACGAACATGTCGACCAGCGGGGTGATGAGCACGTCGGCGTTGCCACTCTTGTGACCGTGCGCGCCGTGGCCGAACACCTTGGAGTGCTGGAGCCGCTTGCAGTACCGCTTACCGGGAGCCTTGATGGGCATGGTGGATGTCCTTCCTAACCCATGATGGCGGACACCGACACCTGAGGCAGGCCGGCGCCGATGCATTGGTCGATGATGCGCACCAGGTCCTCGTAGCGGACCTTGTCCTCGGTCTGCAGCGTGATGGCCGACTGGTCCGGGAACTGCGCCTTGAGCTCCTTGAACCGGGCCAGCAGTGGGGCCAGGTCCAGCTTGCCGTTGGCGCCGCGCTTGGCCTCGATGGCCGGGAACTCGCTCTGGTCCGCCGCCAGCCGCAGCTCGGTGGGCGTGACGAACAGGGTGAGCTGGACCGTCTTGGTCTGCTCCTCCTGCTTCTGCTCTTCCTCGGTGGACGGGCCACCGGCCTGCGCCACCTGGAGGCGGCCGATCTGCGTCCAGACCGCCGTCATGATGAGGAAGCTGATGGTCACCGCCATCAGATCGATGAAGGGGGTGAGGTTGATGGCAACGTCGAGCGACTTCTTGCCTTTACCTCCCCCCAGGTCCATTCCGCCGGCCATGGAGCTCTCCTTCCACCGCGCTACGTACGACGTTCAATGAAGAGGGGCGCGTGTCATACCCACTGACAACGCGCCCCGTTTCCGGGTTCCGCCAGAGGAGGGACTACTCCTCCTCGTGACGACCCGCCGCCGCGGACACCGTGGCGTTCTTGAACTTCTCGCGGTTGTTGACGATCAGGTTGAGGACGGCAACGCTCGTCTCGTTGATGTCGTTGGTGATGGCGGTGGCGCGGCCCGAGAGGATGGAGAAGGCGACGACGGCCGGGATGGCGGTGAGCAGACCGAAGCCCGTGCAGTTCATGGCTTCGGAGATGCCGTTGGCGAGAATCGTCGCCTTGTCGGCGGGATTCACGTTGGCCACGGCCTCGAAGCAGGAGATCAGACCGGACACCGTACCGAGCAGACCGGCGAGCATCGCCGCGTTGCCGAGCATGGCGAGGTAACCGGTGCGGGCCTCGATCTTCGGGGTCTCGCGCAGGCTGGCCTCGTCGAGGGCGGCCTGGACCTCCTCCTCGCCCTTGGGAACGTTCATCAGACCGGCCTTGATGACCTGGGTGAGCGGCGTCTGCTTCTGGCCGGCCACGTAGTTGATGGCCTTGTCCAGGTCACCGGCGTAGATGTGCTTCTTGAGCCCACGCAGGAAGGCGTCCTTGTTGATGGACGCCTTGCCGAACAGCATGATGCCGCGCTCGATCATGATGGCCAGCGCGAACACCAGGCAGACGGCGATGGGATACATACCCCACTGACCCGCCTCCCAGCGCTTGGCGATCTCCTCGAAGAGGCTGCGCTCGGCGCCGTGACCGCCAGCATTGGCGAGGATGGTCAGATTCGTCAAATACCCCAGGTTCATCGCTTATGGCCTCCAGAGAGGGGCTGCCCGACATGGCGGGCCTAGCCAGCCGGTTGGTTCCCGTACGGACACCCACACGGGTCCCTTACCGGGAATGGCATCAATTGGAGCCGGACTTTAGGAACGGCGGTCCGGGAGTGTCAAGGCACGCCCCGTGCTCTTAGTTGCTGAAATCCCACGGGAATTTTGCGATCGGACACCGACAGGACGGCTGGTCTGGTGGCGGACGAACGGTGTTTGCCGCGCTGCGTCGCCTGCTTGACGGACCCGGGGGGTGGGGCTAAGGGCGGCCGATCATGGCCCGAAAGCGGATCGGCGAGTTGCTCCTGGAGCGGGGGGCGATCACCGCGGCCCAATTGGAAGCGGCGCTCCAGACACAGCAGCGGACCCACCAGCGGTTGGGGGCCGCGCTCGTGTCGCTGGGCGCCATCACCGAGA
>NZ_DASVWK010000121.1:0-9914 GCF_036389735.1 Archangium sp. | reverse complement strand
GAGGTCCACGGTCTCGAGGACGGCCTGCTTCTCCTCGATGGGGACGTCCACGTTGGCGGCGATGAGGTCCGCGAGGTGGCCAGGGTGGGTGATGGACTCCACCAACTCGGTGGCGGCGGCCGGCAGCTCGGGCATCAGCTCGATGACCTCGCGCGCCAGCTTCTTGAGGTTGATGCCCAGGGCCTCGACCTCGACGTTCTCCGCCGCGGTCCTGTCCTCCACGGCCTCCACGCGGGCCTTGAGGTAGGGGGCCTCCTGGACCAGGTCCATGACGCGGAAGCGCGCCAGACCCTGGACGACGAGCGAGTAGTTGTCCTCGCCCATCTTGAGCAGCTTCACGATGCGGGCAACGGTGCCCATCGTGTAGAGATCGGCCGCGCCCGGGTCCTCTTCCTCGGCCCGGCGCTGGGTGACGACGCCGATGACCTGGTCGTCACGCACGGCGTCCTTGATGAGGGCGATCGTCTTCTGGCGTCCCACCGCGAGCGGAAGCACACCGCCTGGGAAGAAGACCGAGTTGCGCAGGGGGAGGATCGGGAGGACCTGGGGAATGTCCTCCTTGTTGATCATCCCCGGGGGTGCCATGGCGGCCGGCATGGCAGATGCGGAGCCGCCCTTCTTCTTCTCGTCGGACATGGGGTTGATGCCTCGGTTTCCAGCCGGCCGGACAACTTCCGGGTCGGTTGAACAGCTTGGTTGTGTTCTGTGAGAGTTGGTTCAACGTAGCAACCAAAACGGACATGGCAAACGCGACCTTCGTTTTTCCTGTCCGGCGTCGGGTGTACGACGGTTGCTCGCACCTTGTTCGAGGGTGGAGCATGGTGGGCGTTTCCCCTTTGTCACGGCGCGGCGCGCGTTAGGCTGCGTCGCGTTCCCAGGAGACCCCCGTGATGCATTCCATCCGTTCGAGCGCGCTATTGTCCCTTGCCTTGTGGGGAGCGGCGTGCACCTCTCCGGTGGAGGTGGCCGGTTCCACGTTGCCGGGCCGTTGTCAGGCCGAGGCCCCACGGGTCTCGACCCAGAAGACGGACATCCTCTTCGTCATCGACAACTCGGGCTCCATGGCGGAGGAACAGGACGCCATCGCGACCGAGCTGCCCGCCTTCCTGGACGAGCTACGCCAGGGGGGGGGAGTGGAGCAGGACTTCCGCGTGGGCGTCATCACCACGTCGGTGTATCTGAACGTGCTCTTCAACAACACCGTTCGGTTCATCCCTTATAACGATCAGGCCGGGCGGCTGCAGCCGGTGCCGGACGCGCTGGGTCGTCCGACGGCCGAGCGCTACCTCGACATGGGGGATCCGGAGCTGCTGGCCAGGTTCCGGCGGCTGGTGCGGCGGGGCACGGAGGGCAGCGGCCAGGAGACCCCCTTCGAGGCGGTGCGACTGGCGGTGACCCCACCGCTGGCCACGACGCCCATCGCGGAGGGAGGCAACGCCGGCTTCCTGCGGGAGGACTCCCGGCTGCTGGTGGTGGTGGTCTCGGACGAGGAGGACTGCAGCTCCGCCGAGCGGCCGCCGCCCGTGGCGCTCACGGAGGACTCGTCGAGGGACTTCTGCAGTGAGCAGGCGGATCGACTGACTCCGGTGCAGGAGTACGTGCGCCTCTTCCGGGGCCTGGAGGACGCGACGGGGAGGCCGCGCGAGGTGCTGTGGGCGACGATCGGCCCGGTGGCGCTGTCGGACAAGCGGGCGGAGCTGGTGTTGGACACGACCCCCCAGGGGACGTACGTCCGCAACGTGGACTGCCCGACCTCTTACGGGCCGGGCTACCGCCAGCGGGAAATGGCCTCGCGGTTCGACATGGGGCTGATGAACCTGGACTCCATCTGTCGGGCGAGCTTCCGTGACACGCTGGCGTCCATCGCCACCCTGGCGACGACCTCGCAGAGCATCGAGGTGGCCAACCTGCCGGACCCGCTGCTGGCGCAGGTGCTGGTGACGCGGGCGGACGACTCGGTGCAGACGTGCAGCGTGGCGGGAGGTGGGCTGACCTACGAGCCGTCCACCGAGGGCCAGTCGGCGCGCCTGTACTTCCAGTCCTCGTGCCCGCGGCGGTCGACGGACAAGAAGGTGGAGATCAAGCTGCTCTGCGCCAACTGAGGTCCTCTAGCCGAGCCAGTTCTCCGGCAGCACCGCGAGCTCGTAGTAGTTGGTGCCGTTGCCCATGAAGTTCGAGTCGGCGAAGGAGACGTTGTTGCTGACGCCGTTCACCCCACCGGCGCCAGGATGCGACTGCAGCACGTTGCCATTGGCCTGCATGATGGCCACGTGCCCCTGGTCGGCGGTGCTTCCATCGGGGTTCGCCCGATAGTTGCGAATGAAGAGCGTGCCCTCCGGGTAGCGCTTGTGGGGATTCACCGGCTCGGCGACATCGGCGTACTTGTTGTAGTAGGCGCGGGTCCCACCGTTGTAGGGCCAGTTGCGCGGAATCTCGTCGCCCTTGCCGACGGCGCGCAGCATCAGGTTCGCGACCCCGGCGCAGAAGACGCCGTTCTGGCGCACCTGGCTCGGATGAGGCGCGGGACCATTGGCGGCCCAGGCGGGCGCGCCTTCGCCCAGAGGTCCGCTCTGGTCCGTCCACCAGGCGTACGGCGCTCCGGCGATGCTCTGGGCGTAGTCCATCGCGGTGCGCACGTTCCGCTCGAGCTTGTCGCCGGGGCTGACCCCATCAGGGCTGGACACCGGGCCCGGCGTCGGCGTCCCGTTCGGGAGCCGCAACTGCTGGCCCACGGAGATGAAGTCCGGATTCCGGATGCCGTTCGCGGAGGCGAGGGCCTGGATGCTGGTCCCGAATCGTCCGGCGATTCCACTCAGCGTGTCACCCGGCTTCACCGTATAGGAGCGGGGGCCTCCCACGGCGCGGGGCGACCTCACGGACTCGAAGGTGTCCGCATGGACCACCCGAGTGGCGGCGGGGGCGGACGCACGGGGCGTGCTTCCAGACGACCTCGGCGCTTCGATACCAGCCTGATGTGGGATCTTCAGGGCCTGGGTATTCAAGGAGACGGCCATGGTGGACTCCGGTGGGGAAATGTCAGTCCCCACATTATCGGAGTTTGAGAAACCCAGGTTTCGTCCCGAACGCGAGAATCTTGCTGGTAGCCTGGAGAGCCATGGCGAAGATTGGCGCCCCACGGTCTCCTGTCATCCCCCGAAGCCAGGTCCCGACCGCTCCGGCGAAGACGGAGCCCGCGGCGGCGCCAGAGGCCTCGCCTGCCCCGGTCCAGGCACAGGAGGTGGCCCAGCAGTTCGGGTCCGCCTTCTTGTCGGCCGGGCGCCTGGCGTCTCAACTCGTCAAGGGCTTCGTCTCCAATCCCAACGCCGCGCCGCGCCGTGCCGAGAAGCGCTCGGCCGATCAGGCCGCGGAGGGCAACGGTGCGCGGCAGGCCCCGGAGGGCGAGCACGGCTCGACCGAAGCGGGTGAGCCGAGCGTCCTCGGCAACGCCTTCGCGGCGCTGAAGCGCACGCGCCTGTTCCGCTTTCGCAAGGTCCGCAAGAAGACGGCCGGGAGCACGGGGCAGGTCGAGACCGCCAGCCTCCTCGTCCTCGACGACGACTATGCCGAGAAGGAGCGCGACCACCACCGCGCGCTTTCCTGGCTGGGAACCGAGCAGGAGGAGACCTCCTTCGACCAGGCCCGGCGCGAGGCGCTGTTCCTGCAGCACCTGGAGCGCCAGGGAGAGCCTCCCTCTCATATCGTCCGGCAACTGAACTCCCAGTTCGGGGTGACTCGGGACCGGGAGTTCAAGCACCTGCTCTCCGATCAGGTCAGGCCCCAGATGGACGCGCTGGCGGACCGGGTCGAGCAGCTCCCCACCGAGGAGCGGCGGGCGCTGGCCGCGCTCGTCTCCCGTGCCGCCCACCAGGTGGGGACGCGGAGCTCCGAGACCTTCGCCAGGCTGCTCTCCTCGGCGGGGGCGGCGGAAGCGGCCCAACTGGCCGCCTCCACGGGGACGGGCCCCGAGCGCGCCGTGCGGCTCGAGCAGGCGCTCCGGCGGGCCGCGAGCCCCATGTACCGCGCGGCGCTGCTCGAAGCGGGGCGCGACAGCCTCGAGACGCTGGCGCGCGATGCGGTGCGCCTGGCGCCCGAGCAGCGGCACCTCATCTGGGTCTCGCTGCTGCGCTCGGCCGGGAGCGTGGAGTTGGAGAGTCTCCCCGCGATGGCGGAGGCTGTCGTGGCCGGGGTCCTCGGCAATCGGCGCTCCGGCGTGGCGGGCTCCATCGCCGAGGCGCTGGGGCCGGCGCTGAAGCAGGCCCCCGAAGGGGGAAGCTGGGCGGTCCAGCTCATCGTGAGCCTCGCGGGGCGCGGTGAGGTGAAGGCCGCCGAGCAGCTGGCCACGGTGCTCCACGGGCTCATCCGCGAGGCGCGCGCGGTCTGCATTCCCGTCTTCAAGAACCTGCGCACCCTGCGCATCCGCCCCAACTCTGGCGGACAGGACGAGGAGGGCGTGCTTCGCGAGCTGGAGGCCGTCGCCCCCCTCCAGACAGCGCTGATACCGGCCTGCTCTCGAGTGCTCGAGCAGGGGAAGGCGCTACCTCCCGCCTCGGCCCTCCTGATTGGCGAGGCCTTGATCTCGATTGCCTCGCTGGACATGGTGGGAGCCGTCGCTCCCGGGCAACGGCTGCTGCGCCGGGCGCTGCTGGCGCAGGAGAGGGGCTCGCAGACCTTCTTGTCCACGCTGCCCCGGGTGGCGCTCACCCTGGGGCAGCCCCAGCTGACCCGGCCGCTCGTGGACAACGGTTTCATCGCGGCCAGCTACGTGCTCGGTGGACATCTCTTCCTGGAGCATGTCGGCACGTACACCGCCCAGGCCCTGACCGGTCCCGTCCTGGCCCGGAGCCAGAAAGGCGATGCCTCGGCGGCGAGGGTGCTCTTGCGCTCGGCCATTCGCGCCAACGGCACGCTGTTCGGCTTCAACTCCGAGGGGAGCCGCCTCGCCGCGGACATCCTCGAGGCGGTGAGGGACAGACCGGGCTCGATGCCCGTGCCCAGGGTGCTGAGCCAGCTGGACAAGATCCGGCAGAAGCACCCCGGGGGGCAGAAGCCCTTCCGCACCAACACCCTGCGGGACCTGACCATCGCGCTGGCGGGCAGAGCGCGTGCGAGCATTCCGCCGCACGCCCAGCGGGACGAGGGCAGCCGTGAGCCCGCCAACCTGACGGCACTGGAGATCGCCGTCGACCAGACTCGCGACGCGAGGCAGAAGGCGGCGGCCGTCAAGGTGCCTCCGCCCGAGCCAGCGCCTCCACCCCGAGGTGCCTCTCGAAGCCGCAAGTGAGCGCACAGGGAGTCACAAGGGACGCAACTCTGGGAAAAGAGTCGGGATAATCCCCTGACGTCTCATTTCTTGAGATTTTCGCTTCCTGGACGCCAGGGCAACGTCATCATTCCCCTGGAAGAGAAGGACTTACGCCGACCCAACTCTCACGCCGCGCTGTGTTGAGGTCGGGTAGCATTCAGCCATGCGGATCTCCCTCCTGCTGCTCGGACTGCTCGTCTCCGTTAGCGCCCGAGCCGAACTGGACACCTTTGGTCTGGGGACGGGTAGGAACGACCGCCTGCGCATCGAGACCGCGGGCGTCGTCGTCAACCACTACGCGCGCCTCACCGCCAACGCCGCCCAGGGCACGAGCGACCTGACGGTCTCGGACTCCACGGCCTTCGCGGCCGGAGAGCTGGTGCTCGTCCACCAGTCCACGGGCCTGTCGCCCGCGCCAGCCTCCGGGGCACGGAGCATCATCGACCTCGGGGCGAGCCCGGTGGGCCGCTTCGAGTACGCGCGGGTGGCCTCGGTGACATCGGGGGTGCTCCGTCTCACCGCGCCGCTGCTGCATGGCTACACGGCTGGCCTGTCGCAGGTGGTGGGGGTGCCCGAGTACATCGAGCTGGAGGTGCGCTCGGGGGCCTCGCTGCGCGCCGCGCCCTGGGATGGGCGCGTGGGCGGCATCCTCGCGGTGATGGTCACGGGCCGCCTGCGCAACGACGGCCTCATCACCGTGGAGGGCGCGGGCTTTCGCGGCGGGGCCTTCCTCTCTCACGCGAGCTTCACCGGGTGCACGGGGCTGGACGAGCCGGTGGCCAGCGGTGGCGCCTACAAAGGAGAGGGCCTGGTGGCCGGTCGCTTCGGCACGGCGTCCGGGCGCGGCAACCTGGCCAACGGTGGGGGCGGTGGCGTCTGCCACAACTCGGGAGGGGGGGGAGGCGGGCATGCCGGGCCGGGAGGACTCGGGGGACGCTCCGCGCCCCTCGACGGCGAGCAGGACGTGGGAGGACTGGGCGGGGCCTCGCTGTTGTACCTGCCCCACGAGCGCCTCGTCTTTGGCGGCGGCGGTGGAGCGGGGGAGGGCAACAACAATCTCGGAACAGGAGGCGGGGCGGGAGGCGGGCTGATGCTCATCCGCGCTGGAGAGGTGCGGGGAGTGGGGCGCTTCCGCGCGGCGGGTGCCACCCCACCACCGACGCCCGGCGACGACGCCGCGGGAGGTGGAGGAGCGGGCGGGGCTATCTCCATTCGGGCCGCGCAGGAGTTGGAATGCGGTGCGGTGGAAGCCTCGGGTGGCGCCGGCGGAGACGTGAGCGAGACGGGGTTTCCGCTCGGAACGGGCGGCGGAGGTGGCGGGGGAGTGGTGTTCCTCCAGGGTGCCTCCATCGCGTGTTCGAACTCGGCGCTCGCGGGGACTCCCGGCCGGACGGCGACGGACGGCGGCACGCATGGGGCCGGTCCCGACTCCGGGACGGCGAACGGTTCCACACAGGTGGTCTCCCGTCCTCTTCGGATGCCCGCGACGCCCGTGCTGACGCTGCCGGCGAACGGTGCCACCCAACTGGCGCCGAGGCCCCGCATCGAGGGACAGGCCGAGCCAGGTGTCCAGCACGTCCTGCTCTTCCTCGATGGAATGCTCCTGGCGAGGCTCGCGCCGGACGCAGAGGGGCGCTTCACGTACGACGTCCCCGTGGAACTCTCTCCGGGCGCCCACGAGCTGCGTGCCGCCGCGGAGCTCCTCGGCGTGCACAGCTCCGCCTCCACACCCAACCGGTTCGAGGTCAATGCCACGTCAGGGGGTCCGGGGGAAGGCCCAGGGGAAGTTCCTGGGGAAGGCCCAGGGGAAGGCCCGGGAGAAGGCCCTGTTCCCCCCGAGCTGTCGCCGTTGACACTGGCGGTGGGCTGCGGGTGCGGGCTGTCCCCTGGGAGCGCGGGGCTCTGGGCCGGGACGCTGCTGCTGGCCGTCTGGGCCGCGCGCCGCCGAAGGAATTGAGCGGAAGCAACTCCGCGTGAAGATTGAGGGTGAGGGCATGTCGTCCCCCCTCAGCACCCACAGCCTCGAGCTGCCCAAAAGTGCCAATCGACTGATCACCGAGCGACATTTTCTGGCGCATGTCAGACCGATCGACATACTGAACCCCGTTTCAGGTCCTGAGCCGGACGGGGGACGTAATGAGTGGGACGGCTGAGAAGCTGTCGGTGACGGTCGAGGCACTGAGAGAGCAGATCCGCCGGTTGCAGGCGGCGCCGCGGAAGTACCTGGCGACGCTGCGCACGGGGGTGGAGCCCTTCGACGCGCTGCTGCCGGCGGGCGGACTGCCGCTGGGACAGGTGGTGGAGCTGTGGGGTGAGGCGGCCTCGGGACGGACGAGCCTGGCGCTCCGGACGGTGGCGTCGGCGCACCGGGAGGGCCGGCTGTGCGCGTACGTGGATGGTCCGGGGGAGCTCTACCCGCCGGCGGCGGTGGCCGCGGGGGTGGATCCGTCCCGACTGCTGATCGTGCGGCCGAAGACGGCGGAGCAGCTGGCGTGGTCGGCGGTGCAGCTCGTGCGGAGCGGGGCGTTCGCGTGCGTGGTGTTGGATCTGACGCGGGGGCCAGCGGGAGCGGGGAAGGGCGAGGGCGGGGTGCGGCTGTCGCCAGCGGAGGGCAAGCGGCTGATGGAAGCGGCGACGCGCGGCGGGAGCCTGCTGTTGCTGCTCACTGCGCCCGAGGCCCCGGCGGACGGGATGATGCGGCTGCGCACCGAGGCGCGCGGCGACGAGGGCCTGTCGGTGGAGGTGGTGCGCAGCCGGCAGGGAGGCATCGGCTCGCGGACGCTGGTGCCATGGGGGGCGCTCTACCCGGAGCTGGGCGAGTGGGAGACGCCCTGGGGGGCGGAGCTGCTGCCGAGCGAGACGGTGACGGTGCCGGAGCTGCGGGAGCCGGAGCGGGTCTCGCCCGAGGGTCACCGGGGAATCATGGGGCAGCGTCCGGGGCGGGACGTGCCGATGCCGTCGCTGCGTTCGAGCCTGGACGCGGCCCTGCACTGAGGCGAGGGGAGGGGAACGGACATGAGGTTGGGGTATCTGCATTTCTCGCGCTTTCCGGTGCAGCGCAAGGTGATCGAGCTGCCGGAGCTGGCGGGCAAGCCCTTCGTGCTGGTGGAGGAGGTGCGCGGCCAGCAGCGGGTGGCGTGTGCGTCCACGAGCGCGCTGAAGGCGGGGGTGCGGCCGGGGATGACGCTCACCGCGTCGACGGCGCTGGAGCCCTCGCTGCGGCACTTCCCTTACCGGCCAGAGGAGGAGCGGCGGGCGCTGGTGGGCCTCGGCGAGATGCTGATGGCACTGACGCCGGGCTTCCAGCTGTCCGAGCCGGACGGGCTGTGGTTCGACGCGGGGGCGGCGAACCTGGCGAACGGCGAGGAGGGGCTGTGCGCGAAGGTGCTGGCCCTGTGCTCGGAGCATGGCTGGCGGGGGCGGGTGGTGGTGGCCTCGGAGAAGTTCACCGCGCGGGCGCTGGCCCGGCACGGGGCTCGGCGGATGGACGTGGTGCCCGAGGGAGAAGGGGCACCGGCGCTGGCTCCGCTTCCGCTGAGCGCGCTGGAGGGCCCGGAGCAGGAGGCGTTCGCGGCGCTCGGGCTGACGACGCTGGGAGAGGTGGCGGCGCTGCCCGTGGGGGCGGTGACGGCGCGAGGTGGCGCGGCGGGCATGCGGGCGCACACGCGCTGCAAGGGCGGGGATGAGACGCCGTTCATGGCCGAGGTGCTGGAAGAGGTACTGGAGGAGCGGCTGACGCTGGAATGGGCGGCCGAGTCGATGGAGCCGCTCCAGTTCGCCCTGAAGACGGTGTTGGATCGGCTGTGCGGGCGGTTGGGGGGACGGCGACGCGCGGCGGTGCGGCTGAACCTCACGCTGAAGCTGGACCCTTCGGGACAGGCCGTGGTGCCGCTCACCCTCGCGAGGCCGACGGCCCAGTCGAAGATGCTGCTGGACCTGACGAGGCACCGGCTGTCGGACGTGCGGCTCGAGGGGCCCGTGGCGGGGTTGATCCTCCGGGTGGAGGAAGACTGCGAGGACCGGGGTCAGCAGCTCGCGTTGGGAGACGCGCCCGAGGGGGATGCGGCCCTGGAGGTGGTGCTCTCGCGACTGGCGACGGCGCTGGGCGAGGACTCGCTCTTCATGGCGGCGCTGGAGGACACGCACCGTCCCGAGGACGCCTATGCGGCGCGGGCCTTCCGACCACCGACCATGAGCCGGGGACTGGAGGGCGAGCTGCTCCAATCGGTGGAGGAAGCGGAGCCGATACCGGAGGTGCTGCGGGAGAGGCCCTCTCGGGTGCTGAGCAGGCCGACCACGATCGACGTGGAGATGACGACGTCGGGAGAACTGTTGGCGGCGAGACTCGGAGGACGGCGGCGCCGGGTGACGGCGCTGGTGGGCCCGGAGCGGCTGAGTGGAGACTGGTGGGACGCGAAGCCGTACAGCCGGGACTACTACCGCGTGCACTTCGAGGGGCTGGGCCCGGCGTGGGTGTTCCGCGACGCACGGGATGGCCGCTTCTACCTCCAGGGCCTCTTCGATTGAAGATGCCCCCTCTCCCTCGGGAGAGGGTTGGGGTGAGGGTATTTGCCCTCACTTGGGGACACGTGGGTCTGGCCGACTACTCGCG
>NZ_DASVWK010000120.1:0-2019 GCF_036389735.1 Archangium sp. | reverse complement strand
GCCTCCAGCGGGCGCACCAGCGTGCCCATCCGCACCTCCGGGTCCGAGAAGAGGCCCGCCAGCACCCGCAGTGTGTCCGGGTCCACCAGCGGTTCATCGCCCTGGACGTTCACCCACACGTCCACGTCCGGGCGTGCCCTCGCCACCTCGGCTACCCGATCCGTCCCCGTGGCGCAGTCCGGCGACGTCATCACCGCCGTGCCGCCAAAGCGCCCCACCACCTCCTGGATGCGGGCATCGTCGGTGGCCACCACCACCTCGTCGAAGGCACGGGCCTCCTGACAGCGGCGCCAGACGTGCTCCACCATGGGTCGGCCGGCGATGAGGGCCAACGGCTTGCCGGGGAAGCGCGTGCTGGCATAGCGGGCGGGGATGACGGCAACGGTTCGGGCGGCGGTCATGCCCCGGTGTCTATCAGATTCAGGACGCTGCAATGCGCCCCGGGGCATGTGCCCCTAGGCACACCCCGGGCCGTGCCTAGGTTGCCCCACCATGAAGAAGGTTCTCCATATTGTCGGGGCTCGCCCCAACTTCATGAAGGTGGCGCCCATTCACCGCGCCCTCTCCGAGCGTGGTGCCCTCCAGCAGTGCCTGGTGCATACCGGCCAGCATTACGACGTGAAGATGAGCGACGTCTTCTTCACGGACCTGGGCATGCCCGCGCCGGACATCCATCTCGGCATCGGCTCGGGCAGCCACGCCGAGCAGACGGCCAGGCTGATGCTCGAGCTGGAGAAGGTGTTCACCAGCCAGAAGCCGGATCTCGTCTCCGTGGTGGGCGACGTCAACAGCACCCTGGCCGCCGCGCTCGTGGCGGTGAAGATGGGCATCCCCATCTCCCACGTGGAGGCGGGCCTGCGCAGCTTCGACAACGCCATGCCCGAGGAGATCAACCGCATCCTCACCGATCGCATCTCGGACCTGCTGCTGACGCCCTCGGCCGACGCCGACGCCAACCTCATCCGGGAGGGCCTGGAGCCCGCGCGCATCCGCCTGGTGGGCAATGTGATGATCGACTCGCTGCTGGGCGCGCGCGACAGGGCGCTCAAGCTCTCCACGCTCGCGGACATGGGCTTGAGCCCGCGCGCCTACGCCGTGTGCACCCTGCACCGGGCCTCCAACGTGGATGACCCGAAGGTGCTCACGGGGCTGCTGACCGCGCTGGCGCACGTGGCCGAGCGGCTGCCCGTCGTCTTCCCCGTCCACCCGCGCACCCGCAAGCGCCTCACGGACCTGGGGCTGGGCCCCTCGCTGGAGCGCACCCCGGGCCTGCGCCTGGTGGACCCCATGGGCTACCTGGAGTTCCTCGCGCTCACCGCCCAGGCCCGGCTCGTCTTCACCGACTCCGGTGGCCTCCAGGAAGAGACGACCGTGCTCGGGATTCCCTGCCTCACCGTGCGCGAGAACACCGAGCGCCCCATCACCGTGGAGGTCGGCACCAACCTCGTGGTGGGCACCGACCCGGTCCGCATCCAGCAGGCCGCGGACCGCGCCCTGGACGGCCAGGGCAAGCAGGGTCGCATTCCGGAGCTGTGGGACGGCCGCGCCTCCGAGCGCATCGCCGCCCTGTACGAGCGCGTGCTGGGCGTGGCCCCCGCCGAGCTGCGCGCGGCTTCGGCCTAGACTTTCACTCCTCGGGGCGGGGCGGACGGGTGCGCGTCCGCTCGTCTTCAGGTGGCTGCCGCTGGCAACGTCAGCGCGTCCCCCTGGAGCGAGCGGATGTGCACCTGTTTTCGTGCCCCCGTCTGCCGGGCAGGCGGGCTTGCTGTGAGGCCCCTCGCGCCGTGTTAGGAGGCGAGGCCAGCCATGAGCGAGACGCCAGCGGACACCCTCCCCCAGCAGGACGCGGCGCCTGGGGGCTACGTCGACATCACCTTCGTCGTCGAGCCCAACTACGCCGGCTGGAGGCTGGTGGACTACCTCGGCGAGAAGCTGCGCCGCCTGCCCCGCGCCCGCCTCCACGGCATCATCGAGCGCGGCGTCCTCTGCGAGGAGAAGCACCTCAAGCCCTCCACCCCC
>NZ_DASVWK010000119.1:0-12763 GCF_036389735.1 Archangium sp. | reverse complement strand
ATGAGGAATTACGGACGGCGCAGTGTCACCTCGGAGGCGTTGGCGCTCTCGGGCCAGCGGGTGAGCCGCGGCGTGCGCCCCGGCGCGTCGCACAGCTCCAGCCGTCGGCCCCCCGGGTGGAGGAAGTAGAGCGAGCGCGGCGCGCGGAAGGACTCGGGCAGGGCCGCGTCCTCCCCGGGCCTCAGCAGGCGTCCCACCCGCCACGTGCGCACCACCGGCTTCTCGCGCAAGTGGTGGTGCACGGACACCACCACCCGGTCCACGTCGGCCATCGTCCACTCCAGCGACAGGTGCGCGCCGGCGAGCCGTTTCTCATCGCGCAGCGGGAAGGCGCGGCCTCCCGCGTACGCCACGGCATCCACCTTCGCGCCCCGCAGCGCCTCGACGAAGCCGAGCTCCAGCCGGCGCGCGTCGCGGGGGACGCGGAAGCCGTAGGCCATGAGGCCCGGGTGCTGCTTGTCGGCACCGAGGTACGCGGAAGCGTCCTCCTGGAAGAGGAGCGCGGGCTCGCCGGAGCGGAACTGGTCCACGTCCTCCGGCGCGCAGAGGGCTGGGGCCCCCTCGGGCAGCACCACGCGCTTCCACCCCGCCGTCTGGTCCGAGGGCACGAAGCAGGAGTCCTCGGGCGTGCCCGCGGCGAGCAACATCACGACTGCGGCGAGGGCCCCCATGTCACGCGCTCCGGGGCTGACGGAGGGTGGACAGCCACGCGCCGCCGAGCAGGAGGGCGCCCGCGCCAGCCAGGCCCGCGACGCGCAGCATGCCGCTCAAGTGGGTGGTGTCGTAGACGAGCGCCTTGCCCACGGCCAGGGCGACGAAGGCGAAGCCGGCGTCACGGATGACGCTCTCGCCGCGCTGGCGGCCGTACACCACGAGCCCCACGCCCGAGACGAGCCAGGCCAGGGTGAGCACCACCCGGCGACCGATGTCGTCAGCGGCGAAGCCGAGGGTGAAGAAGTGGAAGTAGAAGGCCCACGAGGTGGCGAGCACCGCCGCCGTCAGCCCGTACCAGAGGAGCACGGCCTGGAGCTTGTCCTCGCGCGCCTCGGAGCGGCGCCAGGTGCGCGCCACGGTGAAGGCCGCGGCGAGGACGGTGAGGCCCAGGCCCGGCAGCAGCAGGCCGGACTTCACCGCCGCGTACCAGAGGCCGCCGACGAGGCCGGTGAGGAGCAGGGCGATGGGACCCGCGAGCGGGCGATGTCGGGGCACCTCGGCGAGGGCCACCGCCGAGGCCAGCACGGCGGCCACCGCGAGCAGGAGCTCGTGCGGCACCTGAAGCTCTCGCCAGAGGAACACGCCCGCGAGCCCCATCAACCCCGCGCCCACCCCGGCGAGCACCCGCACATCCCACTTCGTAGCCATCGTCGCACTCATGGATTTGGACCCTCCGGGGAGAGGGCCCGATGCACCCCGCGCGCCAGCCATGGCGCCGTGCGTCACCCAGAGGGAGACGGTGGCGGTGGTGTGCACCGGTTGTGCAACGGCACGCACAGGCGAGGCGTGGGGTGTGCAGCGCGCTTCAGTCGAGGAAGCGGCGCTCCCAGCGGCGCATGCCGTCCTCGTTGAAGCCATCCCAGTGGACACGGTCCAGGTACAGCCAGGGCTCCAGCACGCGCGCCAGCTCGCGGTAGGCGGGCAGCGTGTGGCCCTGCTCCGTGTCACCTGCCTCCGGCCATTTCCCCAGCGTCACCACCACCCGCTCGCTGTCGAGCTCCTGCACGGTGGTGCCAGGTGAATGCAGGCGCGCACGCAGACCCGCGATGCCCCCCAGTTCTCCCAACACGGGTGGGCCCAGGAAGTTCAGCCAGTGCACCCCATCCACCCGCGTGCCGATGGCGTAGGAGCTGGACTCCACGTCCGACATGTCCATGCCCGGGTAGCGAAAGGACAGGTCGCGGATGCGGCGGGTGACACCGAGCATGGCAGCCGGGAAGTGGAAGCAGAGGCCCGTGTGGCCGGAGTTGAAAGGCAGCTCCGCGGCCAACTCCAACGCCAGCTCCCGTACCCGCCCTGGCCCGTGCTCCTCCAGGTATTCCGTGGGGAGCATGAAGGATATCCCGCTCGTCGCGCCCTCGGCATAGGCATCGAGTGGTCGGCCACTATAGATGATCTCGTATCCCGTGGTGGCACTGGGGGATTCACTCAGCCAGTGGTGGGCGGCGGGGTCCTCGAGCATCTCCCGGCGGATGTGTGCCCAGCCCTTGTCATCGAGCTCCTCCCAATCAGTGGTGAACTGGTCGCAGTACCAACGGAGAGCCTGGGGTCCCACCACGCGGCGGTACACCTCCAGCGAGCGCATCACCTGTTGCACCACCTCCTGGTGAGAGCGCTTCATATAGAAGGTGATGTTCACGCTCTCCCGGATGCACGGGTAGAGTTTCTCCCCAAGGCTCTTGTTGATGCGTACACGCGGGTAGTGCTCGCTCATCACTTGACTCCTGTGGGCGTGACGGGTTGGGGCTCGCTCTTCCCTCCAAGGAGCGCCTCTTTGTACATCGCTCCTTGATTCTTCGGATAATGAGGTTGGCCCGGGGCGTATCGTCCCCAAGAGGGATCGTTCGTGGGCGGGCAGGGGAACTTGAAGTCATAGACGCGCTGGACCTGGTTCGGATTGCCCGAGGCGTGAACCACGACGTCGGGAACCAGTGCTCCCCAGAGTTGGCTGGTCAGCCCGAGCTGCAGCCACTCCGCCACCTGATTGGGGTCAATCCATCGCCACTGTCCGGTGGTCGGGTCCCTCTGATAGGTCGGCTCCAGGCTGGCGTTGTTCGGGAAGAGTTGCGCGAGCGCTTTCCGTACACAGTCGACGGCCAACGCGTGCTTCTTGGCTCCGAGTTCCATGGCTCGCGTCACTTCCCTGTTGCCCTCCCGGCGGACCACCTTCCTGCACTGCTCCCTGTCGGGCTCCTGGCCCTTGAGTTCCGCATCCTCTTCATTGACCTTCTGGTTCGCCGCCTGGGCGCACTGGGTCAGGGTCTGCTCGACGAGTTTGATATCCGCGTCCGCCAGCAGCATCGCCAGGGTCGCGGTGGCGCACCCGGTCAACGGTAGGAGGAAAACCCAGCCCAGAATGCCCGGCACGCCGGGCTGCTGTCGCCTACCTCCAGGACTTCTATTCCTGAACCGCGTGGGCATGCCGTGGCTTCATACCTTGGCCTCCAGGACGATGTGGCCCCGAGTACCCGCACCCACGTTGTACTGGACGGAGGAGGCCATGCCCTGCTCGGGGCAGCGCATGGGGCGGAGCCTCGGTCGTCGTTCGAGGGGTGGGGCCCGGGGTGTCCTCGTTGCCTCCCACCATGGCCTCAACGGTATTCCGGCTTCGTTCCCATGCGGTCCTCCTGCGGTCTGGTGGCCTGACGGAGCTCGACAAGGCGGGCGTTCACGGTGGAGCCGCCGCGAGGTTGAGGCGGTGCCACGTCGCGAGCAGGGTGGGGAACAGGAAGGCCCCCCACAGCATCGCCAGGAAGTAGAGCACCCCTTGCACGGGCGGCGCCGCGCCCAGGTGCGCGGGCCCCACCAGCGCGAGGAGAACGGTGAACCCGAGCGCCAGCTCGCGCAACCGCCATGCATGGGGCTCGGTGGCGGGCCGGTCACGCGGGAGCCAGTGCGACAGCAGCAGCCCGAGCACGAGGCCCCCGAAGTATCCGAGCACCTGCCAGGCCCGCCGGTCTCCTCCGAAGAGGAACACCCCGGAGGTCATCGTGGCCACCATCCCGATGCCGTTCGAGGCCCAGAAGCGGAAGCTGCGCCGCTCTGCCCAGCGCCGCAGCACGGGCCACAGGCGCGTGTGGCTCCACAGCAGCAGCAACCCGATGAGCACTCCGGCCAGGACGTCGCCCAGGTAGTGCGCTCCCAGGTAGAGGCGCGCGAGCATCACCAGCGGCACCACCCCCCACGGCACGACGCGTGGACTTTGACCCTGTCGCGCGAGCCACCCGAAGAGGGCAAGGGACGTCACCGTGTGCCCGCTCGGGAACGAGGACACCGCCGGGTCGTCGCGCACCACGATGCCTGGTTCATCCGGGCGAGGCAGGCCGACGAACTCCCACAGCGCCAGGTCCACCAGGCCCGTGAGCATGAAGAGGCCCACGAGCGCCAGCCCGGGCACCCGCCCGGCCCTCCAGCGCACCCACGCGAAGAGGACGAGCGCGCCCGCGGTGTCCCCCAGCAGCGAGAGGACCCGGGCCACGGGCGTCCATCCGGGGGCGCTCCCCACCCACGCCTGGAGCGAGAGGAGGGGTTGGGGCCCCCAGAGCGTGTCGATCACGTGTCCTGGATGTCCTGCTCGCCCCTTATGGGCGTCTCGGTCTGCTCGCCCGACATCATCGACTCGAGCTCCCGGCGCAGGTCATTCAGGAAGGTCTCCTGATCCCTCGCGTCCATCACCCCGAGAATCCGGGGGGCCATCATCCGCATCATGCTGAGCTGTGCGTGGAACGGGAGCTGAAACACCTGCTCGATGAGCTCCACCACCGACTCGCTCACGGTCCGCTGGCCGTGCATCGGCATTCCGGTTTGCCCATCCCCGAAGCCGTGCACCGTCGTCCCCCGCCGCTCCATCCCGATGTGCTGCTCCGGCATCTCCATCGAGGCCGCTTCGCGGACGCTCATCTGCCCCTTCAGCTTGTCGAGGTGTTGGGGGTCGTTCGTCATGCGGGGGGTGGAATCCCTGTCGTATCGGGCCATGGGGTCGCTCCTGGGGCTGGGGGCCGGTGGCCTCCAGTTCAATGCTCCTCACGCTGAGCTATGCAGGCTCGCCGAGCGCACCCAGCCACGAAGGAGCGGTGAAGCCCCAGGATGCCCGCTTGCTTCGGGTGCTCACCCGCCCTGCACGAAGGCCGGGAAGTATTCACCTTGAGTCACGCCATGAATGACGACTTCCAACTCCTCGTGAGTGTCCTCCCCGAGTCACTTCAAACCTCGGTGCGCGGACTGCCCGCGGGCGAGGTGCTGCTGGAGGTGGTGATGGACCTCGGCCGCTCGCCCGAGGCCCGGCTCGCCGGGCGGGTGCAACGGCTCTCCGAGACGCCCGTCACCCGCAAGGACCTGGAGCATGTGCTGACCCAGGTGGGGGCGGTGGGCGATGACAACCGCGCCGGCATCGAGCGCACCCTCCACCGCGTCTCCGCCATCCGCAACCGGCAGGGCAAGGTGGTGGGCCTCACGTTGCGTGTGGGCCGCGCCATCTTCGGCACCATCGACATGCTCAAGGACCTCATCGGCACCGGGCTCAACATCCTGCTGCTCGGTCGGCCCGGCGTGGGCAAGACGACCAAGCTGCGCGAGGTGGCCCGCGTGCTCGCCGATGACCTGGGCAAGCGCGTCATGGTGGTGGACACCTCCAATGAGATTGGCGGCGATGGCGACATCCCCCACCCGGGCATCGGTGGCGCGCGCCGCATGCAGGTGTCCCGGCCGGATCGCCAGCCCGACGTGATGATCGAGGCGGTGGAGAACCACATGCCCGAGGCCATCATCGTCGATGAGATTGGCACCTCGGCCGAGGCCGCCGCCGCCCGCACCATCGCCGAGCGCGGCGTGCAGCTCGTGGCCACGGCCCACGGCAACACGCTGGAGAATCTCGTCCTCAACCCCACGCTGTCGGACCTGGTCGGCGGCGTCCACACCGTGACGCTCAGTGACGAGGAGGCTCGGCGCCGCCGCACCCAGAAGACGATCAACGAGCGCCGCGCTCCGCCCACCTTCGACGTGGTGGTGGAGATGGTGACCCGGGACGAGGTGCTGGTGCACCGCGACACCGCCCAGTCGGTGGATCGACTGCTGGCGGGCGAGGAGGTGGGCGGGGAGAGGCGCCAGCTCGTCGAGGGTCAGGTGGAGGTGCGCGAGGAGCCCAAGTTGGTGGCTCCGCTGCCGGCTCCGTCCCGCTCGTCCTCGTCCTCGCGCTCGTCCTCGCGCTCGTCCCCGGCCGAGGCCCCCCGGGAGGCCTCGAAGCTCGGACCGAGGCATCAGCCCGGCTTGCGCCAGGGGACCTCGCGCATCTACGCCCACGCGGCCAGCCGGGATCTGCTGGAGCGGGTGCTGAGGGACATCGGAGCGGATGCCCGGGTGGTGGGCCGCCTGGAGAACGCGGACGTGGTCCTCACGCTGCGCTCGCGCGCCAATGATCCCAAGCTGCGCAAGGTGTCGGAGCGGACGGGCGCGCGCGTGCTGGCCATCAAGCGCAACAGCTCGTCGGAGATGCGGCGGGTGCTGCGCGACGCCTTCCTCATCGCCGAGGGCGTGGACGAGGATCAGGTGCGCGAGGCGGTGCTCGAGGCCGATCACGCCATCCAGCGCGTGCTGAGCGAGAGCGTGGTGGTGCCCCTGGCCCCCAGGCCTCCCCGGCTGCGCAAGCTCCAGCACCGGCTCGTCTCGCGCTACCACCTGGAGACGGTGAGCCAGGGCAGCGAGCCCCAGCGCCACCTCATCATCTACCCGCTCGGTGCGCTGGTGGACCTCCCCCGGAACGTGGACCGGGACGGGGACATGGAAGAAGAGGAAGAGGGCGCGGGGGGCCTGTCCTGAGGCTGGAGTCCCCCTCGCGCCCTCGCGGGCCTCAGACGCCCATGAGCGGCTGATCTCCGGATTTCTCCTTCGGCCGATCGTCATCGCGCAGCCGCGCCGCCTCCTGGGCCACCGGCCTGTCCTCCGGGGGCCGAACGCGGACGCGGTTGTGCACGTCATGCACCCCGCGCACGTTGGCGGCGATGTCCTCGATGGCGCGCTTCTCCCAGCGCTCCTCCACCCTGCCGTTCAGGGTCACCTCGCCATTGTTGACGGTGACCTCCACGTCGCCCACGTCGACGGGTCCGTCCATGAGCAGCTCGCAGACCTCCTCGCGGATGCGGTCGTCCGAGCGCTGGTAGCCACGCGGCGGCCGGCCAGGGCCCTGGGCCCGCCGGGCCTCGATCATGTCCAGCTTCTCGTCGTAGCCGCGGGGCCGTTCGCCGCGCTGGTAGGCGCCGAGGCCTCCGAGGCCGCCCTGGTTGTAGCCCCGCTCGGCGCCGAACGAGCGGTAGCCTGGGCGGCCCTTCGGGCCCTCGCTGTCCATGCGCCGCGCACGCACGGGGAACCGTTGCTGCCACTCACCTGGGTTGTCCTGATCACGCTGTGCCATGGTGGAATCCTCTCCTTGCGGATGAGTGGAGACGCCCACTCACGAGTGCAGCGTCCGGTCGTCCTGTCGCGACCCCTGGTTCACATCCCGGCGCTCCTGGCCCGGCTGCTCGCGGGCGACGCGGATCTCGTTGTGGACCTCCTTCACGCCGAGCACGTCCTCGGCCAGGTCCTCGATGGCGCGCTTCTCGTCGCGGCTCTTCACCGTGCCGGAGAGGGTGACTTCGCCCTTGTCCACCCGGACGTCCACGTCGTCCGCGTCCATCCAGGCCTGCATCAGCCGCTCGCAGAGGTCCTCGCGGATGCGGTCATCCGAGCGCTGGTAGTTGCGCGGTCCGCGGCCCCGGCGGGGCAGCTCGGGGGAGCGTTCCGAGGAGCCGTAGCCGCCCTGCATGCCGCCGCGGCCCGCGCCGTGGCCCGCCTCCCGGTCCATGTCGCGCGTGGGGGTGGTGAAGTAGCCGGTGCGCGGGCGCTGCTCCAGGTACGAGCTCTGCACGCGCGGCGGCTCGTAGTCCGGGGCGCCGAAGCCCCGGGTGCCGAAGCCTCTGTCGTCGCCCTGGTCCTGGCTCCAGCCCTGGCCCCAGCCGTAGCGGTCGTAGTCCTCCCGGCTGACCGAGGCCCCCAGCGCGTACTGGCCCCGGTCCCAGCGGTCCGTGTCGTAGTGCTGGGTGCGCTGGGCGTCGCCTCGGGCTCCGTAGCGGTCGAAGTCACCCCGGGTGCGCTCGTGCGTCAGCTCGCTCCAGAAGCCCTCGCCGTACTCCTGGCCCGGTCCGCCGGCGCGACGCACCCCTGGGGTGCCCCGCATCAGCCCGCCCCGGTGGTACTCCTCGCGGCTGTCCTGGTCGAACCGGCCCCGGTCCTCGTCGCCGCCGTACTCGTGGCCCCGGCCGTAGCGTCCGGTGCCGCCGTAATCGCCGCGGCCGCCCAGGTCGCGGTCCATGTCCCGGTCATCGCCGCCGCCCCGGCCATAGCGATCCGCGTCGCGCTCGCCGACGTGGCCGCCCATGCCCCGGCCGGTGCGCTCGGTGGCCATGTCCCGGCCGAAGCGATCGAGATCTCCGCGGCCCGTGCCGCCCCGGTCCTCGTCCCGGGACGAACGACCCCTGCCGCGCCCCTGATCCTCGCTTCGGCCCTGCCACTCCCCGTACCGCCGCCTGTCCGCCATCGCCGACCTCCTTGGGGTTGAGTAGCCCAGAGGGTCGTACCGGCTCGCACATCCGGCAAGGGGGCGTCGGGGGAGGTCTCCAGGCCCTCCCTCCCACCAGGACGAGGACTCCGCTCACCACTCGACCCAGGTGCGCCGGGCCACCCAGGCGATGGTCAGCGACACGACTCCGAGCAGCCCCAGCTCCCGTCCCTCGGGGTGACGCACCGCGCACGCGCCGACGAGCAGTCCGGCGAGCAATACCAGGGCCGTGAGGTGAGGGGAATCACCTCGGCGGCGGAGAAGAAGGCGCCCAGGGCCATGTGCTCCACCGGGGTGCCGGAGAAGTAGAGGTGGTGCATGGTGCCGATGACGCCACTGGCCGAGTACAGGACGATGTCCAGGGAGATGACGCGCGGGGCCACGCGCTCGGACACCACCCCCAGCAGCACGAAGATATAGGCCACCATGAGGGTGGTGAAGAGCTCCAGGAAGTCCTCCACCCACAGGTGCACCACCCAGAAGCGCCAGAAGTTGGTGAGGGTGAAGCGCGAGTCGGGCCGGGCCAGCGGGCCCACCGCGTAGAGGGCGGGAATGGCCAGCGCGGAGTAGAAGAACAGCCAGGGCATGTTGCCGTGGTGCTCGGTGCGCAGCCGGCGCCGCAGGACGCGGAAGAGCAGCGCCACCCACAGCAGCAACCCCACCGACAGCAGCACCTGCCAGAAGGGCCCGAGGTCCAGGTACTCGAAGCCCTGGTTGCCGAACCACACACGGGTGGTCCACCCGTGGATGCCGGCGAACTCCCCCGCCATGCTCCCGAACACCACCACCGTGAGCGCCCCCAACAGCCCGTAGGCCAGCCAGTGCTGCCCGCGCGGCTCGTGGCCCGCGACCAGGGGCGCCAGGAAGATGCCGTCGGCGAGGAACGAGGTGGACACCCAGAGGATGGCCAGCTGCACGTGCCAGGTCCGCGCGAGGTTGAAGGGCAGCAGGCGCGCCAGGTCGAAGCCGAGACGGTGAATCGCCGGCCTGGACGCGCGGGGCTTGCGCGGGCCGAGGGCGGCCGGGAAGGATTCGCGCCATGTCCTCTCCGTCCTACGTCCACGGTACCAGCACCACCCCGTTGCTCGGGGAGACCCTTGGCCAGAACCTCCGGCGTACCGTCGAGAACCACCCGGACCGGGAGGCGCTCGTGGTCGTCTCGCAGGGCTACCGCGCCACGTGGCGGCAGCTCTGGGACGCGACGACGCAGGTGGCCCTGGGCCTGCTGGCCTTCGGCGTGGAGAAGGGCGATCGGGTGGGCATCTGGTCCCCCAACCGCTTCGAGTGGGTGGTGGCCCAGTTCGCCTCGGCGCGTATCGGCGCCATCCTCGTCAACCTCAACCCCGCCTACAAGACGGCGGAGCTGGAGTACGCACTCAAACAGTCCGGCACCAGCGTGCTGCTGCTCTCGCGCGGCTTCCGCCAGACGGACTACCGCGAGATGCTGGAGGAGGTGCGCCCGCGCTGCCCCGAGCTGCGCGTGGCCCTCGTGCTGGACGACGACTGGGAGCTGCTCCTGAAGAACGGCGCCCACGTGAGCGAGCGCACGCTGGCGGACCGCGAGGCCTCGCTCCAGTTCGACGACCCCATCAACATCCAGTACACGTCCGGCACCACCGGCTTTCCCAAGGGCGCCACGCTCAGCCACCACAACGTCCTCAACAACGGCTTCTTCGTGGGCGAGGCGCTGCGCCTCGGGGCCGAGGATCGCGTCTGCATCCCCGTGCCCTTCTACCACTGCTTCGGCATGGTGATGGGCAACCTGGCCTGTGCCTCCCACGGCTCCACCATGGTGATTCCAGGCGAGGCATTCGATCCCCTGTTGGTACTCCAGACGGTGGGCGCCGAGCGCTGCACCGCGCTCTACGGCGTGCCCACCATGTTCATCGCCGAGCTGGATCACCCGCGCTTCGGCGAGTTCGACTTCTCCACGCTGCGCACCGGCATCATGGCCGGCTCGCCGTGTCCCACCGAGGTGATGAAGAAGGTCCAATCACGCATGAACATGCGCGAGGTCACCATCTGCTACGGGATGACGGAGACCTCGCCCGTGTCCACGCAGAGCGCGCTGGATGATCCGCTGGACAAGCGCGTCTCCACCGTGGGCCGCGTCCACCCGCATGTGGAGGTGAAGATCGTCGACCCGGGGACCGGCGCGGTGGTGCCGCGGGGCTCGCCCGGGGAGCTGTGCACGCGCGCCTACAGCGTGATGCTCGGCTACTGGAACAACCCCGAGGCCACCCGCACCGCCATCGACCCGGCCGGGTGGATGCACACCGGCGATCTCGCCACCATGGACGAGCAGGGCTACGTGAAGATTGTCGGCCGCATCAAGGACATGATCATCCGGGGCGGCGAGAACGTGTACCCGCGCGAGATCGAGGAGTTCCTCCACACCCACCCCGCCGTCAGCGAAGCCCAGGTCGTCGGTGTCCCAAGCGAGAAGTACGGTGAGGAGGTGATGGCCTGGGTCAAGACGCGCCCCGGAGCCACTGTCAGCCAGGAGGAATTGGTCCAGTTCTGCACGGGCCGCATCTCCACCTTCAAGATTCCCCGCTACTGGAAGTTCGTCGAGGAGTTCCCCATGACGGTGACCGGGAAAGTCCAGAAATTCCGGATGCGGGAGATGGCGGTGGCGGAGCTGGGTCTGGAGTCGGCGGCGGCCGTCCGCACGGCCTGATCCCAGGAAGGGGATTTTGCGTTCTAATGGGGGCGCCCCCATCTTTCGAGAATGACCGCTCACTCGCTGGAATCCCCCTCCAGGAGCCCCCCACTGTGTCGATGCCCGCCACTCCCCTGACCATCGCCCCCGGATTGGAACAGCTGCTCTCCCTCGCCACCCCCGCGGATACGGCCCGCGGCATGTTCTTCAACGGCCTGTTGGAGGCGGTGCGTGTGCTGGGGGGAGAGGAGGCCCGGGGGAAATGCCACACGGTCGCCGGTGGGAAGAAGTTCGTCGACTTCTTCAACTACCCGGTGTCCGACCTCATGAAGGCCATCTTCACCGCCACGGATCTGCTCGCCCCGAAGCTGGGCGGTCGCGATGCCGTGCTGCGCCAACTGGGGCGGCGGGCCACGGATGACTTCCTGAGTTCCACCGTGGGCAAGACGATGATGGCGCTCGCCGGGACGGATCCCCACCGGCTGCTGGCCGCCTTTCCCAACGCCTGCCGGGCTTCACTGAGCTACGGCGAGCGCTCCGTGGAGCGGCTGGGGGACAGGCAGGCTCGGTTGATTGCCCGCCGGGACTTCCTGCCCCTGCCCTACAACGAGGGCATCCTCACCGCGGCGGTGGAGCAGTCCATGGCCCGCGATGTCGTCGTGCAGGGGCGCCGGCTCGGGCCGCTCGATGTCGACTACGACATCAGTTGGTCTTGACGGCGGCTCCCGCGCCTCCGTCCCTGAGACATAATCGGCCTTCGACACCCGTTGCGTGTGGTGGACCCGCGGCCTGACGGAGAGGAGACGACGCGATGGGGGTGAAGGTGCTGCTGCCCGGCTGGTACGGAGGAGAACTCACCGCGCCCGAGGCCCCGCGACCGTGGCTGCGCAAGGTCGAGCGCTGGGTCCACGAGGAGGCGGAGGAGCTGCTGGAGAGCTCGCGCACCGTGGAGGGACCCCAGGGCCCCATCCTCTTCCTGCGCTTGCACCCGGCCGCGGACGAGGTGGCCATCGTGGCCGCCGGGAAGGGTCGGGTGGTGGTCTCGGCCAATACCTCCATGGTGGGGCCCGGCTATCACCGCTACCTCTGCGATCTGCTGCACGCCCTGGGGGACGCGCTTCAGGTGGACTGGGCGGAGCCAGCCCTCACCATCGCCGGGGTGGGGGACCCCACCGGCTACTTCCACACGGGGGATGCGAGCGACATCGTCCCATGCATGCTCGCCTGGCTGGGGGAGATGGCGGGCCGGGTGCTGGACTTCCGGAGGCTCGGCAATTCGGGGGCGACGCTGTCGCTGCGCTCCGGGCATGGCTTCGAGTACCCCGGCGCGCTGCTCACCCCGCTGGGCCCGCGAGACGAGGCCTGGCTGCGGATGGTGCGTGAGGATCCGCTGAGCGGCCAGGACATCTTCCCGTGGTGGGAGCCGGGCCTGGGTGCCCGGACGCGACTGGGCCGCGCGCTCAGCCGCATCTGGACGGACATGGTGTGGCGTCCGCCGCTGCTGGAGGAGGAGCGCCACCTCTTCCGTGACGTGGCCCGGCTGCTGGAGCTGGCGTGGCGGGAGGACCCGACGCTGCCCTATCCGTGGCGCGAGTGGCAGGAGGTCCTGGGCTTCATGGGCGTTGGAGGCACGCTGGCGGAGGAGGTCTCCCGGCGCGCCACCGCGGCGCCCACGGGCTCGCTCATCGGCTACCGCCGGGGCGCGGTGCAGGTGGCGCTGCCCGAGGGCTGGGAGATTCGCATTCCCGGCTCGCTGGCCGAGCAGCGCCTGGCGGATGGGAGCTGGGTGGCGCGCG
>NZ_DASVWK010000118.1:0-5260 GCF_036389735.1 Archangium sp. | reverse complement strand
CTCCTGGGACGCCCGAGGCGCATGCGCTGTGCAGGAAGAGGACGAGGAGAAACCAGCCACCCAACCCAAGGCGCAGCGGAGCCCCTGGCGAACGTGGACCAACAAGACGGGTGCACACGGCGCACCTCCGGAAGCGACGCGGCCCGCGAGCCGTCGCTCCCGGAGTACACGGAAGCACGGCTCCGCCCGTCAAGCCGCTGGATAGGCCGAGCCCCAGAGAACTCGACGGGTAGGCCACGAGTGGAGCCGTGCCCGTCACGGGGCGGCGCTACGGGAACGTCACCTCACCGAGAACGACCGTCCGCTGGCGCTCCGCGTCCCAGAGCGTGAGCGTGTACGTGCCCCGGGCCTGCTTCGTCGTCGCCAGCACCTCCACCACCACGCGGCCCGCGTCCGGGCCCGGTGCAATGGGCTCCGGCTGCCAGAGCGGCAGGGGCTTGAGGACCGCCCCGGTGGCGCTCCGCAGCACCGCGCCCGCCGCCACCCAGGGCTGCGTACCGGGATTCCAAAGCTTCACGTCCACCGCCACCCGGTCCAGGGCGCGGTAGCTCTTGATGCGCTCCAGGGAGAGGGCGTTTCCCTCCCTCTTGGTGACGCTCTCCGTCAGGTCCTTGGAGGCGATGCCCCCCTTACCCAGCAGCCCGGAGGCGAGCACACCGCGCAGTCCCTCCGGCACGGCCTGCTCGGCCCGGAACTGCCGCACCTCCTCCTGGCACTGCTGAACCTCGGCCCGCGCTTCCCGCTCGGCCCGCTGGTAATCCGCCAGGGGGCGCTTCTGGCGCAACACCTCCACGCCCTGCATGCCCAGCCCCGGGTGCGTCAGGAGGACGAAGGTGGCGCACGCCGGGGCGGCATCGTCCGCGAAGCACACCTCCACCTCGGAGCGCTTGCCCGCTTCCAGGTTCTCGCGCGGCCTGAACGTGAGCGTCTGCTTGCCCGTCGCCGTGTCCTCGAACCATTCCGGCTCACCCAGCCTCACGGAGCCCGGTCGCAGCAACGCGTCGAAGGAGAACGTGAGGGGCAGGCCCGGGGTGATGCACACCACCCTGGCCTTCGCGGTGGACGTGGCCTCCAGCTCGACGCGGGGGCTCGCCGCCGCGCATTCATCCTGGCCGGGCGGCTCGGCGGGGCTGGGGGATTGGGAAAAGAGGAGAAGCGCCAGCAGGCCGGCGGGGGACGCGAGGGGCACGGGAAAAAACCTCCAAGGAGGCTGGAGCGGGGTGCGCGGGCCCGAGCCTCTACCACAGTCCCGTGCACCCCTAGACCCGGGCCCAGGGGCGGGCCCACGCAAACGCCTACTTGAATTGCTCCACCGCGCGCACCGCCTGGGTGGAGAAGACCACGGCAGCGTCGGCCGGGCCGCCCACGTCCTTCCGCTCCACGCCGCGCTCGTTCCAGTCGGCGGTCCTTCCCACGAGCTCCAGGCACACCGGGTATGTTGCGCCGTCATGTGTCTTGGCCTCGGTGAAGAGGCCGTAGACGCGGTCCGTCGTGAAGAAGAGTCTCCCCGAGAGGACGGTGCCCCCTTCCAGCTTCCCGAACTTCCTACCAGTCCTGACGGTGGCGAGCTGTCGTACGTCCACGGGTTTGGCATCGCCGACATGGGGGAACATGACCCAAACGTCGTTGCTAATGCGGATGTCCAGCGTGTCCGTCATGGTCTCCACGGAACCAGGGGGGCACTCCAGGGCGGGAGGCGCCGAGCGCACGGGGGCGGCTGGCTGCTGCTGCGTGCCGACACAGGCTTGCAGGGCGGCACCGACGAGGCCCGCGCACGCATTGCGCACGGCGGTGCCCTTCTTGGGCCGCTTGTCCGGGCTGGGAGTCTTCTGCTGCGTCTTCACGGGGGCGTCGTCCTTGGGAGGCGTCGCGGGGGGAGCGACGACCGCGGGGGTGGTGTCCGCCAGGGGCGGAGCCGCGGCCCTTTCAGCTTCGGGCGGCTTGTCCCCGCGCGCCATTTCGCCACCGCCCCGCCGTGCCAGCAGTTCGGCCCCCAGTCCCGCCAGCACCAGCACCGCCAGCACGGCCGCCGCCTTCCACAGCGCGGCCAACGCGTCCGCACGCCGCAGGCTGGCGGACGTGAGGGCCGGGCCCGAGGTGGGCACCGGCTCCAACATGGGGGCAGGGGGCTTCACCTCGGTGGGCCGCTTGCCCCGCCGGGGCTGGTGGCGTACCCACCTGTCCATCCACGAGGGCCGGGGCTGGGGCCCGGGCTTCGCCACCTCCAGGGCCCCGTCTTCCTCCTCCCAGCCCAGGCACAGCGGCACATCCCACGCCGCCTCTCCTCGCGCGTCCTTCAGGGCCGCTTCCAGCGCCGCGCACAGCGCCCCGGTGCTCGCCAGTCGCTCCTCCGGCTTCTTCTCCAGCAGCCGCATGCACACCGCGCTCAGCGCCCGGGGCACCCGCTCGTTCATCTCGTGCGGCGGCAGGGGCTGGCACGAGAGGATTTCCGCCAGCATCAACGGCTCGGCGTCCTCAATGGGGTAGGTGTCCGTGAGCAGCGCGTAGAGGATGACGCCCAGGGCGTACAAGTCGTCCGCTGGCGTGTACGGGTAGCTCTCGTCCGGCTGGCGGCTGGGGCGCAGGAAGAAGGCCACGGACTCGGGGCTGCGAAAGCGCAGGTCGGCCGGGGCCAGGGCCCCGCGCGTGACGCGAGGCGCCCCCGGCAGGCTGCCCGCACCGAAGTCCACCAGCACCGGCTCTCTGTCCGCCTCGCGCACCAGCACGTTGTCGTCCTTCAAGTCCCGGTGCAGCACGCCCTGCTCGTGCACGTGGCCCAGCGCTCGCGCCAGCTTGAGCACCAGCTCCGCCGCCTCGCGGGCGCTCGGGTTGTCCTCGGCGGCCCAGGTGCGCACCGTTCGGCCCCGCACCCACTCCATGACGAGCACCAGGTACTCGGGCCCCTCCTCCGGCCAGCGGAAGTGACTCAGCAGCCTCACCACGTTGGGCCATTGGTGCCGCAGCAGGATGTAGAGCTCGCGCCAGCCCCACTCCCCCACGCGCTCCAGGTGGATGAACTTGAGCGCGTACGGGCGCCCCTCCCGCCACGCCAGGTACACCTTGCCCTGACCTCCGCCCCCCAGCTTCCTCTCAATCCGGTAGCCGGCCACCACCAACCCCGCAGGCACCACCTCCTCCAGCGCGGGCTTCACGGCGCTCCTGTCGCGCGGCGTCCGGCGGGTGATGGCGGCAGTTGGGTCATGGCGTCTACCTCCGGGGTGGGGACGCTAGCAGACCCGGGTGCCTCACCAGCGTTGGAACCGCCGCCTTGAAATAGAGCCTGTGGCGCGTTCACTCGTAGTCGACTACGAGTGACGTACGCCGTCATCCCACATCACTCGTGGTCGACTACGAGTGAATCGCCTCCGAGCACCCGCCTCGAAGTCCCCCTACCCGTGACTCCCGTTGTTCACGCCACGCCATCGGAACTCCGGAGAAAGCATGGCCCCAACCAGACGCCCTATCTCCTGGCTGCTCGTGTGAGGTGCGGTGGTAGAGCACGCACGACAACGGCGCCGGCCCACCGGTCCGTGACCAGCAAGCAACTTCCTCAGAGAGAGGTCGCCGCGTCGCTCTTTGTCCAAGTGCGTCGAATTCTGGGCCGTTTAGTGTGGTTGACACACGCCGGACTCCGATGTCAGGAAGCCCGCCTGCCCATGCCCGCGAAAGCCGCCTTCTACGATGTCGACGGGACGCTGGTGAAGACCAACGTCGTCCACGTCTACGCCTACTACGCCATGAACCGGGGCTCGATCCTGGGCATCGCCGGGAGGACCCTGGCCACGGCCGCCAGCGTGCCCCTCTTCGCCGCCATGGACGCGCTGGATCGGAAGACCTTCAACGAGTTCTTCTACCGGTACTACGCGGGCCTCTCCGAGGACCGGCTCGTGTCCATCGCCGAGGACATGTTCGAGGACGTGCTCAAGCCCGCCCTCTACGAGCAGACGCGCGATCTCATCGACCAGGCCCGCCGCGTCGGCTGCCGCATCGTGCTCGTCACCGGAGCGCTGGACTTCAGCATGCGCCCGCTGGCCCGCTACCTGGGCGCCGACGAGATGATCGCCAACAAGATGCAGTTCGTGGGCGGCAAGGCCACCGGCAAGGTCATCCCTCCCATCATCGAGGGGGCGAACAAGGCCAACGCCATCCGCTCCTACTGCGTGCGCGAGGGCCTGGCCCTCGAAGAGTGCCACGGTTACTCCGACAGCTCCTCCGACTACGCCATGCTCTCCGTGGTGGGGCGGCCCACCGCCGTCAACCCGGACATGCGCCTGCGCTCCATCGCCCGGGCCTACACCTGGCCCATCCTCGACCTGAAGTAACGAAAGCCGCTCGACATGCGCCCGCTCAAGACGCTCCAGAAGCTCTACGACGAGGAAAGCCAGGTGGTCATCACCGAGAAGGGCAGCCCGCCCCGGGCGCTCTTCTACGGGGAGAACTTCCTCCTGGAGGACCTGCCCGTGGGCACCCGGGTCATCTTCCCCCGGCCGCCCCTGGCCGGCGTGCCCAACGTCAAGGCCGCCATCCGCTGGGCCATCAACCACCCCGAGGGCATGGAGCCCCTGCACGCCCTGCTCCGCCCGGGCATGCGGCTCACCTGCGTCATCGACGACATCTCCGTGCCGCTGCCGCCCATGGCCACGCCGGACGTGCGCCAGTCCATCCTGGAGGTGGTGCTGGAGCTGTGCGCGGACTCGGGCGTGGACGACGTCCACCTCGTCATCGCCAACGCCCTGCACCGCCGCATGACGGAAGGTGAGATGCGGCGCATGGTGGGCCAGAAGATCTACGACGCCTACTACCCGGACCGGTACTACAACCATGACGCCGAGGATCCCGACGGCATGGTGGAGCTGGAGCGCACGCCCTGCGGCACGCACGTGGTGGCCGTCAACCGGCGTGTGGCCGAGAGCGACCTCGTCGTCTACGTGAACGTGAACTTCGTGCCCATGAATGGCGGGCACAAGTCCATGGGCACCGGCGTGACGAACTACGCCGGCCTCCGGGCGCACCACAATCCGAAGACGATCCGCGACTCGGAAAGCTACATGGAGCCGAGCCGCAGCGAGCTGTACCGGCGCAACGAGCGCATCGGCAAGGCGATCGACAAGCACCTCAAGGTGTTCCACATCGAGACGTCGCTGAACAACCGCATGTTCGGCCCGGGCGTGGACTTCCTCCACAAGAAGGAGGAGCACTACACCGAGGGCGACAGGCTCAAGCTGCACGCCATGCGCTACGCGCTCTCGAAGATGCCGCG
>NZ_DASVWK010000117.1:0-4841 GCF_036389735.1 Archangium sp. | reverse complement strand
GGAGGAGGAGCTGCACCGCTTCCTGGCCACCATCGGCGAGAGCTCCAAGCGCGAGACGCTGGAGGCGCGCCGCAACGACTTCATCGGCCAGTTCGGCATCGGCCTGCTGTCCTGCTTCATGGTGTGCGACGAGCTGCTGGTGGTGACGCGCTCGGCGAAGGGGGACGGGAGCACCCTGGAGTGGCGGGGCCGGCATGACGGCACCTACGCCGTGCGGACATCCGAGCACCCGCTGGAGAGGCCGGGCACCCAGGTCTTCCTCATCGCCCGCGCGGATGCCGCCGAGTACTTCACCGCCGAGCGCGTCCGGCAGCTCACGGCGCACTATGGCGGCCTGCTGCCCTTCCCCATCCACCTCACCGTGGACGGTAGCGCCGAGCGGCTCAACCCGGCCCCGCCGCCCTGGCGCCGCGAGTACGCGAGCGTGGCGGAGCGTCGCGCGGCGCTGCTGGCCTATGGGCGCGAGGTGTTCAACACCGAGTTCGTGGACTGCATCCTCCTGCGCGCGGAGGCGGGGCAGGTGGACGGCGTGGCCTTCGTGCTGCCCTTCTCGCCGCACTTCAACGCACGCCAGAAGCACCGCGTGTACCTCAAGGACATGCTGCTGTCGGAGAGCGCGGAGAATCTGCTCCCGGAGTGGGCCTTCTTCGTCAAGTGCGTGGTGAATGCCCAGGGCCTGCGCCCCACCGCCAGCCGTGAGTCCTTCTACGAGGACGCCACCCTGGCGCGGGCCCGCGAGTCGCTCGGGCAGGTGCTGCGCCAGTATCTGGTGGACCTGGCCCACGGCGAGCCCCGCACGCTCCAGCGCCTCATCGCCCTGCACGGCCTGTCGGTGAAGGCCCTCGCGCTAGATGACGACGACTTCTACCGGCTCGTCATCCACTGGTTGCCCTTCGAGACGACGCTCGGGATGATGACGCTGGGGCACTACCGCCAGACGTACCCCACGCCGCGCTACGTGACGAGCCTGGACGCCTTCCGGCAGGTGGCGCGCGTGGCGGCGGCCCAGGGGCTGTGCATCATCAATGGGGCCTACACGCACGACACGGCCCTGCTGGAGAAGTTGCCGCGCGTGCTGCCGGACACCCAGGTGGAGCTCTTCTCCGCGTCGCAGCTCCCCCAGGGCTTCGAGGAGCTGACACCCGAGGAGAACCAGCAGGTGGCGCGGCTGCGGCAGGTGGCCCAGGAAGCCCTGGAGCCGTTCCGCTGCGAGGTCACCGTCAAGAAGTTCCTCCCGCTGGAGGTGCCCACGCTCTACGGAGACGTGGACGACGGGGCCTTCCGGCGGGACGTGGAGCGCGCCCGCGAGGAGACGGACGAGCTGTACGCCTCGGTGCTGGAGGGTGCGCTGGCCGAGTCCCGGGAGGAGGAGCGGCCGCAGCTCTGCTTCAACCTCCTCAACCCGGTGGTGCGCCGGCTGGCGCGGGTGCGGGACGTGGCGCAGCTCAAGCTGTCGGTGGAGATGCTGTACGTGCAGGCGCTACTGCTGGGTCATCGCCCGCTGAACGCGCGGGAGATGGCGCTGCTGAACCGGGGGCTCCTGGGCCTCATCGCGTCGCGCCTGGACGAGGACGAAGGCACAGGGGGCGTACATTGACGGAGCAGGACTGGCGCGAGCAGGTGAAGACCCTGCTCGGGCGCGCGGAGAGACTGGACCCGGGCGAGGCCAAGGTGATGGCGCTGGAGGAGGCGGCTCGCCTCGCGGATGCCCACGGGGACGTGCCGCTCGCCTACGAGGTGCGGGACGCGCTCATCGACGCGGCCACCTTCGGGGGTTTTCCGGACCGCGCCCTGGTGGCGTTCGCGTGGTGCCGGGGACAGCAACAGAAGGACCCGGAGCGCTTCTCTCCGGAGCAACTGCTCTGGAAGCAGAAGTGGGTGGTGGGCCGGCTGGACGAGTTCCCCCACATCAGCCGCAAGCAGATTCAAGGCGCGCTGGATGACGTGGAGCAATGCTTCGCCAAGGCGGGAGCGGGGCAGCGGGCGGTGCTCAAGCTGCGCTACCAGGCGGCGCGTGACATGGGGGACCCGGCGGCGGACACGCTCTGGGCGAAGTGGGTGGAGGCACCGCGCGACCACCTGACGGACTGCCGGGCGTGCGAGCTGGACGATGAGCTGGACCACCACCTCGACCGCGGCGAGTACGCGGTGGTGCTGGAGAAGGCGCGGCCCCTGCTGGAGGGGCGCAACGCGTGCGCGGAGGTGCCGCACCTGACGCTGGGCAGCGTGCTCTACCCGCTCTTCAAGCTGGGCCGGCTGGAGCAGGCGCGCGACAGCCACCTGCGCGGCTACACCCTGGTCCAGCGCAACCGGGAGTTCCTCGCCACCCTGGGCGAGCACCTGGAGTTCCTCACGCTGACGGCGAACGTGGCCCGGGGGATGATGCTCTTCGGGCGCCACCTGGGCTGGGCGCTGGAGCACGCCAGCCACCGGGACCGCTTCACCTTCTACTCGGCCTCGCTCGCCCTGCTGGAGCGGGCGCTGGTGGAAGGGCGCGAGCGGGTCCAACTCCCGCTGCCGCTCACCTTCACGCTGTACGTCCCCGAGGGAGCGTACGAGACGCGGACCCTCCGGGACTGGCTGGCCGCGCAGGCGGAGGGCATCGCGGCGAAGTTCGACACGCGCAACGGGACGGACCGCTTCCACCAGCTGCTCACCCGAGCGAAGCACCTGGGGAACGAGGTGGTTCCGTTTCCCATCGAGGCTTCCCTCCCCTCCTGAACCCTACGGCCGCTTCGCGGGGCTCGCCGTGTGGGCCGGGTCGCGCTCCACGACGGGACCGAGAATCTCGTCGATGCGGCGCATCACCTCCGGGCTCAGCTTCACGCCCGCCGCCTTCACGTTCTCCTTCACCTGCTCGGGCCGCGAGGCGCCGATGATGGCCGAGGCCACGTTCTGGTTCTGGAGCACCCACGCCACCGCGAGCTGCGCCAGCGACAGCCCCACCCCCTCCGCCACCGGCCGCAACTGCTGCACCCGCGTCAGCACCTCATCGTTCATGAAGCGCTGGATGAAGCCCGAGCCCTTCTCGTCCGTCGCTCGGCTGCCCTCCGGCGGCTTCTGGCCCGGCTGGTACTTGCCCGTGAGCACCCCCTGGGCGATCGGCGACCAGACGATCTGCCCCACGCCCAGCTCCCGCGAGGTGGGGATGACCTTGCCCTCGATGATCCGCCACAGCATGGAGTACTGCGGCTGGCTGGAGATGAGCTGGAAGCCCAGTTGCCTCGCCAGCGTCACCCCCGCGCGAAGCTCCTCGGCCGTCCACTCGGACACGCCGATGTAGAGCGCCTTGCCCTGGCGGACCACGTCCGCGAAGGCCTGCATCGTCTCCTCCAGCGGCGTCTCGTGGTCGTAGCGGTGCGCCTGGTACAGGTCCACGTAGTCCGTCTGGAGCCGCCGCAGCGAGCCGTTGATGGACTCCAGGATGTGCTTGCGCGACAGGCCGCGATCATTTCGTCCGGGGCCCGTGGGCCAGTACACCTTGGTGAAGATCTCCAGGCCCTCGCGACGCTGGCCCTTGAGCGCGCGGCCGAGCACCTCCTCGGCGCGCGTGCCGGCGTAGACGTCGGCGGTGTCGAAGCTGGTGATGCCCTCGTCGAGCGCGGCGCGCACACAGGCCAGTGCCGCGGCCTCCTCGACCTGGGAGCCATGGGTCAGCCAGTTCCCGTAGGAAATCTCGCTGACCATCAGACCGCTGTTGCCGAGATGTCGGAAGTTCATGCGGGTCACTTAACCCGCCACCCCCACCGACACCATCGGAACGCGTCAGCCCTCGGCCTGCGAGCGCGCCGGAAGCGAAACGGTGAACACCGTCCCATCCCCGGGCGCGCTGCGCACCGAGATGTCCCCTCCGAAACGCCGCACGATGTTCCGGCTGATGGACAGTCCCAGCCCCGTGCCCGTCCCCTTCGTGGTGAAGAAGGGCTGGAAGAGCCGGTGCAGGCGCTCGGGCGGAATGCCGGGCCCCGTGTCGCTGACCTCGATGACGGCCTGCTCGGACTCGCGCCGGGCGGTGATGCGGATCTCCTTGCGCTCGCCCTTCCAGTCCGCCATCGCCTGCGCCGCGTTCACCAACAGGTTGACGAAGACCTGCGACACCGGCCCCGGGTTCCCCTTCACCACCAGCCCCTCGATGAGCTCGGCCTCGACGCTCGCCCGCTGCGCCGTCTCCACCCGGGCGATGCGCAGCGCCGAGCGGATGGCGTCGTTGAGGTCGAACCACCCCCCGGCCTCGTCGTCCGTGCGTGACAGCGCGCGCATGTCGCGCACGATGTCACCGATGCGCCGGGCCCCCTCGCGCGCATCCCCCACGGCCAGCTCCAGCTCGGCGATATCCACGGCCTTGCCCTCGCCCAGCGCCCTCAGCTGATCCTGGACGAACTCCAGGTTGCTCTGGATGTAGGCCGTCGGGTTGTTGATCTCATGCCCGATGCCGGCCGCCACCTGCCCCAGCGTCGCGAGCTGCTCGGAGGCCGCGAGCTGACAGGCCAGGCGCCCGTTCTCCAGCGCGAGCACCACATGGCTGGAGAGCACCGCCGCGCGGTCCAGGTCCCTCTTGCCGAAGATGCTCTGGTTGCCCCGGCGCAGCAGGCACAGCACCCCGAGCAACCGATCCCCCACGGCCAGGGGATAGAAGATGACCGACACCTTCCCCAGCTCCGTGACATTCCCGAACCGCCGGTCCACGAGCCCCGGTCCGATGAGGGCCGGCGTCCGATCGAAGGAGAGCGCCTCGGCCACCTGCGCGCACAACCCGCGCAGGACGGCGCCCTCGATGTCGGAGGTCAGGCCTCGCGCGTGCGCCAGGTGGAGCTGCCCCTGCATGTCCGGGATGGCGAGCA
>NZ_DASVWK010000116.1:0-10059 GCF_036389735.1 Archangium sp. | reverse complement strand
ACGCCGCGCAGGCCATTCCCGAGGGGAACGTGGCGGGCCACGCCGTGGTGCTGGTGACGCGCCGGGAGGAGGAGCGGGTGGTGGTGGAGGTGCGCGACAGCGGCGTGGGCATGGGCCCCGAGGTGCTGGCGCGCATCTTCGAGCCCTTCTTCACCACCAAGCCCCAGAACGAGGGCACGGGGCTGGGGCTGTCCATCTGCCTGGGCATCCTCCACTCGATGGGAGGGAAGCTGAAGGCGGAGAGCGCGCCGGGGCGGGGCAGCACGTTCCGGGTGACGCTGAATGTGAGCGAGGCGGAGACCGCATCCCCCCAGGCACCGGCGCGGACGGTGGTGGATGTGCAGGCGCGCAGGCGGGTGCTGATCATCGATGACGAGCCGGGCATCGGCTCGGTGATGAAGCGGATCCTCGGGCGGATGCACGAGGTGGTGGTGCTGCAGAGCGGCCGCGAGGCCCTGGAGCTGCTGCGGAGGGACGACGGGTTCGATCGGGTGTTCTGCGACCTGATGATGGCGGACATGACGGGCATGGACCTGTACGAGCGGCTGGCGGAGACGCGCGCCGAGTGCCTGTCGCGCTTCGTCTTCATGACGGGAGGCGGGTTCACCGAGCGGGCGCGGACGTTCCTGGCGACCGTGGACACGGAGCGCATCGACAAGCCGTTCGATGCGGAAGTCGTCCGGGGCCTGGTCGCGCAGGCGCCCACGCGGCGCGGAACATAATCGCGAAGGGCATCAGCGCGGGGAGGGTGTACGTGCTGGCGACACCGCTGGTGCCCCACTCCGCGGACGGCCGGGGGGCGTGAGGTGCGAGGGCCCCGGGTTGGCTCCGTGGAGGCCCCAGATGATCCCTCCCAGACGCGCGAGCAAGCAGCTCGCCTCGCTCAACCCCTCACAACGCGCCAGCTGCGCGAGGAGCCTTCCCATGGCTCGCATGGAAGCGGAATTCACATTCTCGGCGTAGAAGGCGTGAAAAGCCTGGTCGAGGTCCTGGCCTGTCCACGCGGGCGAATGCTCGAACATCTCCGAGAGGGAGCGGGCGCGCGAGCCTGGTGAATCGTGCTCGCCCAGGGAGCGAACCTGGGTCGGGGTGAGGTCTCGTGCTCGCGGGTCCAGCTTGGACGACTCCGGCTGCTTCGCTGCCTCTCGGTTGTGCGCGCGGCCAACGCTCAACAACGCAGCGGCCGTGAGGGCTCCTGGAAATAATTTCAGGCTGCCTCCGATGTCTCGGTTTGGTGCGAGAACGGTGGAGACCATGGGTCTTCCCGACAGCACTCGGGCTGGGGAACCTTGAGCGCTTCATGGAGGGAGCGAGGAGCGCAGGAGGGCCACCCTGTCTGGTTGCTTGTCTTGGCGCTGCCCATCACCGGACGCAGCTTGTCTCGCAGGAGGTGCGCCATGCGCTCACGGACCGTCTTCGCCGCCGGGCTCTCGCTGGTCACATTCGCCTTCGGTGCGCGGGCGGCCGAGGACCCCACGCCCCCGGAGCTCAAGGCCGTGCAGGAGAAGGCCACGTCCGGAGATCAGTTCACCGACAGGGAGGCCGGCATCGTCAACGGCACGGTGAAGGGAGCGACGGGCAACGTCCTCACCCTCGACGTGGGCCGCAAGCAGCCCCTGGTGCAGGTCGTCGTGAAGGACGAGGACGCGGTGCCCATCGAGCAGCTCCAGGAGGGAACGTCCGTCCGCACCCACTTCCGCAACGAGGGCGGCGTGCGCGTGGTGACCTCCATCGAGGTGCTCAAGCCCGTCCAGGGCCGGTAGGCCCTTCGCCCCGGCCCTTCTTCAGGGCCGGAGGGGCTCAGCGATCCCGCTTGATGCCCAGGGACGGATTCGGGTTGTTGCGGCGGGACGGCTTCTGCGCCGCCGGCTTCGGCATGAGCTTCACCAGCAGCTCGGGGGCATCCTTGGTGGACACCCGCCGCGACACCGGGTGGTAGCCGTCCAGCTTCAGCTCCACCTTCATGGCGCGCGCGTCCGGCGCGAACGGCAGATCCACCGGCGTCTCGCCGCGCGGCTTGCCATCGACCAGGACCGCCGCGCCCGCGGGCTCCGAGCTCACCTTCAACGTCACCTGCTGGGGCTCCGGCGTGGGCTCGGGCGGGGTCGGCTCGGGCGGGGTCGGCTCGGTGCGCACCTGGACCACTGGCGGTGACTCCGTCACCGGCGTGATGGGCTCGGCCGTGGCCTTGTCCCGGAAGATGACCGCGGCTCCCGCGGCCAGGAGCAGCACGCCCACGGTGGCCGCCACCGGCACCATCGGGAAGCGCCGCCGCGTCACGGGCTCCGGCATCAGCGTCTGCGTGTGCCGGGTGTCCCCGTTGCCGTTCCCGTTCCCGTTCGACTTCGTCAGGGGCTTGGGCGGCGGGACGACCGGGGTGCCCGTCGACGAGGCGGGGGGCGGCGGAGGCGGAGACAGTCGCTGCGAGATGGAGCGGATGCTGCTGCGCGACGGGTTGGACTTGGAGTCCAGGTCCGCGTCCTCGGCGAGCTGATCCAGTTGGACGGGGTCCGACTCGCGGGTGATGCGCTCGACGTACAGATCGCGCAGGTACGCGGACAGGTGCGCGTTGCTGGCTGGCAGCCGGTACTGGAGGATGTAGTCCTCGATGGCGAGCCGGAAGGCCGCGCAGTCCGGGAAGCGCGCGTCGGGGGAGGGGGCCAGCGCCTTGAGCACCAGCTCGTCGAGCCCGGGCGGCAACTTGGGGTTGAGCTGCGAGGGCGCCGGCACCTGGCAGTCGCGCACCAGCCGCAGCGTCATCAGGTCCGACTCGCCCTTGAAGAGGCGCCGGCCGGTGATCAGCTCCCACAGCACCACGCCCAGGGCGAACAGGTCCGCGCGCGCGTCCACGGGCTGGCCGTTGGCCTGCTCCGGGGACATGTACGGGTACTTGCCCTTGAGCACCCCGGTGGCCGTGTGCGACGCGCTGCCCGCCGCCTTGGCCACGCCGAAGTCGATGACCTTCACGCCTCCGTCGAAGCCCACCAGGATGTTCTGCGGCGACACGTCCCGGTGCACCAGCCGCAGCGGCTTGCCCAGCGCATCGCGCGCCTGGTGCGCGTAGTCCAGCCCCGCCGCCGCCTCCGCGATGATGCGCAGCGCCAGCCCCACCGGCAGCGGCTTGCCCTGCGTCCGCGCGAACTTCTCCAACCGCCGCACGTCGTCGCCCTGGACGTACTCCATGGCGAGGCAGTGCCGGTTGTCGATCTCCGTCAGGTCCAGGATGGTGATGAGGTTGGGGTGCGCCAGCCGGGCCACCAGCCGCGCCTCCTCCAGGAACATGCTGAGGAACTCTTCATCCTCGGCCAGGTGCGGGAGGATCAGCTTGAGCACCACCAGGCGCTCGAAGCCCGCCCCCTTCTCGAGGGCGAGGAAGATCTGTCCCATCCCACCGGAGGCTATCTTGCGCAACAACTGGTACTTGCCGAAGGCAACGGCCATGACGCGTCACGATAACCCGTGTTCCAAGAATGCGCGAATGCACTGTCCTCCAATAGACCTGGAGAGCAGGCAGGCGGGCGGGCGAGGAGCCCTCAAGCTTTCAGTTTGTAACCAGAACGTAACGCGAGCCACGCCACGCCGGTGGCGACGAGGGCCACGGCCAGGAGGATGCCACTGCCCAGCAGGGGCGAGAAGCCGCCTCGGCCCAGCATCCCATAGCGCAGCCCCTCCACCATATAGACCATGGGGTTGAAGAGGCTGATGTGGTTCCAGGGCGAGGGCAGCTCGCGCACCGAGTAGAAGATGCCGCCCAGGAAGGTGAGCGGCAGCATCACGAAGGTGGGAAAGAAGTTGATCTGCTCGAACTTCTCGGCCCACACCGCCGCCAGCACCCCCAGCACGCTGAAGGTGTAGGAGGACAGGAGCAGGAAGAAGAGGGTGGCGGGGGCGTGCTCCAGGTGGAAGCCGGTGAAGAACATGGCCACCACCCAGGTGAGCCCGCCCACCAGCAGCCCGCGCACCATGGCCCCACCGATGAAGCCGGCCAGCAGCTCCAGGGGACCCAGCGGCGCCACCAGCAGGTCCACCACCGTGCCCTGAATCTTGGTGATGAAGAGCGAGGAGCTGCTGTTGAGGAAGGCGTTGTTGGCCAGGCCCATGAAGACGAGCCCGGGGACGATGAACTGCAGGTAGGGCACCCCCTCCACCTCGTGCACGCGGCCCGAGAGCGAGTAGCCGAAGACGAGGAAGTAGAGCGAGGTGCTGATGAGTGGCGAGAGGACGGTCTGGCCCGGCACGCGCATGAAGCGGCGGACCTCCTTGGCCAGCAGGGTCTTCATCCCGTGGGTGTTCATGGCGTCGTCGAGGGGGCGGTGGAGGGGGCGGCGGGTTTGCCACGCAGGATGTCGATGAGGATGTCTTCCAGGCGCGAGTGGCGCGTCTCCACGTTCTTGACCGGGAGGCCCTGGGTGTAGAGGGCGCGCAGGATGTCGCCGGCCGGAGCGCAGCCCTCGCGCTCGGCGTAGGTGAGGGAGAGGTGGTCGGCCGACAGCGTGGCCCCCGCCTGGAGCGCGGACTCGGGCAGCGCGGGGACGGGCGTGGTGAAGGTGGCCACCAGCCGCTTCTCGCCCAGCCGCCGCAGCAGCGCCTTCTTCTCCTCCACCAGCAGCAGCTTGCCCTCGTTGATGACGCCCACCCGGTCGGCCAGCTCCTCGGCCTCCTCCAGATAGTGCGTGGTGAGGACGATGGTGGTGCCCTCGGTGGCCAGCTTGCGCACGTACGTCCACAAGTCTCGCCGCAGCTCCACGTCCACCCCCGCGGTGGGCTCGTCCAGGAAGACGAGCCGCGGCTTGTGCACCAGCGCCTTGGCGATGAGCAACCGGCGCTTCATGCCCCCCGACAGCGCGCGCGTGAGCGAGTCCGCCTTGTTCTGGAGGTTGAGCGCGGTGAGCACCTCCTTCACCCGCGCCTCGTCCCGGCGCTGCCCGTAGTAGCCCTGCTGGATGTGGAGCGACTCGCCCACCGTGAAGAAGGGATCGAAGTTGATCTCCTGCGGCACCAGCCCCACCTCGTAGCGCGGGCGCACCGGGTCCTCGTCCAGGTCGTGTCCGAAGACGAGAATCTTCCCGCTCGTCTTCTTCACCAGCCCGCACACCGAACCGATCAGGGTCGTCTTGCCCGCGCCGTTGGGACCGAGCAGGGCGAAGATCTCTCCTGGATGGATGGTGAGGTGGACGTCGGAGAGGGCCGTGAGCTTGTCGCCGTAGGTCTTCGTCAGGCCGCGGAGCTCGAGCGCGGGGGGGGAGGACATGGTGGGACACGCCTTTACCACCACCAGCGCCCCCGGGAAGCCCCGACCGCGTTACAATAGGGCTGAATGCTTACCGTGAGAGAGCTGAGGGCGTTGGCGGAGAAGCTGTCCGAGCCGTATTTCTGCCGGAAGATCGGCCCGTTCGCCCTGGTGCGGACGCCGCCGAGGCCCGTGGTGGAGGAGATGGCGCCGCGGCTGGGGGTGCCGCGCACGGCGCTGGGCAATGGCTCGGGCGGCCTGGATGCGCTCCAGGCCTCGGTGCTGCTGAGCTTCGACCTCCTGCAGGTGGCCACGCTGCCGCCACTGCGCAGCCAGGACGCGCTGGCGGTGGGGCGGCTGCCGAGCTGCGAGCTGGTCATCAACGACCCCTCGGTGTCCAAGCAGCACGCGGAGCTGCGCTGGCACGCGCCGGTCTCCACCTGCTGCGTGAAGGACCTCCAGTCCACCGGGAGCACCTCCGTCAACGGCCAGTCCCTCACGCCCTCTCAGGAGTACATCCTGCGGGACGGGGACCTGCTGCGCTTCGGGGAGGTGGACTTCGCCTTCTTCGTGACGAAGTCGCTCCATGCCCGGCTCACGCGGGGGAGCCCCCTGCCGGTGGCCTCGGAGGCGGGCGGGTAGGCTCGCCTCCCTGGCTGGAGGGCAGGGGGCCCGGGGGAATCGGGCCCTGGAGGACGCGGGGAACGGCGCGCGCTGTTCCTACGCGGAAGTGGTGGAAAGCCCGGGGTTTGGCCCCCGGGAGGTCGAGCGAGCGCCCGAGCGCCTTGAGCCGGTCGCGGCTCCTTGGTATCCGCCACCGTTCACGTCACCTCGTCGGAGGCAGAAAGAGCACGATGGCCCAGAATTTCATCTTCACCATGCAGGACCTGCGCAAGGTCAAGGGAGGGAAGGACATCCTCAAGGGCATCTACCTGTCCTTCTTCCCGGGCGCGAAGATCGGCGTCATCGGGCCCAACGGCTCGGGTAAGTCGACGCTGCTGCGCATCATGGCCGGCGTGGACACCGAGTTCTTCGGGGTGGCCAAGCCGGACCCGAGCGCGCGTGTGGGCTACCTGGCGCAGGAGCCGCAGCTCGACACCACGCTGGACGTGAAGGGCAACGTGGAGCTGGGCCTCAAGCCCATCCGCACCCTGCTGGACCGCTTCAACGAGGTGAGCGCGAAGTTCGCCGAGCCCATGGACGACGCGCAGATGGAGAAGCTGCTGGCCGAGCAGGGCCGGCTGCAGGACGCCATCGACGCGTGCAACGGCTGGGAGCTGGAGCGGACCCTGGAGATGGCGATGGACGCGCTGCGCCTGCCGCCGGGGGACGCGGACGTGACGAAGCTGTCGGGCGGTGAGAAGCGCCGCGTGGCGCTGTGCCGGATTCTCCTGGAGAAGCCGGACCTGCTGCTGCTCGACGAGCCCACCAACCACCTGGACGCCGAGAGCGTGGCGTGGCTGGAGCAGGCCCTCAAGGAGTACAAGGGCACCATCGTCTGCATCACGCACGACCGCTACTTCCTCGACAACGCGGCGGAGTGGATTCTGGAGCTGGACCGCGGAGAGGGGGTGCCCTGGAAGGGCAACTACTCGAGCTGGCTGGAGCAGAAGCAGAAGCGGCTGGAGCTGGAGGAGAAGTCGGAGAGCGCGCGGCAGAAGACGCTCAAGCGCGAGCTGGAGTGGGTGCGCGCCTCGCCCAAGGCGCGTCAGGCCAAGAGCAAGGCCCGTATCTCGGCGTACGAGGAGCTGCTCAACCAGACGCAGGACAAGCGCGATGCGACGGGCGAGGTGACGATTCCGCCCGGGCCGCCGCTGCGTGGGCTGGTGGTGGAGGCCAAGGGCCTGCGCAAGGCGTACGGGGACCGGCTGCTCATCGACGACCTGAACTTCAAGCTGCCGCCGGGCGGCATCGTGGGCGTGATTGGCCCCAACGGCGCGGGCAAGACGACGCTCTTCCGGATGCTCACGGGCGTGGAGAAGCCGGACGCGGGCGAGCTGCGCGTGGGCGAGGCCGTGAAGATGGCGTACGTGGACCAGAGCCGCGACGCGCTGGGCGGGGACAAGAGCGTCTTCCAGGAAGTGAGCGACGGGCTGGACTACATCGACCTGGGGCGGGCGGGGCAGATGCCGAGCCGCGCCTACCTGGCGGGCTTCGCGTTCAAGGGACAGGACCAGCAGAAGCGGGTGAAGGACCTGTCGGGCGGCGAGCGCAACCGGGTGCACCTGGCGAAGATGCTCAAGAGCGGCGGCAACCTGCTGCTGCTCGACGAGCCCACGAACGACCTGGACGTGGAGACGCTGCGGAGCCTGGAGGACGCCCTGCTGAGCTTCGCGGGGTGCGCGGTGGTGATCAGCCACGACCGCTGGTTCCTGGACCGGATCGCCACGCACATCCTGGCGTTCGAGGGAGACAGCCGGGCCTTCTTCTTCGAGGGCAACTTCCAGGACTACGAGGCGGACAAGAAGAAGCGGCTGGGCGCCGACGCGCTGGAGCCGCACCGCATCCGCTACCGCCCGCTCACCAAGAGCTGAGACGGACGCGGTAGACCCTCTCCCTCTCCCACCGGGAGAGGGTCCGGCATCCAGTCCCGAGCGGTCACGACTCTGGGGGCGGACTGTCGAGGCCCCTGAGCTGTTCCTCTGCCATCCGGCGGTATTGCGGCACGATCTCCACGGCCAGCACGTCACGCATCTGCTGGCGCGCACCTTCGAGATCCCCAGCGTCCCGGAGGCTCGTCATCCGGTACATCGAATTCAAGAATCGGCGCTCGCTCTCCCGAAAGCGAGAGAGAATCATCCCCATGATGGCCTCGGCGCCTTCCGGACTCTTCAGGGCCTCTTCCGTCTCGTTCTCGCTGATGGCCGCCGTGGGGCGGTCCGGCGTAGCAGGGCACGCAAGTCATCGGTGAGTTCCAGGGCGTGCCCCTCCTGGATGCGTTGCGCGAGAACGGCGAGCTGTGGCCGGTCGCGTAGGTCCGGATTGAGCTGCCCGGTTGCGCGCACTTCCGCCAGCCCGGTCAACTTCTCAAGACCAATTCCGGCCTGTTCCCGGTAGAAGGGAACAACCTCCACGGCGAGCACGTCACGCATTTGCTGCTGTGCGCCGTCGAGATCGCCCGCGTCCCGTAGGTCGTAGGCCCGGTTTTGAGCACGACTGAGCCGCCATGACCCGTCATGGATGCGCCGCCGGACTTCCTGTAGCAGCGTCGTCGCGGTGGACAGGCTGCGGAGGGCGCTCTCTGCATCCTCGTCGCTAATAGCCACCTCGCGGGCGCTTCGCAGCAAGAGCGTGCACGTTTCAGCGGTGAGTTCCAGGGGCTCGCCTTGCTCCAGGACCCGTTTTGCCAGCGCCCCAATGGGGTCCCAATCAATCAGCCTGTCGGACATCTCCGCTCCTACTTCTTGCTCTTACGAGGATCAGGGCACCTGGCTTCTGGCCATTCGTGCTGGCCCTCGCAATAGCGCATGTACTCGTTGTTACCGAGCACGCTGGATGAGGGAGATGTGTGCCCGGGTGAGCGAGTTGATTGATGGGCACGCCCTCAGTGAGCAGGGGTAGCCCATCACCGAGACTGGAAGGCTCGCCCAAGGTCGTGCGCCATGGGACTCTAATCTTCGGGATCGTCTACGTAATCAAGCATGGTCGTGGCATGTTGCCGGTAGAGGGGCACAACCTCGACAGCCAACACCCCCTCCAGCACCTCTCGCGCTCCGGCCACGTCGCCTGCTTTCTTGCGGCGGTCTGACTCGGCAAACGCCTGGGATAGCCGCCGACTACCCTCGAAAATCCGGCGGCGCATCTCTCGCACGAGTGTTTCCGCTCCCGCCGGGGTGCGCAATGCGCGTTCCGCTTCGTCATTGCTAATAGCTACGTCCCGCGCCACTTGTTGGCAGAGGTCACGCACATCAGCGTTTAGCTCTATTGCTTCATTCCGCTGTAGCTTGGCATATAGCCCAAGCACCCTATCCCAATCGTGAGGCTCGTTCATCCTTGCATTACCTCTGCTTTGGCCAGCATATGTGGTAGGGCCATTGGCGCTGTCCCTCGCACCACCGAAAACAATCGTAGCAGGGGCCCATCCAACGCGGTTTTTTCTGATCCTGGCACCGAACGTAGGTATCTCGGCAGTGCTCCCGCCATCCCTCGTCGGGGTCGTCTGCCTCCTCTCCTTCACCTGCGCCCTCGTCCGCCCTTCGTTCTAGGGTGGTCTCGACCCTCGCCCCAGCCTGTACCGCCGCCTCTATATCCGCCGCAGTGGCACCACAGGCCCCCACCGGATCGTAAGGGTACTTCTTGATGCAGCACGTCATGGTGGAGTCTCCCGGTCGGCAGTCCGCCGGGCCCATAGCAGCAGCTCCAGCCGAGCAACCGGACGTGAGCGCTCCCCATATCAAAGCCATTCCCAGAGAAACGCAGAAAGTCAAGTGTTTCACATTGTCCAGACTAAAGCGGCGAGCTTTCAGGACGCTACGACGGGCCATGGTTCAGGGGTCTGGACGTTCGTTCGCATTAGCGGATAGGTTGGCCTGTGGTATGCGAAACTTCTTACCTCCCCGGTCTGCTCTTCTGCTCGTCCTGATGGCGTCCGTAGCCGGGGCGAAGGAACGGGAGCCCGTCTCTCGAAACCTCTACCTTTCGGACAGCCCGAGGGACGAAGTACCACCAGTGTACGTCGCGGGTGAAATGGTAACCGTTTTCCGGTTCCGGCAGCCCTGCACCCAGGCAGGAACGAAAATGCTGGGCTGGGAAGGCCGCTTTGAGCCTGTGGAGTGTGCCGGGAAGAAGGTGCTTATAGAGCCGCTCAAAGACCTCAAACCAGAGGATCG
>NZ_DASVWK010000115.1:0-15805 GCF_036389735.1 Archangium sp. | reverse complement strand
ATCTCCGGCGGCCACGTGAAGCGCTCGGTGCTCTCCCCCAAGGTGCGCGTCAACTCGTTCTCCGAGGTGGAGGACTCCATCCTCTTCGAGAACGTCACCATCGGGCGGCGCTGCCGCATCCGCCGCGCCATCATCGACAAGAACGTGGAGATCCCCCCGGGAATGACCATCGGGTACGACCTGGAGGAGGACCGCCGCCGCTTCCACGTCACCTCCGGTGGCGTCGTCGTCATCCCCAAGGGAATGAAGGTGGCCTGACCCGGAACGCTCCCCGGAATCGCGCTCCCCCACCTTCCGGGGCCCCTGGGTGTGTCGCAAATTGCCCACAGGGGAACAGCCACGTTGTCGCACCACGGGGAGCGCAGCCATGACGACAGCCTCCACGCAGGGAATGGAACCCGCTCGGAGTGAATCCGAGCTGCTGCTCCGAGTGGGGAGCAGCCTCCACGCCGCGCTGGTCGTCGACACGGAGGGGCGGATCGTCTGGATGGACGGCCCGCTGGCGCTCGCCAGCGGCTGGAGGGAGAAGGCCCCCGAGGGACACGCTTCCGAGGAGGTGCTCGCCCCCCTTCCGTGGCTCACCCAGGCCCTCCGTGCCGCCTTCTCCGGCGAGGAGGCGATCTGCGAGGGCGACGCCTGGGGACGGCGCATGAGGGCGCTCGTGCTTCCCGTCTTCGGGGAGGGAGGCGGGTTTCTCGGGACCTGCACCCGGCTGAGCCTCATCGCGCCCGTGAGCGAGAGCGTGGACCGCCGCGAGGCGCTGGAACAGGAGCTTACCCAGACCCAGCGACAGCACGTGGAGTTCATCAACAACCTCGACGGCATCGTCTGGGAGGCCGACGCGAGCTTCCGCTTCCTGTTCGTCAGCCAGCAGGCCGAGCGCCTGCTCGGCTACCCCGTCCAGCAGTGGATGGAGGAGCTGGACTTCTGGAAGAACCACATCCACCCCGAGGACCGGGAGTGGGCCTGTACCTTCTGCACGCGGGCCACCCTGGAGTGCAGGCCCCACCAGTTCGAGTACCGCATGCTCGCCGCCGATGGGCGCATCGTGTGGCTGCGCGACATCGTCACGGTGATCTCCGAGGACGAACGGCCCCTCAAGCTGCGGGGCATCATGGTGGACGTCACCGAGCAGCACCGCGTCCGGGAGGACCTGGAGCAGACCATCTCCCTGCTCCAGGCCACGCTCGACTCGACCGCGGATGGCGTACTCGTGGCGGATAGGAGCAGGAAGGTCACGGCCTTCAACCAGCGGTTCCAGGAACTCTGGGGGATCCCCAATGCCCTGCTGGACACCCGCGATGACGAGCAGGTGCTCCACTCCGTGCTCAGCCAGCTCCGGGAGCCGGACGAGTTCCTCGCCCGTGTGCTGGAGCTGTACGCGACCCCCGAGGCGGAGAGCTCCGAGATCATCGAACTCCGCGATGGACGCATCCTCGAGCGTTACTCACGCCCCCATCGGCTGGGAGACACCATCATCGGCCGCGTCTGGAGCTTCCGGGAGGTCACCCAGCATGTCCGCGCGCAGCAGGAGCGGGAGCGGCTCCTGCACGAGGCGCGGGAGGCCATCCAGGTGCGCGACGACTTCCTGTCCATCGCCTCCCATGAGCTGAAGACCCCCCTCACCCCCCTCAAGCTCCACCTCCAGGTGTTGAAGAAACGGGTGGCCTCCGGACAGCCCGTCCCGTCCCACCACCTGGAGAAGGCGCTCGCCCAGTTGGAGCGACTCTCCGTGCTGATCAGCGACCTGCTGGACACCTCGCGCATCCAGGCGGGTCGTCTGGACTTGAAGCACGAGCCCCTGCCCCTCGGGGAGCTCGCCCGCGAGGTTCTCGCGGAGCTCAGCCCCGTCAGTTCCAGCCACACGCTCACCTATGAGGGGCCCGAGGAGGCCCTCGTCGTCCTGGGAGACCGCGGCCGGCTCGCGCAGGTCCTGACGAACCTGCTGGAAAACGCCCTCAAGTACAGCCCCACGGGAGGGACGATCCGGGTCACGGTACAGCGGGACGGGCCGAGGGCCCTCGTCTCGGTGTCGGACGAGGGGATTGGCATCCCGCCGGACCAGCGGCTCCAGCTCTTCGAGCGCTTCTTCCGGGCCCGCAACGCTCCCATCTCCGGCTTTGGTGGGTTGGGGCTCGGGCTCTACATCTGCCGCGACATCGTCGAGCACCACGGTGGCCGCATCTGGGTGGAGAGCGAAGTGGGGCGCGGCTCCACCTTCCGCTTCACCCTCCCGCTGGCGAGCGGCGACCTCAGGACTTGAAGGTCATCCGGGCTCAAGCCTTGGCCTTGCCACGGCCCAGCACGCGTTGGCCCCCGAGAAACACGAGGAGCGCCAACCCGCCGGCCAGGAGGCCCACCACGGCATTGGCCACCGACGACGCGAGCGTCCCCAGTACGCCGCCAACGCCGGGCACCTCGCCCGCATGATGGGCCAGACCCTCGATCGCGTGGTGCAGCACGGGGATGCCGTGCGCGATGATGCCACCACCGACCAGGAACATGGCCGCGGTGCCGGCGACGGACAGGAACTTCATGAGCAACGGCGCCGTCTTCAGCAGGCCCGCCCCTAGGCCGCGCTGGAATCCACTGGGCCGCTTGCTGAGGTAGAGCCCCGCGTCGTCGATCTTCACGATGCCAGCCACCAGGCCGTAGACGCCGACGGTCATCAACACGGACACGCCGACCAGCGCCAGCACCTGGGTCTTGAAGGGCGCTGCGGCCACGACGCCCAGCGAGATCACGATGATCTCGGCCGAGAGGATGAAGTCGGTGCGCACGGCACCCTTGATCTTCTCCTTCTCGATCGCCACCAGGTCGACGCTCGGGTCGAGCAGGGCCTGGGTGAGCTTGGCGTGGTGGGCCTCGTCCTCGGCATGGCTGTGCAGGAACTTGTGCGCCAGCTTCTCGACGCCCTCGAAACACAGGTACAGGCCCCCCAGCATCAGCAGCGGCGTCACCGCCCAGGGCGCCAGGGCGCTGATGGCCAGTGCCGCGGGCACCAGGATGGCCTTGTTCACCGCCGAGCCCTTGGCCACGGCCCACACCACGGGCAGCTCGCGGTCGGCGTTGACGCCGGTGACCTGCTGGGCATTGAGCGCCAGGTCATCGCCCAGCACGCCGGCGGTCTTCTTGGCGGCCACCTTGGTCATCACCGACACGTCGTCGAGAATGGTGGCGATATCGTCGAGTAGGGCGAGCAGGCTGGACCCGGCCAAGTCAGGGCTCCTTGAGTTGAGAATGGGCGCGCATTCTAGTCCGCAAATGCTCCACCGCGTGCGCAGAAGAACGCGAAGGCTTCAAACGGCGGGGGAGAGGCCCCCGTCCACGTTGAGCGCCGTGCCCGTCACGTACCCTGCCCTCGGGGAGAGCAGGAAGGCCACCACGTCCGCGAACTCCTCGGCCCTGCCCACCCGCCCCAGGGGAGCACCCGCCGCGACGTCCGCACCGCGGCGAAGAGCTTGAGCAGATGTCCGCCACCTGGGCCAGCACGTCCCCGCCCACCTCGCGCAGGGCCGCCGCCGTGGACTCCAGGCGCTCGGCGCCCCGGGCACAGAGGGCGACGCGGGCCCCCTCGCGCACCAGGCGCCGGGCCACCGCCGCCCCCAGCCCGTCCGAGCCCCCCCGTCACCAACACCACCTTCCCACCGAGCTCCAGGTCCATGGCGTCCTCGCCCGGCTCAAGCCGGCTGCTTCACCATCTGCGGGCGCTTCTCGAAGGCCGCCAACGTCTGGGCGATCTCCTGGTTCACCTGGCGCAGCAGGTCCTGCTTCTCGCGGAACGGCAGGAAGGCGCTCTTGAAGCCAGAGACGAGGATGGTGGTCAGGTCCTCCAGCGACAGCCCCAGCTCCTTGTGCGCCACCCACAGCTCCTTCGTCACCGTGGTGTCGGTGATGAGGCGGTTGTCCGTGTTGATCGTCACCCGCAGGCCGTAGTCGAAGTAGAACTTCAGCGGGTGGGCGTCCAGGCTCGGCACCGCGCCCGTCTGCACGTTGGAGGTGGGACACACCTCCAGGGGGATGCGGTGGTCGTTCACGTAGTTGAGCAGATCGCCGTCCTCGCGCAGCCGCGTGCCGTGACCGATGCGGTGCGCCCCCAGGTAGTGGATGGCCTGGGAGATGGACTCGGGCCCGAAGGCCTCGCCCGCGTGCGCCGTGCAGTTGACGTTGTTCTTGAGGATGAGTTGGAAGGCGTCCTTGTGGTCCTTGGCCGGGAAGTTCGCCTCGGCGCCCGCCAGGTCGAACCCGATGACGCCCCGGTTCTTGTAGGCCACCGACAGCTCCGCCAGCCGCATGGACGTCTGCGGGTTGATGTGGCGGATGCCGCAGATGATGACGCCGTACTTGATGCCCGTCTCGCGCTTGGCCACGCGAAGACCCTCGAGCACCGAGTCGATGACCGTCGTCATCTTCAGGCCCTTCTGAAGGTGCAGCGCCGGCGAGTAGCGAACCTCCAGGTAGCGCACGTTCTCCGCCGCCGCGTCCACCGCCAGCTCGTACGCCGAGCGGTAGAGGGCCTCGGCCGTCTGGAGCACCGAGAGCGTCACATCGAAGGCCACCAGGTAGTCCTCGAGGTTCTTGCACACCTCGCCCATGTGGATGGCCCGGGCCAGCCCGTCCTCGGTGTCCGCCGGCAGCTTCACCTTCTGCTGCTCGCCCAGCTCGAGGATCGTCTTGAGCCGCATCGAGCCATCGAGGTGGCAGTGCAGGTCCGTCTTGGGCAGGGCGAGGAGCAGCTCCTCGGTGACGGGGAGGGTCGGAGGCGCGGACCAGTCAGCCCGGCGAGCGGATGAGGGAATACCAGTCGAGCTGGGGAGCTCGTCGTCGCGAATCGATGCCATGTCGGGGTTCCTTCCTTGCCAACCATCCTAGGGTCCTGAAAATCCTCGCTCAACCATGCCGCCACCTCTCTGTCCGCGCCTCGCCTTACTGCTCACCCTGGCGGCACTGATGGCCGCCTGCCGGCAGCCCACCGACAGGCTCTTCGCCTTCTCCTCCGATGCCCCCTCCCGCGTGGGGCTCGTTCCCTTGGAAAACGGAGTGCTGGTGGGCAACGAGGCCGGCAGGCTCCTGCGGCTGAAGCTCCAGGGCGAGTCACCCTGGCAGGTGGAGCTCGGACGCGAGGTAGCCGCCCGCCCCACGGTGTCCGGGGACAGTGTCATCGTGGGAACGGTTGGCGGAACGCTCGTCAGCCTCGCGCTCGGCGATGGCACGGAGCGCTGGCGGCTCACCGGGCAGCCCCCCGTGCTCACCCCGCTCGTCTCGGATTCGAGCTCCGTCTACGTCGTGGCGCCGGACGGCTCCGTGCGCGCCCACGCCGTGGACTCCGGCGAGGTGCGCTGGAAGCGCCCATTGCCCTCGGGCGCGCCCCGCCCGGATGCGACCCGGCCCCTGCCCGCCCCCGTCCTCGCCGGGGGCCTCGTGGTGGTGGTGCTCGGGGACGCGGGGCTGTTCGCCCTGGCGCCCCAGGACGGCACGGTGCGTTGGCGCCGGCCCCTGGCCCAGGTACTGGGGCTGGAAGCCCACGGGGAGGCGCTGTACGTCTCCACCCGGAAGGGGCAGGTGCTCGCGCTCGGGGCCGCGGAGGGGCAGGTGCGCTGGCAGCAGACGCCCGCCATCGCCTTCACCAGCCCGCCGAGCTTCGCCCAGGGCCATGTGTGGGTGGGGGCCGAGGACAACCTGCTCCTGGCCCTGTCGCCCCTGGACGGGCGGGAGGTCTCCCGGCAGGGTCTGCCCGCCCCTCTGGTGACGCAGGTGGCCGAGTTCCGGGAGTGGGTGTTGGTCCCCACGCGCGGCAGTCAGGGGTGGCTGCTCGCGCTCAAGCACAAGGAGGGGCCTCCCGTGTTCTCGCTGCGGATGGATACGCCGCTGCTCTCCCGGCCCGTGGTCATCGGAGACCAGCTCCTCCTGCTCGGGCAGGATGGGCGCGTCCTTTCGTGGCGGCTTCAACCGCCGAAGTCTTGAGCCCCACGCCCCGCGACCGATTTCTCCCCGACGGCCCGAAGGGGACTTCGCTTGTAGACGTCTACAAGCGATGTGGGCAAGAACACCACCTCACCCTACTTCACTTGTAGACGTCTACAAGCGAGCGGCGCCAGAGCCCGCATTCTGGAATGCACGACGCGGCGCCTGAAGTGAGGGCTCGGCTCAATCCTCCTTCTGGGTCTTCTCTTCCTTCAGTTCCTCACTGAGGCTCAAGTCCAGTTGGCTGTCGATGACCTTCAGGAGGCTCTTGAACTCGGCTGAGGAGAGGCCGAGGTGCTCCTGCAGGAGGCGCTTCGTCTCCTCGTAGACCACATGCCGCGCGCTCTTGATCTTCCGAGAGACCGTCGACTGGTCCACCCCGAACAGCGGGCCCATCTTGGTGGTCGCTACCCGGTCGATGAAGTGGAGCCGGAGCAACTGACGCTGTTCGCTCGACAGCGTGGCGAAAGCCTTGCGCACGGCCTGGCGAAACTCGTGGCGATAGCGGCGCTTGATGAGATCGAGCTCCGCGTCGGGCCCTGGCATGGGCAAGGCCTCGATGGCCGCAAGGACGTTCTCCGTGGGCGTCTCCCGGGCAGAGGCACTCTGCTTGTGGGCCATGCGCGCGGCAATGGCCCGCATCCAGCTCAAGAGCGTGCCCGCCCCCTTGTACTCGCCAAGCTGTGGACCGCTCCCGGCCATGCCGACCAGGAGATGGATGCGAACCATCTGGCAGACATCGTCAAGCATCGTGGCGGACAGCTTGAGGAACCCCAGCGACGCCGGCAGCTTCTCCAGATAATGGCGTTCCAGCGCGGCAATGGCCCTGGGCACCTGATGCACACAGGCGCATGCGAGGTACAGGTCGGTCAGAACCAACCGTCCGAGCACCTGCTCGAGCGGAAAGCCCACGCTCTTCTCGGGCAGCCGCTGCGCCAGGTGGCGGATGAAGACGTCGGCACGCAGGTCCACGAGCGGCCACGGACCACGCCCACTCTCCCAAGCGCGATGCAGCGATTCCTCCAACCCGGCGGTATCAGCCGGCAAGGCGACACGCACCCGGGCATGCTCGAGGAAAATCACGGCGAGCTTGAACTTCTCATCCATTGCACCCAGCCTATCCCGCCTTGCCAATGGGCATGAGCTAGTATCGTCCCGTCCCCGAAACGACATTCCCCGAGCCGCTCATGCCGCGATCGCCATGCCTGACAGATGAGCTCCTCGCCGAGCTGATCGACGGCCAGCTGTCATCGGAGGGATTGTCGAACATCCATCAGCACGCCGACGAGTGTCCGGACTGCCATGGCCTCCTCGTCACGATCGCACACGGTGGAATCGGCCAGGAAGACACCAGGACGCAGTCCCTCTCGGGCCCGGCACGCCTCTCGCGGCCCGAGACTCCGCCCGAGCCTTTCGTCGTCGACTGGACACCGCCCAGCGAGTTCCATGAGTTCCGTCTGGTGCGCGAACTCGGCCGTGGGGCCATGGGCGTCATCTACCTCGCGCACGACCACTCCCTGGATCGGCAGGTGGCGGTGAAGTTCATCGCCGCGCATCAGCCCAATGCCCGGGTCCGCGAACACTTCCAGACCGAGGCGCGCGCCATCGCGCGCCTGCAGCACCCCAACGTCGTCACCGTGTTCCGCGTCGGGGAGATCGAGGGCCATCCGTACATCGTCTCCGAGTACCTCGTCGGACAGAGCCTGGACGAACTGCCTCTGCCCCAGCCCTGGCGGCGCGCCCTGGGTCTAGGCATCGGCCTGGCCCGAGGACTCGCGGCGGCCCACCAGCAGGGCGTCCTGCACCGGGACATCAAACCGGCCAACGCCCTCCTCACCGCCCAGGGCGAGGTGAAGCTGCTCGATTTCGGTCTGGCCGAGATTTTCGAGGCGGGGGCGACCGCGGGGCCAGGCGGAGCACGCGCCGCGGGCACGCCGCGCTACATGGCGCCCGAACTCTTCGGCGGTGCGTCGGCGACACCGCGCAGCGACCTCTACGCACTCGGCCTGGTGCTCTACGAGCTGTGCACCGGCGCGCTGCCGAGAAGGCGACACGACCTGCACCTGATGATGGGGGAGCAACTCGTCCCCGGACACGCGCCACAAACGGCGCACGGCGACGACCCTCCGCTCACCACGCTCGTGCCGGGCATCGACCCCGACTTCGCCTCGCTCATCGAGCATTGCCTTCGCATCGAACCGGAGGAGCGCTTCGCCTCGGCCGAGGCACTCCACGCCGCGCTCGAGCGGCTCGACCAGCACCATAAACTGGGTGTGTTCTCCTCCGGCAATCCCTACCGGGGCCTGGCTCCCTTCGAAGCCGAGCACCGGGCGCTCTTCTTCGGGCGCGACGCCGACATCCGTGCCGTGCTCGAGCGCCTGCGCCGCCAACCCCTGGTCCTCGTCGCCGGTGACTCGGGCGTCGGCAAGTCCTCGCTGTGCCGCGCCGGCATCCTGCCCCGCGTCGTCCAGGGCGCGCTCGACGAGTACCGCTATTTCGTTGCTCTCACGCTGGAACCCGGCCGCCGTCCGCTCGCGGCCCTCGCCGCCGCGCTCGCACCCATCCTCGGGCAGACGGAGGCCGAGCTGACCCGACTCACCGAGGTACCCGGAGGGTTGGCACCCGCGCTGCGAGCGGCCCATCAGGACGGGCGAGGCCTGCTGCTCTTCGTGGACCAGCTCGAGGAGCTCATCACCCTCAGCGAGCCGGCCCAGGCGGAGCGCTTCGCCAGCATCCTCGGTGAGCTCACCCTTCCGTCAGCGGGAGTGCGCGTGCTCCTCGCGGTGCGCGGAGACTTCCTCACCCGCGTCGGCGCACTGCCCGACCTGCACGGCGTCGTCGAACGGGCCCTCTATCTCCTCCGGCCCCTTCCCCCCGACGGTGTGCGCGAAGCCATTGTCGGCCCCGCGCGTACCCGGGGCGTGGTCTTCGAGCCCGAGGCGCTCCGCCAGACTTTCTCGGAGACCACGGCCCAGGGGGCGGGCAGCCTGCCACTGCTTCAGTTCGCGTTGGCCGAGCTGTGGGAGCGCCGGGATCCAGCCACGGGCAGCATCACCCGGTCGGCGCTCGAGGAGATGGGCGGCGTGGCCGGCGCGCTGTCGCGACATGCCGATGGGGTGATCTCGCGCCTCGGCCGGGCCGAGCGACAGGCCGCTCGCCGCCTGCTCGGCCGCCTCATCACCGCCGAGGGCACCCGCGGCCAGCGGAGCGAGGAGGAGCTCACCGAGGCATCGGAAGAGGCCCGTGCCGCCCTGCGAGTGCTCGTCGAAGGGCGTCTCCTGCATGCACGCAGCGTGGAGGGTGGGGCGAGCTACGAGATCGCCCACGAGGCCCTCATCGCGAGCTGGGGCACGCTGCGTCAATGGCTCGACGAGGATGCCGGTCAGCGCGCGCTCCGGCAGCGCATCGAGACAGCGAGCGCCGAGTGGGAGCGCCTGGGGCGCACCGAGGACATTCTCTGGCGGGGGCGTCAGCTCGACGAGGCGCGCGCGCTCGATGCCTCCACCCTGGGAACGCGCGAGCAGTCCTTCCTGCGCACCGCCCATCGCGCCGTGCGCCGCCAGCATCTGCGTCGCTGGCTGGCCGTACTCCTGCTCGTGCTCGCGGTGGGAAGCGTCTATGGGGGGCTGCGTCTTCAGACGCATCTGGCGAACCAGCGCGTCATCAGCGCCCGGATGACCGACGCCCACGCCGCGCTCGCCAGGGGTCGTCAGCTTGGCCAGAGCGCCACCAAGGGCCGCGAGAAGGCGCTCGCGCTGTTCAATGGCCAGGACCCCGTCGGCTCCGGCGTGACGCCGGATGCCCAGGAGGTCTGGCATCGCGCCGAGACGGCCTGGGAGCAGGTGCTCGACGAGGCGAAGCAGGCGGATGCCGCCATGAGCGAGGCCGAGCAGTCCGTGGACGAGGCTCTCGAGCTCGCCCATGACCACCCGGACGCGCGCCAGCTCCTCCTCCAGCTCACCTCCGAGCGCATCCTGCACGCGGAACGCTTCCTCCAGAAAGAGGAACATGCCCGGCTCCTGCCGCGCCTCGAGCGGCTGATGGCCAGGGACTCGGGGCGGGAGAAGGAGCTCGAGACTCAGGCCGAACTCGAGCTGGTGACCCGTCCGCCGGGCGCGAGCGTCGAGCTCCTGCGCTATGTGGAGGACAAAGGGATAAGGCGTCGCGAGCCCGTACCTGACCTCGGCCCGCTGGGTCCGACCCCCATCGCCCGGATGCGCCTGCCGGCGGGCTCCTATCATCTCCGCTTCACGCGGGAGGGCCGCGCGCCAGTCGAGCTGCCCCTGGTGCTCGAACGGGGTGGACACGAGCGGGTCGACCTCTGGCTTCCCGCCGCCGCGGACGTGCCAGCCAACTCCGTCTACATCCCGCCCGGCCGCTTCCTGGCGGGCGGCGCGGAGCCGGAAGCGGTGCGGAAGTTCCTGCGCAGCACGCCGCTGCACTGGCAACACCTCCGGGAGGGCTACCTCATCGGGAAGTACGAGGTGACCCTGGGCGACTGGCTGGAGTATCTCGACACCCTGCCGGAGAGTGCGCCGGAGCGCCGCCTCCTCGCGACAGCGCGTGCCGGCAGTGTCGATGCGCTCACCCTGCGGCGATTGCCCGACGGCGACTGGAGCTTCTCCCTCCGCCTGATAAGCGAGCAGGTGCTGACGGCACGCGCGGGTGAGCCCATCCGCTACCCCGGTCGGCACCATCGCCGCGAACAGGACTGGCGCCGCTTTCCCCTGGCCGGCGTCTCCTACGAGGACATCACGGGCTACCTCGCCTGGCTCGACCGCACCGGACGTCTGCCAGGAGCGCGCCTGTGCAATGACTTCGAGTGGACGCGCGCGGCCCGTGGCGCCGACGACCGCAGGTACCCACACGGCGACCGGCTCCAGAAGGACGAGGCCAACACCGAAGCAACCTACGACCGCCAGGCCAGTGCCTACGGGCCCGACGAGGCAGGGGCCCATCCGGCCTCGGTGAGCCCCTTCGGCGTCCACGACATGGCCGGCAATGTCTTCGAACTCACCCGGCCCATGACGCGGGACCTCAGCGACTTCGTCATCCGGGGTGGCGCCTGGTACTACGATGAGTCCGGCGCGTTGATCGCCAACCGCCAGGTCGGCACGGCCACGCTCCGTGACGCCAGGGTCGGCATGCGCGTGTGCGCCTCCCTTCCCGCGAGGTGAGGGGCGTAGAATTCCGTCCGACCTGTAAGCTCCCCCGAGACGCGAAAACTCCTGCATAGCCTGCCCGCACCACGCCTCTCTTCTGTGAGTCGCGAGGAGCCTCTGTCCGGTCGAAGCAGCTCCGGACCGATACGCCCTGGCGACTGAACGCCCACACGAAGCGAGGACCCAGATGAAGAGGCAGTTCCTCATGCTCGCCTGTCTGCTGGTTGGTGCGCCCGCGCTCGCCGCCGCACCGCAACGGAAGGAAACGCAGCCGCCTGCCGAGAAGCGCCGGGCTCAGCCCTGTCAGGGCCAGACGCCCCAACGCAATACGTGGCCACAAGGCACGCTCCTGTGGGGCTCGGCGCGCAAGGTGGCCGACAACGAGATGAGCAGCGTACTGGCCTCGCTCGACCTCGGCCGGGTGCAACTCGGCGGCGCCGCGCTGAAGGGCGTGCGCATCGAGGACGGACGGCTGGTGGCCCCATCGCTCGCGCCCGAGGGACTCGCCGGCGCCCTGCTCCAGGGCACCGCCAGCGACGGCCAGCCCGTGGAAGTGGCGCTCTGCGGTGCCGAGCCCTCTCCCGATGACGCCACGATGTTCTGGTACCGGATCGAGGTGTGGAACGCGGAGAGCGCATCATGGGAGAACCCGTGCGTTGCCACCAACCGGGTGTCCTCGCCGCGGGCGCTCGCGGTGCGCGGCGTCTGGGATGAGACAGGCGCGCGCCAAGACAAGCCAGGGAAGTTCACCTTCGCTTGCGAGAACGGCGCCATCGCCAAGTGCGCCGACTGGGGCTACAAGCCCTGGGCGAAGAAGGACGGTCGCTCCCTCGCGGACCTGCACCAGGCGTGCACGCGCATGACTCGGGCTGACTACTGCGGCGATGGGCGCAGCCACACCCGCGAGGACAACATCATCGACATGTACGATGGCCTTCAGCTCCTCACGCGCACGACGGAGGCCTCGGCGACCTGGAATCCCTCACAGGCCTCCTTCGAGGCGGCGTGGACGCCCGACGGCGCCTCGTGCCTGGCTCGCACGCGCGACGGAGAGGCCCTGGAGACGATCCTGGCGCAGTGTCCCGGTCGCTTCGAGGAGGACCCGAAGGAGCTTGGCGAGGGCGACCGCTGCAGGGTGAGCCGCAAGAGTGGACGTGCCGACGCGGCGTTGCTGCGCAACCACTCGTACGCCAAGGGGGAGCAGGCCATCCTCCAGGGAACTGCCCCCTAGGCATCCCTTGAGCATGAGTGGGAGGCTTCCTGGGCAAAACGCCGCCCTGGAGAAGATGATGCAGCGAGCACTCGCAGCGACAGCACTCATGCTTCTGTATTGTACGGCGTGCGCAACCGTGGAGAAGGTGCCAACGGACGCACGACTGTTGGAGGCGAGGAAGGCATTTGACGAGAGTACGAGGCTCCGGGCGGCCGAGCAGTACACGGAGGCGGTGCCGCTTGCCGAGCGTGCGCTGCAACTGCGGGAGGCTGTCCTCGGGGGTGCGCATCCGGAGGTAGCCAGTTGCCTCAACCTGCTCGGTGATGTTCATCGACTGCGAGGAGACCATGCGCGAGCCGGTCCACTCCTTCAGCGCGCGCTCACGATTCGGGAAACCGCTCTTGGCAAGGAGCATCCCGACGTCGCCACCTCGCTCCACAATCTCGCCCTCCTCCATCAAGAGCAGGGACGTAGCGAACAGGCCGAACCGCTGTATGAGCGCGCGCTTGCGATTCGCCAGGCAACCCTCGGCAAGAATCATTCCGACCTCGCCCACACGCTCAACAACCTTGCCAACGTCTACCTTGAGCTGGGGAAATACGCGCACTCCGAGTCGCTACATAAACGTGCGCTCGCGATTCGGGAAGAGGCCTTCGGCCAGAATGCTCCCCGCGTCGCCTACTCGCTCCACAACCTTGCCAACGTCTACAAGAGACAGGGGTACTACGCGCTTGCGGAACCGCTCATTCAGCGGTCGTTGACGATTCTGGAAAAGGCTTTCGGCGAGACCCATCCCCATGTCGCCAGGTCACTCATCAACCTTGCCAGTGTCTACGAGTACCAAGGGGACTACGCGCGGGTCGAGTCGCTCCTTCAGCGCGCGCTCGCGATACAAGAAGCGATCCTCGACAAGAACCATCCTGACGTTGGCATCTCGCTCAACAACCTCGCCAGCACCTACCAGGCTCTGGGGCACTACGCGCGGGCCGAGCCGCTGTATCAGCGCTCTATCGCCATTGCAGAAGCGACCCTCGGTACGGAGCATCCCGAAGTCGCCCTGTCGCTCTCCAACCTCGCCATCAACGTCCAAGCTCAAGGACGCTACGAGCAAGCCGAGTCGCTAAATGAGCGCGCGCTCGCGATAGGCGAAGTGGCCCTCACCAAGGAACACGCCAACCTGGCCATCCTGCTCACCAACCTCGCCAGCACCTACCAGGCCCAGGGGCGCTACGCGCTGGCCAAGCCGCTGCACGAGCGCGCACTCTCGATTCGAGAAGCAGTTCTCGGCCGGAATCATCCCCACATCGCGCTCTCGCTCAATTACCTTGCCCAACTCCGCCTCGCCCAGCAGCGCCTCGAGGAGGCCCTGCCGCTTTTCGAGCGTGCCTTCACTATCTCCGAGGAACATCTACGCCAGGAGGTATTCAGTTTTTCCGAAACGCGCCTGGCCAGTGCCCTGCGCCTTCTCCGCATAGAGGAGGAACGCATCTACACGCTCGTCCGAGCGCACCATGACAATGCTCGCGTTCGGGGCCTCGCCGTCTCCGCCGCACTCCTGCGCAAGGGGCGCTCCGTCGAGGAAATCTCCGACACCTCTCGCGTCATCTACCGCGGCCTTCGTCAGGCGGATCGCGAGACCTTCGAGCGCCTGCGAGCCCTTCGTACTCAGTTCGCCACTCTGTCGCTCGCCGGTCCCGGACAGCTCTCGCCCGCCGACTACCAGCAGCGGCTCAAGGAACTCGCCGACCAGGGCGACACCCTGGAGGCCGACCTCGCCAGGCGTTCGGCGACGCTGCGTATACTCCACGCGCGGCCACCTCCCGGCGAACTCATTGACCATGTGACAAAAGCCCTGCCCGGGGACGGCGTGCTCGTCGAGTTCGTTGCCTACAACGACAGCCCGCTCGTCCCCCAACCCGGTTCCGAGAACTCAAGCGAGCTGCGCTACCTCGCGCTCCTGCTCTTTCCCGATGGTCGCACCCATGCCCTCGACCTCGGTCCCGCCGCACCCATCGACCACGCCGCCCTACGTTTACATGACGCGCTCGCTCGCCGCTCCGTCGCCTATCAAACCGCGGCCCAGAAACTCCACGCGCTCGTCTTCCGGCCCCTGGCGCCACTGCTCGGCAAGGTACGGCGACTCTTCCTCTCTCCCGACGGCCAGCTCGCCCTCGTCCCCTTCGCCGCTCTTCACGACGGCCGCCACTTCCTCGTCGACTCCTTCGACATCACCTATCTCACCTCGGGCAAGGACCTCCTGCCCCGCCCCGAGGACATCTCCCTCGCGCGCTCCGTGGTGGTCCTCGCCGACCCCGATTTCAGTGCACCCGTAGCGCCTTTCCCTCTCGCCCACTCCTCCCCCCCCCTCGCCGAGCGCTCGGCCTCCCTCGAGCACTTCTTCTCCACCTCGCGCGCCCTCTCCGAGCAGCTCTGGCCGCCATTGCCCGGCACACGCAAGGAGGCCGAGGCCATCCAGCACCTGCTTCCCCACGCCCAACTCTTCCTCGGCTCCGCCGCCACCAAGGACACGCTCCTGAAGCTGGCCACGCCGGGCGTACTGCACATCGCCACCCACGGCTTCTTCTTCGAGGATGCGCCCACTCCGCGGGACACGCGCGCCGTGGCCCACCTGGACGTCAGCAGCCTCACCGGCCCGCGGCATCGCCCACCCGACCCCCTGCTGCGCTCCGGCCTGGTCCTCACGGGTGCTCGAGCTCCAGAGGCACAGTCCGGCTCACGCCGGCCCGAGGACTCGCTGGTGACGGCGCTCGAACTGGCCGGCCTCAACCTCTGGGGCACACAACTGGTGGTGCTGTCCGCCTGCGATACCGGCCGCGGTGACATCAAGCTCGGCCAGGGCGTCTATGGCCTGCGCCGCGCCCTGGTGGTGGCCGGCGCCGAGACACTGGTGACGAGCCTGTGGAAGGTCAACGACGACACCACGCGCGAGTTCATGGAGGGCTACTACCGCAACCTTCTCGCCGGTCAGGGCCGCACCGCCGCCCTGCGCGAGACGATGCGGGCGATGCGCCGGAAGCAACTGCATCCCTACTTCTGGGCACCCTTCATCGCCATCGGCCAGGATGCACCCCTTCGAGAGCTGACCCCAGCCTCGGCACTCACCCCGGCATCAGGAAGCGGGCGATGACGCGCTTGAGGCCCACCGCCCCACCGAAGTCCACCGTCACCTTCGCGTTCGGTCCGCCGCCATCCGCCGAGACGATCTTCCCCATCCCGAACTGCTCGTGACGCACCCGCATCCCGCGCACGTCCCCGCCCACTCCGTCCATGTCCGACGACTGTGAGTAGGTCCGGTCGATTCGCGGACCATCGTCCTCGTCGTCCCAGCCGCGCCGCCGCGGCGCCATCGGGGACGCCTTCGGCGCGGGCGTCTCGAACTCCTGCTCCGCGATGCCGAAGAGCGACTGCGGCACCTCCCGCAGGAAGCGCGAGGGCGGGTTGTAGC
>NZ_DASVWK010000114.1:0-8036 GCF_036389735.1 Archangium sp. | reverse complement strand
TGCTTCCCAAGTCCCCAGAAGCAGGGCGTTTTTCTGTCCGGTGACGTTCAGGCGCGTTCGCTGGATTGGGTACCCGTTTGGTACCGGGTTCGCCCCTCCTGACGCGCTGTCCTGGTCGCGCCTCGAACTACCCGAGCAGCCAGGGGCTCCACGGAAGCCCGTGGAAGCCCCTCCGTAGCGTGAGCCCTGGCGAGGTGTGGCTGGGGAGGGACAGGTGGAGGAGCGCGGGTGGGAGTACCGGCGGAGGCAGCCGGAGGGGACAGTGCTGTACGAGGCGGTGAGGGAGAACCTGGCCACGCTGCTGGCGGAGGCAAGCGAGTTGGGACGCGGCCTGCCTGCCCCGGTACGTGGAGCGGGACGCGCGCCAGGTACCTGGAATGCGGAGTGCTGGCAGCAGGCCGGGGCCGTGTCGTTCATCCAGTTCTTCGGCTCGGCCTTGCAGGTGACGCCGCACTTCCACTCGCTGGTGCCGGACGGCGTCTTCGTGCCGGGGGAGGGAGGCGTGCGCTTCGAGGCGTTGCCGCCGCCCACGCAAGGCGAGGTGGAGCAGTTGCTGAGGGTGGTGCGTCACCGGGTGCTGCGCCTGCTGGAGAAAAGAGGGGCCCTGCCCGCGCAAGGGCCCGAGGACGCGAGGCAGGCGTACCAGGGCCGCACTCCCTGCAGCAACGGCTGCGCTGGGCGGAGGTGGACGTGCGACTCCCTCCCCGAAAGCAGCCCCGGTGCGCCTTCCTGGAAGGCTTCTCCCTGCATGCCAATACGCACCTCCATGCCAACGACAGGCAGGGGCTGGAGCGGCTATGCCGCTATGGGGCGCGTGGCGCGCTGGCGCTGAGCACGCTAGCAGCCACGCAATGTCACTCACAGCGTGAGAGATGTCCGTGGTAGCCTCGAAGACGTCACGGAATGGGAGGGAGGCATGACGGCTTTGAAAAGGCTCCGGCGGCTCGCCCGCATCACGTTGCTGTTGGGGCTGGGCGCCTGTGAGGGATTCCAGCTGGAGACTCCGACACTGGGAGCTGGGAGCACGCTCCACCTGTCATTCCAGTCCTCCACCCTGTACCCGGCTCCCCTGCCGGCCAGCATGCCCACCTCGCCCACCGAGTGCACGGGCGCGGGGGGCGCCATCATCGACCTGCGCGCCTGGGAGACGAATGGCGCCTTCGCCGAGAACGCGGCCGTGACGCTCTGGCTGGAGCCCGCAGGCACCGCCACGCTCGTCGCCCTGAACAAGCCCTGCGCCGCGTCCTCGAGCACGGCGTGCGTCAGCCTGGATGCCAATGGCGTGGGCCAGGCGTGCCTCCTGCCAGGCCCCGAGGCGGGGCAGCACACCGTCTTCGCCCGCTCCGGCTCCATCGAGGTCTCCAAGCCCATCACCGTGGGAGGACGGGTGCTGCCCGCGGGCGGCTCCATCCAGCTCAACGTCTCCCCGGACAGCTCCGCCCTGGCCACGCCCCCCGGCCCGAGGACGTGCGGCACGCCCGCCCCCCCCTCCTGCTTCCCCGGGCTGACGCGGCGGGCCTCGGTGGCCTTCCACGTGTCGGGCCCTGCGGGCAGCCCGCTCCCAGTCGAGGGGACGCAGCTCACCGTCAGCGTGAACGCGGGCTGGCTCGCCGTGCCCGGCGGGTGTGCCGCCGCGGTGGGAGAGGCGCTCTCCCAGAGGGTGCTCGAGACGGTCCAGGGCTCGGCGGTCGTGGACTGGTGCTTCAGCGACCTGGGGAGCACCGCCACCCTGCGGGTGCAGTCCGGCCCCGTCTCGGAGACCACCCAGCTCACCGTCCCGCCCGTCCCCACCTCGCTGGTGCTCACCGCGAGCCAGGGCACGGCCCAGGCCGGGGGCACCGTCGGCTTCAACGCCGTGGTCACCGGCTGCGATGGCAAGGGCATCCCGGGAGTGCCCATCCTCTTCCGGGCCACCACGGGCGCGGTGGAGTTCGGCGGCACCACGGGCGTCGTGGAGACTTCGGCCCGGGGTATCGCTTCCGTCATCGGGACCGTGACGCCCCCCGTCTCCGTCGTCGCCACACTCGCCGAGGCCCAGGACGTGCTTTGCACTGTCGATGTTGGAGGTGCGCCGTGAGACGCTGTCTGATTGCCGCCGTCCTCCTGCTGGGAACCGGCTGTGCCACCGGCGCTGGGGCCGTGGGAGGGGCCGCCACACCGGAAGCCCCCAAGCCCCTGCCCCGGACGCCCGTGCTGACGTGGCTGCTGGACTCGAGCCTGCAGCCCACGGCCATTCCAGAGCCAGGCGAAGTGGTGGTGGGCGACGAGCTGGTGGTGGTGGTCGACACCACCCAGCGCTTCGGGGGGAAGGCCACGGCTGTGGATACCCCTTTCCTCCGCACGGGCACAGCGGCGGCGGGAAACCCCATCCCCGTCTTCCTCCCCCCGGGCCTCCGCCATTTCTACGTGGCCACCCGAGGCCAGGACTATGTGCTCCAGCCCGCCGCGTGCACCCCCGGTGGGCCGCTTGTCGCCCGCATCGCGGGGGCACTCGACTGCGTCACCTCCGAGAGGCTTTCCAAGCACCCAGGGTGGGAGCGGCCCTCCACGGGCATGCCTCCCGTACCGCTCGATGTCTCCGTCTGCTCCGAGAAGCCGACCGATATCGTCCCCCCTGCGGGAAAGACCCAGGCCTGGAGCCTGGTCCAGAAGGACCCGACCATTGCGGCGGGAAATCCCAACCATGCCTGTCTCACGTCATGGATGTTCCAGCCGGACACCGACCTGACCGTGAAGTCCGTGCTGGTGAGCATCACCACGGATGGAGTCACCGAGCAGGTAGAGGCCAGTGCGAATGAAGGCGTGTGGCGCCTCCGCCGCCCGCTGAAGGCCGGGCGCGTCTTCGCCGAGGTGCGCATCACCTATGAGAACGGCCTCATCAACAACCGCGAGCTCGGCTACTTCAGCGTGGCGTCCCAGCAGGAGTATTCGCTGGTGCGCATCCAGCCGGAGATCATGACGAGCCGGAAGTTCCGCGCGGTGAACCTGGCCGTGGCGGTCACCCCTGTCCATCCCGAGTTCTTCAAGTCCGGCCCCTGGAAGAACAGCTGGTTCATGAATGGCTTCAGCCCCAGCATGGTGGTCCGCTTCGCCGGCGACAACACCACCCTCGTCCAGTTCGGCGTGGCTGCGTCCTTCTTCCTCAACCGGGCCATGCTCATCAACACCGGCGTGCTCTTCGGCAGCACGGACACCACGCGCTACTGGAAACCCGCCGAGAACTTCTTCATCGGGTTCGCCATCGACCCCATCCTCTTGATGGAGCTGCGCAACACCAATAGCAGCGGCAACAGCACCTCCACCACCACGGGCAGCACCCCCACGAGGTGAATGTCGTGAGTAAAGTCTATGTCGTCATCACGAATCCCGGGTCGGATCCGGATGGCTGCTTGATGGGTGAGTACCCCAATGCCTCGGCCCGGAAGGCCATCCGCTCGGCCCCCCCGCCCTGGGCGCTGGGGCCCTTCCACCCCTCGCGTGCGCAAGCCCTGTTGCAGCGCTTCATCGGCTCGGGAGGCGCCGGACATATCCCGGGCACGGAGAGCGGGCCCGCCGATATGACGGAAGCGGTGGCCCCGAGCCCCAAGAAGAAGGCCGCGGCCAAGAAGAAGGCCGCGAGCCCCAAGAAGAAAGTCACGGCCAAGAAGAAGGCTCCGAGCCCCAAGAAGAAGGCCGCGAGCCCCAAGAAGAAGACGGGCGCCCGCACCCGGCGCGGCTAGGCCGGGCGCTCAAGCCGCGTCCGCGTCCTCCTTCTCGCTGGAGGTGAGCTTGCCCCGGTTACGTGGCTCTCCCGCAATTTGTGTGAATCGTGAGCGCATACGAATGGCGCCAAGAGCGAGGCTCGCCTGCTCGCTACCGCTGAACCACACGAAGTGCGGGAGAGCCCCGAAATCGGGGCAGGCTCAATGGACGTCTGGAAGACCGAGGTGGGCAGTCGGCTCCGCTCCACCACCATCATCGGCTTCAGCGAGAAGCACCTGCGTGCTGAGCTGGGCCCCCTCGCCCTCAAGGGCATTACACCCTCGCGGTTGGAAGTGCTGCTCAACGCGAAGGCTGGAGAGCTGGCCCCCAAGTCGCTCAACCACCTGCGCGCTCACGTCCACCGCATCTTCGAGCTGGCGATCCGGCGCGGTCTCTTCACCGGCCCCAACCCCGCCAAGGCCGTCCCACGCATCAAACAGCCGAAGAAGCTCCCGCAGTACCTCAAGGCCGAGGAGGTTCCGCTGATGCTCACGGCCCTGGAGCGCCGCTGGCGGCCCCTGTTCGCCACGGCCGTCTACACCGGGATGCGCAAGGGCGAGTTGCTGGCGCTGAGCAAGTCGGACGTGGACCTCACGGCGGGCACCATCCGGGTGGGACGCTCCCACGGGAGCGACACCACGAAGGGCAACCGGGAGGACCTGCTGCCCATCGCGGTGGGCTTGGTGCCCTACCTGCGCGAGGCCATCGCCACGTCTCCCTTGGAGCTTCTGTTCCCTCGGGAAGATGGCACGCAGCACCGGCCGGACGTGGCCCTCCACGAAGCCGAGCAGGAGCCGATGATTCAACGCTGCCGCAATGGCCGCGCACGCTGGAGCCAATACCCCGGTCGGCGGCGAACGTGCGCGACGGCGAGCACCACCACGAGTTCCTCCAGCACGAGGTAGGGCAGTGCGAATGGGAAGCGCTCCATGAGGAGCCGCCTCACCTCCAAGTCCCTCGCTCGCCCGCCAGACCATGGAGGGTTGGCGCGAGGGGCCTCGGCAATCACCTGGAGACTCCGGCGGAGTTCAGTGAAGAATTCGGCTCCCAGGCCCGCGCGCTGGCCTTCGTACCAGTCCACGGCCACATCCACCTCACGGACAGCCTCGGGGTGGAGTTCGAGACGAACCTTCACCGCCGCTGACCGAGCCGGGCACTGATGCGCTCCTCGACCTGCTCCCAGGAGACCGTCTTCACGCTCCCGTCGAGCACTTCACGGGCCCGGCGCTCCAGTTCCGCGGACCACTCGGCCTGGGCCTCCGGGTCCTCGACCCCTTCCTCCAAGCTGAGTAGGAGTTTGTGGGCAACCTCGGCGCGCTCCTCGGGAGGGAGCCGCAGCACATCCGAGAGAAGGTCTTCCTTGGTCGCCATGGAACAGAAGTTTAAGCCCCGCCCCATGCACGGACAACGAAGGCCCGGCCCGGACGGCTGTCAGAGGCGAGCGCCCGCCGCTTGCTGCTGGTTTGCTGCCGAGGGGCACGGCGGGAAAAGAAAAGGCCCTGGAGTCCTCGCGGTTGTCCGCGAAACTCCAGGGCCTTTTTTGATGGTCGGGGAGACAGGATTCGAACCTGCGACCCCTTGGTCCCGAACCAATGAGAAGGACTGTCCAGGGGTTACCAGCGGTTCACAACCCTTTGTAAATACTCGGATTTCTGAAGCCGGACCTGTCCAGCCGTCCCATCCAGTACGCGCGGACACCAAGGATTTTGCTGCTACCTTGCTGCTGCGCCCTCCCCCTATGGCACCGGTGGCCTCCGGGTAAGGTCGGCTGCTGACCATCCGGGAAGTCGCTCAGCGGCTTGGGATGTGCCGGGCCGCCGTGTACCGACTGTGCGATCGGGGTACATTGCCCCACATCCGAATCTCCAACTCGATTCGGGTCCAAGAGGAGGCCTTGGAGCACTTCCTGAGGGAGCACACGGAACAAGCGCCCTAAAGCACCTCCTGGACCAGAGGACCCACTCGCCCTTCTTCCTCGACAGAATCCGTCCAGCGATTTTTCAGAGGGCGTCCGCGCAGACACGAACCCCCTGTACTCCAGGGAGGGATCGACGCCTGCCTGCTCGTTCCTACTTTCCGAATCCCACCCTCTCGGGAGTAAGAGATCCGGAGCCTTGATGAAGAACATCCGACTGGCAGGTTTCGTGGTGTGCCTTGTGCTCGGCGCCACCACGCGGGCCGCGCCCCCCATGCGCGGACCGGTGTGCGAGGCATCGCCCGCGTCGCAGGGCATCCAGAAGGTCGGCGAGGAGGTGGTGCGCCGCCTCGAATCGCCGCACCCGTATGCGACAGTGGAGTCGCGCTCCGCCAACGGAGCGCTCCACACCGACACGCTCAGCCACCCTGGGGCCTCATACATCGCCCCGCACTTCGCCACCCTCGAGTTGGAGGAGGGGGACTACGTCATCGTCCGTGCCCCCGACGGCTCGCGCTCCTGGCGCTATGACAACTCGCATCCGGGCGCGCGCGATGGGTTCTGGGGCATTCCCATTCCGGGGGACACCGCCCTCATCGAGCTACACAGCCTTACGGAGGACCGCCGGGGCGTGCTCAACAAGTACGGCTACCGCATCGACAGGTACGCGCGCGGCTACGGCGCCGGGGAACCAAGCACCGAGGGAGTCCAGGTCGAAACCCTGTGCGGCGCGGACGACTCCGGCTGGGCGCGGTGCTACGAGGGCGGTGAGCCGCAAATCTATAACCATGGCCGGGCCGTGGCGCGGCTGCTCATCAATGGCATCAGCGCGTGCACCGGTTGGCTCGTGGGCAACCAGGGTGACCTGCTGACGAACAACCACTGCATCAGCACGGACACGGACGCGCGAAATACCACCTACGAGTTCCTGGCCGAGGGTGCCACCTGCGCCACCGGTTGCGCCTCGTGGGGCGCCTGCCCGGGCACGGTGGTGGCCTCCGGCGCCACGCTGGTGAAGACGGACGCTCCTCGGGACTACACGCTACTGCGGTTGCCCACCAACCCCACCGGCACCTACGGCTTTCTCCAACTGCGCTCCACGGGGGCGGTGGTGGACGAGCGCATCTACGTTCCCCAGCACCCGATGGCACACGGCAAGAAGATCGCAGTCACCTCCAGCGCCACAGCTGATGCCTCCGGCTACGCCGAGGTGTACAGCCTCGACGAGGTAGCCTGCCAGAGCGGCGGCCCCAGCGACGTGGGCTACTACGCAGACACCCAGGGCGGCTCCTCAGGCTCACCGGTCATTGGCTACGCGGACCACCGGGTGGTGGCGTTGCACCACTGCGCCAACTGCCCCAACCGTGGCGTGCCCATCCAGGCTATCATCACCCACCTGGGCAGCGCCCTGCCGCCGTGTGCCCTGCGGAGCGACACGTGCCCGGACCCATGGGGTGCCAACGGCGAGCCGCCGCCGCCTCCTCCTCCCCCGCCGCCGCCTCCTCCCCCGCCGGCCGAGTCCTTCGCCTACAGCGCCACCAACACCAACAGCTCCCAGCAGAACACGGTGAACAAGGTCCTCACATTCAACGAGGGAGACATGGTGGAGGTGGGCACCTGCAACCTCACCGGCGCCACCTCCACCGGTGACACTTTCCTACGCCTGTTCAATGGCGCGGGCGTCCAGGTCACCTTCAACGATGACGCCTGCGGCGGCCGGTCGTCCTACTTCAAGTACACCGTACCCGCAGGCAAGGGAGGCAACCATGAAGTCCGCGCCGGCTGCTTCTCCAGCGGGAGTTGCGGGGGCACGGTGGTGTGGAAAGTCACCGTCGGCACTCCGCCGCCTCCCGGCCCCATCACCGGCTCGTTCACCTACAGCGCCAGCAGCACCCAAAACGCCACCCGCAACACCACCAACCATGACGTGACGCTGGCGGCGGGACAAACCCTCGATTTCGGCACCTGCACCGTGGCGGGCGCCTCGGGCAGCGGTGACACCTACCTGCGGCTCTATACGTCCACGGGCACCCTGGTCGACGCCAACGACAACGCGTGTGGCTCGCTCTCCTATCTGCGCTACACCGTTCCGGCGGGCGCGGGCGGCACGTACCAAATCCGCGCCGGCTGTGCCTCCAATCGGAGCTGCGGCGGCACGGTGGCCTACACTCTCCAGTAGGCCTCCGGGCTGACGAGAACCCTCACCGTTTCTTGTCCGTGCTCCGCGAGAGGGTCTGCTGGGTGTAGCGCACGATCTCCTCCAGAGCCGGCGCCGACTTCTCGTCGAAGATGCCGGTCTCGAGGAACTTCTGGAGGTCCTGGTTCTCTCGCACCTGCTGCTGGAAGCCCACGGAACCGGAGGCCACCAATACCCGGCCCA
>NZ_DASVWK010000113.1:0-3180 GCF_036389735.1 Archangium sp. | reverse complement strand
TCGGTGAGCTGCCGCCACGCGCCCCGGGCCCCGGGCACCTTGGCCTGTCCGCCGAGCTTGCCCTCGATGCCCACTTCCCGCGCCACGCTGGACACCTGCTGGGCGAAGATGCCGAGCGTGTCCGTCATGCTGTTGATGGTGTCGGCCAGTGCGGCCACCTCGCCCTTCGCGTCGACGACGAGCTTCTGGGTGAGGTCACCATTGGCGACCGCGGTCACCACCTTGACGATGCCGCGCACCTGGGTGGTCAGGTTGCGGGCCATCAGGTTCACGTTGTCGGTGAGGTCCTTCCACGTACCGGCGACGCCGGGCACACGCGCCTGGCCACCCAGCTTGCCCTCGGTCCCCACCTCGCGAGCGACGCGGGTCACTTCCGAGGCGAACGCGTTGAGCTGATCCACCATGGTGTTGATGGTGTCCTTCAGCTCGAGGATTTCACCCTTCGCATCGACGGTGATCTTCTTGGACAGGTCCCCGTTGGCGACGGCCGTCGTCACCTTGGCGATGTTGCGCACCTGGTTGGTCAGGTTGGACGCCATCGAGTTCACGCTGTCGGTGAGGTCCTTCCAGACGCCGGACACGCCCTGCACCTCGGCCTGACCGCCCAGCTTTCCTTCGGTACCCACCTCGCGAGCGACGCGGGTCACTCCGCGGCGAACGAGCGCAGCTGGTCCACCCTGGTGTTGATGGTGTTCTTCAGCTCGAGGATTTCGCCCTTCACATCGACGGTGATCTTCCGCGACAGGTCGCCATTGGCCACCGCCGTCGTCACCAGCGCGATGTTTCGCACCTGGCTGGTGAGGTTGGAGGCCATGAAGTTCACGTTGTCGGTGAGGTCCTTCCACGTACCGGAGACGCCGGGCACGTCGGCCTGACCGCCCAGCTTTCCTTCCGTACCGACTTCCTTCGCGACGCGGGTCACCTCACCGGCGAACGAGCGCAGCTGCTCCACCATGGTGTTGATGGTGTTCTTCAGCTCGAGCACCTCGCCGCGCGCATCGACGGTGATCTTCTTGGACAGGTCACCGCGGGCAACGGCCGTGCTCACCTCGGCGATGTTTCGCACCTGGGCGGTGAGGTTGTTGGCGAGCAGGTTCACGTTGTCGGTGAGGTCCTTCCACGTACCCGCCACACCCGGCACATCCGCCTGGGCGCCCAGCTTGCCTTCCACGCCCACCGTCTTGGCGACGCTGGTCACCTGGTCGGCGAAGATGCCGAGCGTCTTCGTCATGCTGTTGAGCGTGTCGGCCAGCGCGGCCACCTCGCCCTTGGCATCCACCACGAGGCGCTGGGACAGGTCCCCGTTGGCGACCGCCGTCACCACCTTGACGATGCCTCGCACCTGGGTCGTCAGGTTGGAGGCCATCAGGTTCACGTTGTCGGTGAGGTCCTTCCACACGCCGGAGACGCCGGGCACGTCGGCCTGACCACCCAGCTTGCCCTCGGTACCCACTTCCTTCGCGACGCGAGTCACTTCGCCGGCGAACGAGCGGAGCTGGTCCACCATCGTGTTGACGGTGTTCTTCAGCTCCAACACCTCGCCCCGCGCGTCGACGGTGATCTTTCGCGACAGGTCGCCCCGCGCCACGGAGGTGGTCACCTCGGCGATGTTGCGCACCTGCGCGGTCAGGTTGTTGGCCAGCTGGTTCACGCTGTCGGTGAGGTCCTTCCACGTACCGGCGACACCGGGCACGCGGGCCTGACCGCCGAGCTTCCCTTCCGTACCGACCTCGCGTGCGACGCGCGTCACCTCGGCGGCGAAGGAGCTGAGCTGATCCACCATCGCGTTCACGGTGGTACCGATGCGGAGGAACTCGCCCTTCACCGGTTGGCCGGGCAGATCCAACGCCATCTTCTGCGTGAGGTCACCGCGGGCCACCGCGCCCAGCACGCGCGCCACCTCGGTGGTGGGCTGAACGAGGTCGGCGATGAGCGAATTGATGGAGCCGATGCTGGAGGCCCAGCCGCCGCTCACCGGTCCGAGCGAGGCGCGCTCCGCCATCTGGCCCTCGCGACCCACCACGCGCTCCACGCGGACGAGCTCGTCCTGCATCCGCTGGTTCATCGCCACCAGGGCGTTGAAGGCGAGGGCGATCTCCTCCATCGCCGCCGGCTGCTGCTCGGGCGGCAGGCGCACGGAGAAATCGCCATAGGTGACGGCCTGGAGCGACTCCAGCAGCGTCTCGAGCGCGGCCGCCGTCGAGGGCCGGCGAGGCGCATGACCATGCACACGGCGCGCGAGCGTGGTGGGCTTGCGCAGCTTCTTGCCGGTCTGGACACGCGTGGGGTGTTTGTTGCGACGGTTCACGAGCCCTCTCCAGTGCGGATGGTTGGCGATGGGCTCAACCAGAGGGCTTTACCGATTCGTTCCTACATGGTCCCACGCCGCGCTCGGGGGCGGGCGCCCAGGCGGGCCACCCCACGCACTGGAATTTCCCGCGCTAGCGGGGCGAGAGCATGAGCCGCGTCTCCCCGAGCGCCTGGCCCCGCCCATCGATGAAGCGCGCTCGCACCTCCAGCGGCCGGGCGAGCCAGCCCCCCTGCACCGGGGTGCTGTAGGGCAGGGGCACATCCACGCCCGCCGCCACCTCCTGGGCGACTCCCTCGGGAGGGAAGAAGCGCAGCGGCTCTCCCGAAGGCGAGGTCGTCTCGATGGTCAGCCGCGCTCCCTCGGGAGCCGTGTAGCTGAACTGCACCGTTCCGCCCTCCGCGCACACCAGCGTGTCTCCCGGCCGGGCCTCACCCCGCACCTGTCCGTCCGCGCCAATGCAGAAGGCCCGCACACCCCACGCCGAGGTGCCCGTCTCCACGCCGCGCGCCTGGAACTCGGATTCCGGCGCCCGCAGCCGCGGCACCACCAGCAGCAGCGCCACCGCGGCCATCGCCATCCCCGCCGCCAGGGGCATGAAGGACAGGGAGAAGAAGGGCTTGCGCTCGGGCACCGGCACCCGCGCCGGCTGGAGCGCCACCCCGAGTCGGGCGAACAGCTCCTTTTGCAGCAGCGCCTCGCGCCCCGGGGGCAGGGCCCGCTTCTCCAATGCCGACTCCACCCGGCTCAGCTTGTCGTAGGCCTCCCGACACTCGGCGCACCCCGTCGCGTGCGCGCGCAGCCGCGTGTAGCCCTCCCCTTCCAGCTCACCCCGGAAGAGGGCCTCCAGCGCCTGCTTCGCCTGTCTGTCC
>NZ_DASVWK010000112.1:0-2977 GCF_036389735.1 Archangium sp. | reverse complement strand
GAAGGCCACCTCGGGGGTGGCGGGCCCGGTGGGGTAGCCCTTGGGCTCCACCGCCGTGGTGAGGAAGCGGGCGTCGAGAATCTTGATCACGCTATTTCTTCTTGGCGGGCTCGGGTTGCGGAGCCTCGGCACGGGCGCCCTTCTTCCCCGTGCGCTCGGCCGACCAGTGGTCGATGGCCTTGAGCGACTCGACGAAGTCGAACGGCTTGAGGGACGGCGAGGAGGCGTCGTGACAGGTGCGGCAGGACTTCTCCGAGGGATCCACCAGACCCACCAGGCGGGCCAGCTCGGCGTCCTTCATCACGTACGCGGGCGAGTAGTACTTGCCGCCACCATGGCAGGTCTCGCAGGTGACGTGGGAGACGCCTTGCGCGGCCTGGTCGGGCCCGTGGCACGACAGGCAGCGCGCGTCCTTCTTCTGGGCGTCGGACAGCGAGTCCATGGCCCGGGCGTGCTTGGACTGATTGAAGGCCTCATAGGCCGCCAGGTGACAGCCCTTGCAGCTCTCCGGGCCGAGGTAGTCGGCGGCCTCGGCGGCGCCGGAGAGGGCGAGGACGAGGGAAAGGATCCAAGGGCCACGAGCGCGCATCGGGTCGAGCACTAGCAGACGACCCCAGGCGGGGCAAGGCGGAGGTTTGAAAGTTGTCGCTCGTGTGGCCTCCCCGACGGCGGGGGAGCTTGAGAGGGGCTGGGAGGATCCGTTACACCTCGATGGATGAAGACCATCGCCATCCTCGCCGTGCTCCTGGCCGCCACGCCCGCGCCCGCGCGGGCCAGGCCCTGGCAGGGAATCGAGCCCGGGCAGTCCAAGCGAGCGCAGGTCCTCCAGCGTTTCGGAGAGCCCTCGCGCGTGGTCACCGCCGAAGGCAAGGAGATCATCGCCTACCTCGACGACAAGGCCATCAAGGGGACCAAGCAGGTTCAGTTCAGCGTGGACCCCGGCACGCAGCGCGTCGAGCGCATCGCCGTCTTCCCCGGGCCCGTCATCGACAGGGAATCGGTGGAGAGCACCTACGGCCCGCTGTGCCGGTCGGGCAAGCCGCAGTCGTCCCCCTGCTACGTGAAGCGGCTGACGGAGGACTTCCGCACCTACCTGCTCTACACCCGGCTGGGACTGGCCGTCTTCCTCAACGAGGACGTCAAGACGGTGCACTCGTTCATCTTCACCACCCAGCAGGAAGCGAAATAGGTCCCACCGTGAAGATCTATGGACTGACGGGGGGAATCGCGTCCGGCAAGAGCACCGTGACCCGGATGCTGCGGGAGCTGGGTGCCCACCTGCTGGACGCCGACGTCATCGCCCGCGAGGTGGTGGAGCCGGGCACGCCGGGGCTGAAGGCCGTGGCCGAGCGCTTCCCAGGCGTGCTGGGCCCGGACGGACGGCTGGACCGGGCGAAGCTGGGGGCGCGCGTCTTCGGGGACCCCAAGGAGCGAGCCGCCCTCAACGCCCTGCTCCACCCGCTCATCGGCCAGGAGTTCCTCCTGCGCACCCAGGCGCTCGCCGAGCAGGGGGTGGAGCGCGTCCTCTACGATGCCCCCCTCCTCATCGAGAACCGGCTGCACGAGGGAATGGACGGGGTGCTGCTGGTCTGGGTGCCCCGTGAGGTGCAGAAGGCCCGGCTGAGGGCGCGCGACAGCCTGGACGAGGCGGCGGCGGAGGCTCGGCTGGCCGCCCAGCTTCCTCTGGACGAGAAGCGCCAGCACGCTACCTGGGTGGTGGACAACTCGGGAGACCTGGGGGCGACCCGGGCCCAGGTGGAAGGGGTCTGGCGCGTCATGCTCGCGCGCGGCTGAAGGCCGGCTATGCTCCGCCGCCCATGAGCGAGAAGCGCAAGGAAGCCCAAGGCAAGGCCGGGACGTACTTCGTCACCGGCTTCCCGGGCTTCATCGGTAAACGGCTGGTCGAGCACATCGTCCGGGAAGAGCCCAAGGCCCACGTCTACGTCCTGGTGCAGCCCAAGCACCTCAAGGAGGCGCAGCAGGTGGCCTCCCGGCTCCAGGGCAGCGGGGCCACGTTGGAGCTGCTCACCGGCGACATCGTGGACATGCATCTGGGCCTGTCCGGCGAGGAGTACCAGCGGCTGTGCGAGCGGGTGACGGACATCTACCACCTGGCCGCCGTCTTCTACCTGGGTGTGCCCAAGGAGACCGCCGGGCGCATCAACGTGGACGGTACGCGCAACGTGCTGGAGCTGGCGCGCGACTGCGAGCACCTGCGGCGCTTCAACCACTTCTCCTCCTGCCACGTCTCGGGCGACCGCGTGGGCGTCATCGCCGAGGACGAGCTGGACTGCGGCCAGGGCTTCCGCAACGTCTACGAGGAGACCAAGTTCCAGGCGGAGAAGCTCGTCCACCGCGCCGGCACCTCCCTGCCCGTCACCATCTTCCGCCCGTGCAGCGTGGTGGGGGACTCGCGCACGGGGGAGATCGACCGCTTCGAGGGCCCCTACTACCTGGGCATCCTCCTGGTGACGAGCCCGCTGGTGGTGCCGCTGCCCCTGCCCGGCAACGGCGTGGCCCCGCTCAACGTGGTGCCGGTGGACTACGTGGTGCGGGCCGTGTGGGCGCTGTCCCATGACGAGCGCGCCGTGGGCCGCACCTTCCACCTGGTGGACCCCAACCCGATGAGCGCTCGCCGCGTCTACGAGACCATCGCCGAGAAGGCCAACAAGAAGCTGCCCCGCTTCAACCTGTCCGCCCGCGCCGCGGACGTGATGATGCGGCTGCCCGTGCTCGAGAAGCTCGCCCGCCCCCAGCGCGCCGCCCTCAGCTACGTCAACCACCTCGCCATCTACAACTCCCACAACACCCTGGAGTTGCTGGACGGTACCGGCATCCGCTGCCCTCCCCTCTCCTCGTACCTCGATCAGCTGGTGGCCTACGTGCGCGAGCAGTACCGCCAGCGCCGCGAGCAGGCCTCCGAGGTGGAGGATCCGCTCGACCGCAACCCCGCCCCCCCCCTGGATGAAGACACGGG
>NZ_DASVWK010000111.1:0-2819 GCF_036389735.1 Archangium sp. | reverse complement strand
CTCGACATCGGCTTGCCCGACATGGATGGGTACGAGCTCGCCGAGTGCATCCGGGAGCGGCTGGGGGAGGAGAGCCCCGTCTTCGCCGCGCTCACGGGCTACGGCCAGGAGGGCAACCGTGACCGCAGCCGGGCGGCGAGTTTCCGCCACCATTTCGTGAAGCCCATCGACATCGACGCCCTGAACGCTTTCCTCGAGACGCTGCCGCGAGGGCGTCCGGACGCTACCTGAGGCGCTCGGACTCCTCGACCAGCTCCCGCACCAGCTCCGCGGCGGGAATGGCACGAGACAGCGCCGCGGCCTGCCCCGACCAGAGCGTCATGAAGCGGGGGTCGCCCTGGGCCGCCGCGGCGCCGCGCAGTGGACTCGTGGCCGAGTGCTGAAGCGGGTAGGGGAGGAGCACCTCCAGGTCCTTCAGCTCCTCCGTGAGGGTGTTGGCGAGGCCTCGCGCCGGGCGACCGGAGAGGGCTCGGGTCACCACCGTCATGTCGTCCCGGGCCGCGCGGATCGCCGCCTTGTAGGCGGGAGCGGCACCCGACTCGGGGCAGGTCAGGAAGGCCGTGCCGAGCTGCGCTCCACTGGCCCCGAGCACGCGCGCGGCGGCGACCCCCCGCCCGTCCATGATGCCTCCGCTCGCCACCACCGGGATGCGCACCGCGTCGACCACCTGGGGGACCAGCGCCAGGGTGCCCACCATTCCGGCCTCGAAGGGCTCCGCGAAGGTGCCCCGGTGTCCGCCCGCCTCGCTGCCCTGCGCGACGATGATGTCGACCCGGGCCTCCTCGAGCAGCTTCGCCTCTCGCACGGTCGTGGCGGTCCCCATGAGCACCACCCTGCGCGCCCTCAGCCGCTCGAGCACCGCGTCGGGCGGAATCCCCAGGGTGAAGCTGAAGGCGCGGGCCCCGCTCTCCACGATGGCGTCCACCTGCTCCTCGAAGGAGGGAAACGGGGAGGCCGGAGGCGTCGGCGGCGGGAGCCCGAGCTCCTGGTGGTAGCGGGCGAGCAGCGCCAGCATCCGGCTCGGGTCGACGTCACCGGGGGGCGGCTGGGGCGCGAAGAGGTTGATGGCGTAGGGCCGGTCGGTGAGCTCACGCACCCGTCGCGCGAGTTGCACGATCTCCTCGGGCTTCATGTAGGCGGCCCCGATGGAGCCCAGCCCGCCCGCGTTCGACACGGCGGCGACCAGCTCCGGCGTCGTGATTCCGCCCCCGGCCATCGGCGCCTGGATGATGGGGTGCTTGATTCCGAGCCAGACCGAAAGCTGGCGCCATGCGTTGGGAACAGTCATGTAGGGCCTCATGGAGCCGCTGGTGGGGTGACTTCCAGGTTCGCCACCACCTTGGTGGCCAGGGTGGCTCGGAGGTTGGAGAAGGCGGCTCGCGTCTTCTCCACGGACGCGGGGTTGTTCCTCAGCGCCGTGCGCAGCGGCGGGGGAATGGACACCAGGGCCAGGCGCACCAGCGCGAGCTCCTCACGAACCGTCTTGTCCAGACTCTTGTTGGTGGCGGAGACGAGGCTCGACAGCCCTCCGTCCCCATTCAGCCCGTGCCACACGTATTCCATTCCCCGCAGCGTGCTCTCCAGGTCCTCCAGCGAGTTATCGCCGTGCCGCGTCGCCTCCAGCTCGGGCGACAGCTTCAACTCCGCTTCCTCCACGCTGGAGATGAGCCGGTGGACCACCTCGTCCAACGCCTCCTGCTGGGTGGCGTACCGGCTCCCCTCGCTCCCCGCGTTGGAGAGCTGCGCGAGATAGTTGCCCTGCTCGGGCTCCCAGGCGGCGCGCACGGCCCTGGCATCCGCGTGCAGCACCGCCCCGAGCGCCTTCAAGTACGCCCGGCGGCGTGCGCCCGCGTCTCCGGTGGTGAGGCGTGAGAGCACGGCCTCGTTGCCGGCCTCCGCGTCGAAGAGCACGTACTCGATGGCCAGCATGCCCTTGAGGTTCGCGCCGAGTTGAGCGACGGAGGTCTCGTCGAGGGGTGCATTCCCCGCGAGCAGGGTGTCGATGTCCGTCGTGCCAGGCACCTGATTCATGGCGGCGCCCGTGTGCAACTCCTCCGAAGGACCGAGGTGGAGGGCCTCCAGGAATCCCCACGGAAAGCGGACGGTCCGCCAGGCGGACTGGGCCTCGGTGAGGGTGGCCCTGGAGGGCGAGGCTTCCAGCGTCGCGAGCGCACCGGCCAGCGCCTCGGAGCGGGTGTCGAGCTCCTGGTACGCGGGGAGGATGAGGTCCGTGCCCAGCTCCTTCAGGAAGGCGGAGCGCAGGGTGGTGCCCTGGGAGTAGAGGCAGCTCGCCAGGGCGAGCGACAGCAGGAAGATGGCGGGAAGGAGACGGCGCCGGAAGGGACTCATGCTCAGCCGCGCAGGTGGGTGGTGTCGTTCCAGAGCTGGAGGACGGGCTGGTCCCCGTCGCTGTCGAAGCCGAGCACGCTGATGGAGGCGGTGCCCAGCGTGAAGAGGCGTCCCTCGGTGGGGGGCAACCCCAGCCAGCGCGCGGTGAGCACCCGCAGCAGGTGGCCGTGGGCGAAGACGAGCACGTTGCCCTCCACGGAGCGGGCCTCGGAGATGACGCGGTCCGCGCGCGCGCCCACGTCCCGAGCCGTCTCACCGCACGGCACGCCGTCGGTCCACAGCGTCCAGTTCGGACTGGTGGCGCGGATCTCGTCCTTCGTCTTGCCCTCGAAGGTGCCGTAGTCCCACTCCATCAGGTCCGCGCGCAGCTCGGCCACTTCCCCGTAGCCGGCCAGGGCGCTCGTCTCGCTCGCGCGGCTCAAGGGGCTCGTCCAGACGGCGGAGAAGTTCCAGCGGCGCAGGGCCTCTCG
>NZ_DASVWK010000110.1:0-5302 GCF_036389735.1 Archangium sp. | reverse complement strand
GAGGACGTCATGACGACGCGTTATTGCCGGTTCCAGGATGAGGGCGGTGCCCGGTTCGGCCGCATCGAGGGTGAGCAGGTGGTGGTGCTCTCCGGCGCGCCGTGGGCGGGCGGAGAGGACACGGGCCGGCGGGTGGCGCTGAGCGCGGTGAGGCTGCTGGTGCCCTCGGAGGCCTCGAAGGTGGTGTGCATCGGGCAGAACTACCGCAAGCACGCCGAGGAGATGGGCAAGCCCGTCCCGCCCGAGCCCCTCATCTTCATGAAGCCCTCCACCGCGCTCAACGCGCACCGCTCGCCCATCCAGCTTCCCCCGGTGAGCCAGGACGTGCAGTACGAGGCGGAGCTGGGTCTGCTCATCGGCGAGCGCCTGAAGAACGTGGACGAGGCCACCGCCGCCCGCGCCATCTGGGGCCTCACCTGCATCAACGACGTGACGGCGCGTGACATCCAGCGCCGCGAGGTGCAGCACACCCGCGCCAAGAGCTACGACACCTTCGCCTGCACCGGGCCGTGGATCGTCACCGGACTGTCCCCGGCGGACCTGCGCATCCTCTGCCGGGTGAACGGGCAGGTGCGCCAGGACAGCCGTACCTCGGACATGGTCTTCAACCCCGCCCGCCTGGTGTCCTTCATCTCCCACATCATGACCCTCCTGCCAGGCGACCTCATCAGCACGGGGACTCCCTCGGGCGTGGGCCGGCTGGTCGCTGGGGATACGGTGGAGGTGGAGATCGAGGGAATCGGGACCCTGGCCAATCCTGTTGAGATGGGGCCTTGAGCGCCACCGTCTACGTCGGGCTGGGCTCCAACCAGGGAGACCGTGAAGCCCAACTCGTCTCCGCCCTGGAGGCGATGTCACGCATCGATGCAGTAGCGGTGCTGCGCTGCTCCTCCCTGTTCGAGAGCGCTCCCGTGGGCCCTCCTCAACCGCGCTACCTCAACGCCGTGGTCGCGCTGGAGTGCGCGCTGCCTCCCCAGCGGCTGCTCTCCATCCTGAAGCACATCGAGAAGGATCTCGGTCGGCATCAGGGAGGCCCTCGCTGGGGTCCTCGCCCCATCGACCTGGACATCCTCCTCTGGGAGGGTGAGGTGGTGGCGGATCCCAACCTCCAGGTGCCCCACCTGGAGCTGCACAAACGTCGCTTCGCGCTGGAGCCCCTGGCCGAGGTCGCCCCCCACGCGGAGCACCCGGTGCTGGGCCTGACGGTGAAGGAGCTGCTCACCCAGCTCGCTCCTCAGGACGTGCGCCGGTGCATGGCCACCCAGTGGCCCGAAACCCTTTGCCTGGTAAACGAGTGATGACCCTCTCCCTCGCCTTGACGGCCGCGGCCCTGCTCGCCGCCGAGCCCACCAACCTGCCCGCCGGTCACCCGCCTCTCGGCTCGGAGGCCCAGCCCTCGGCCGCCGCCCCGGCCTCTCCCGGGAGCATGGGCGCGATGCCCGAGGGGCACCCCAACTTCGGAGAGGGGACGCCGGAGGGCCACCCGCCGACGACGGGCCGGGCGCCGCCCACCGCGGAGGAGTTGCTCCAGCAGCTCGACAGCATGCAGGGCCTGCGCGAGCGGGAGAAGACGTTCGAGATCGCCTCGTCGCTCGGCAAGCTCTACTACACGAACGGCCGGCCGGGAGAGGCCATCCTCTACTTCCTCCAGGCGGAGGAGAAGGCGATGGCCACGCGCGAGTTCTTCCTGGCCCAGCGCAAGAAGCTGGGGAAGGGCGCGGTGCCGAGCGCGGCGGACGCCAACTGTGGCTTCACGGAGCAGACGCCGGTGGAGTCCATGGGGGCAACGGCCGCGGAGCGCGCGAAGAAGGGCGACACGGCGGGAGCGGTGGCCTGTGCGCGCGCGGCGCTGGAGCCGGTGCTGGAGGTGGAGTCGATGCGCGCCAACGCGCTGCTCCTGTCCAACAACCCGGAGGACGCGCTGGGGGTGTACGAGCGGGTGCTGACGGTGGCGCCCTCGTACGCGGACGCGCTCTTCGGGCGCTCGGCGCTGCTGTACGAGACGCGGGGCGAGGACGTGAAGGCGCTGCGGACGGCGCACGAGGGCTTCGAGGCCTTCCTCGCGGCGCATCCGGACTCGGCGCGGGCGCCGCTGGCGCGCAAGCTGAGCCGCATGTCGGACGAGGCGCTGAAGGCCGGTGGGATGAAGAAGTGGGTGGCCTCGCGCGCGGAGGACCGGCGCATCCGGGCCTCGAAGCTGGACCTCACGCCGAAGCAGCCGACGATGATGGCGCAGGGCCCGATGGCCGGCGCGGGTGGGCCGATGGCGGGTGGCGGAGACACCGGAGCGCCCGCGCTGTCGCAGGAGACGATCCAGGCGATGCAGAACGTCGAGCGCACACCGGAGCTCGAGGCCCAGCTCACCAAGACGGTGGAGCAGGCCGAGGAGTTGCTGGCGAAGGGTCGCTTCGACGAGGCGCTGGCGGCGTACCGGCAGGTGATGCCGCTGCGTCCGGACGGCCGGGTGAAGGCGGGGATGGCGTGGACGCTGATCGGCCTGGGCAAGCCCACGGCGGACAGGATCTGGAGCGTGGCGGTGGGCTCGGAGCCGGCGGCGGTGGATCAACTCGGCGAGACGCTGAAGGCCAAGGGCGACGTGAAGGGCGCGAAGGCGCTCTGGACGAAGCTGGCGGCCTCGGCGCCGGACTACGCGGCCCAGGCCTCCCTCCAGGCCAAGTTGAACCAGTAAGACCAGGCCTGCTCACTTATTGTCTCCGTGCCCTTGGGTGCGGTCGCTTCGTGGGCCTGGGGGTGGAGAATGCACGCTGACTCGCCGCGGGCCTCATGGGCGGTGCTGCTGCTCGCCATGGTCCTGCTCTCCACCGGCTGTGCGTCACAGACACCACCGTATGGCGGGGGGATGAACCTGCGCTCCACACCGCGCGAGCCTGACGGGCCCGCGTTGGCCGAAGGGCCTGCGCGGCGGAGTGCCACACAGGCCCGTCAGGCGGTCTTCAGTGCTGTTCTCGACGTGTCGGGCTCCACCCGCCGTATCGCCGGCGAACTCTCCAGACTCAAGACCAGCAAACCAGGCATTGCTGGCCGACACGCGGACCTGTTCATCCCCTTCGTCGATTATGGCGTTCAGCAACTGCGATGGATTGACGCCGAACTCGCTGCGGTCACCAGGCTGTCCAACACGGCCTCGGAGGTGGATGACCCGGATATGCAGCTCGCTCTCCTGCGCCTCACCGGCCCACGGCTCGAAGCCGCCATGTTGGGCTCCATCCTGCTCGCCGTATGGCTCGACTTCCTGCACCTCTCCGACGTCGTACTCCAGCAGTGCCCCTACTACAGCGTGGAGCGGCTGTTCCGGCAGATGGACCGCTTGCAGATGATGCTCAAGCCCGCCATGACGGCGCTTGCCTCTCTGGAACCAGGGCAGGTCGAGGCTACGGCGACCGACCTCCCCGCGCTGATAGGCCACCTTACCGGCGACTTCGCTGCAACCCGTGAGGCCGTGCGCGTGGCGGCGGAGCAGTTCGAGAAGATGCTGGTGGTGAAGGATCTCATCGAGATGCTCACCACGGCCTCGGCGATGAAGGTGGCACTGCTCCGGCTGCCGCCAGCCGCTCCCGCCACGCTCGGCGTGGGCCTCGTGGTGGGCTCCAACGGCGTGATGATGGGCACGCAGATGGTGGTCTCCGCCGAGTGGGTGGAGATGGTGCGCCAGCTCGTGCGGGCGGGCGTCCTCTCCATTCCCGTTGTCAGCGCCGCTGTTCGGATTCACGCCGGCCAGGTGATGATGTCCGAATCAGACCAGGAGCTGCCGCGGGGCGTGCGCGACGCGCTCGGCGACGGGCCCGAGGTGCGAGGCATGCGTGTGACGGACAGAGCAGGGGCTGGCATGGCCGAGTCACCGCAGCATCACGTCCTGCCACGAGAGCAGCGCGAGTGGTTCGAGAAGCGCGGCTTCACCGGTGAAATGAGCATCGACCAGTTCTGCGTCAAAATGGAGCGGGCAAGCCACGAGGCCATCCATGGGGGGGGCGACTGGCGCCTCGGTCGCACATGGGCGGGCGAATGGAACCGGATGATCATGGAGGCGCTGCACGAGGCCGAGGCTGAAGCTGGCCGGATGTTGACGCGGAACGAGATCCTGAAGCTCGTCGCGAAGCGGATGAAGGACTACGGTCTCCCGATGAACTTCACCCCCTGGAGAGGGCAATGACCGACGGGAGCTCCTGGCGGGGCTCCTGGAAGGTGCGCCTGTATGAGCGAGTCCGCGAGCGTGGTTATGATTCGCTCACCGCCTTCGCCGAGGCCCGCCCCGCTGTCCCGTTGTATGCACTGGCCGAGGAGCTTGGCGAGGACGACGTCGCCGGGGTGCAGGTGTTGAGCGGGTTGCTCGCCGAGGCGGAGCAGCGCAACCAGGTCACTCGCTTTGTGCGCGATGTGCTCGTGCGCCTGTTGTCCCAGAGTCTCCCTGAGGGTTGGCCAGCCGTGCTGGACGACGCCAACCGTTTCAATGTCGCCGAGGCGCTCGGGTCATGGTCCGCCTACACCCCGGAAACGCATAAGGAGCGTGTCCGGCAGGCCAGGGCCGCGCTCCGCGCCGCGCCGCCGCCGCCCGGCTGGCGCCCGCTCAGCCCCGATGACGAGCTGCTGCGCACGCTCTTGCCCGACGAAATGGTCTAGAAGGACCGCGCGGCCAACAGGTCCTGGACGTCGAGCAGACCCACGGACTTGCCCTCGGCGTCGACCACGGGCAACTGGTCCACGCGGAACTCGCGCATGAGCCGGGTGGCCTCGAGCACCAGCACCTCGGGGCCCACGCAGCGGGGCCGCTTGCCCATGACCTCGCGGATGGGCTTCTGGAAGTCGGTCTCCCCGCGCTCGACGAGCCGGCGCAAGTCGCCGTCCGTGAAGATGCCCACGAGCAGGCCCTGGCGGTCGACGACGTTGGTGGCGCCCGGACGGCCCGGGGTGTTGGTCATCACCACCACGGCCTCGGAGAGCTTCGCGGACTCGCGGACGACGGGGTTGGCGGGGCCGGAGCGCATCAGCTCGAAGACGCGCATGACGGAGCGGCCAATCTTCCCGCCGGGGTGGAGCAGGGCGTACTCGGCGGAGCCGAAAGGCCGGGCGCGCAGCACCGCCATGGCGAGCGCGTCACCGATGGCGTGCAGCGCGGCGGTGGAGGCGGTGGGCACCAGGCCCATGGGGCAGGCCTCCTCGATGCGGCCGATGTCCAGCACCACGTCCGCGCCTCGGGCCAGGGCGCTCTCCGCGTCACCCGTGATGGCGATGACGGGGGCACCCAGCCGCTTGAAGGAGGGCAGCAGCCGCACCAGCTCCTCGG
>NZ_DASVWK010000109.1:0-4554 GCF_036389735.1 Archangium sp. | reverse complement strand
CCACGGACGCCTTCCGCCGCGCCTACGAGCGCAGCCGCGTCGGCGCGGACCTCCAGCTCTATCTGGACGTCCTGCCCTTCGGGGCCACCGCCCTCAAGGGCGAGTACATCAAAGGCAAGACCTACCTGAGCAACGGCGCCGAGCAACTCGGCCGCCCGGCCAGTGGCTGGTATGCGCTGCTGGTGCAGAACCTCGGCCTGAACAACGCCCTGGCCATCCGCTACGACTACTTCGATCCGGCCAACGGCACCCCGGCCGCCGCCGCGGCGCCCGGCTCGGATCGTCCGGCGAACACCAATCCCACCGCCACCCTCGGTGCCACCGCCATCCACTACTTCGGCGAGTACCTGAAGGCCTCGGTGACCTACGAGCTGCCCATGACGGAGCTCGTCGAGGGTGTGACCGACCCGCACGACAACCTGCTCACCGTCCAGTTCCAGGCCCGCTTCTAGCCAGTCCTCCCCCTTTCCCAGGAGACCTCCCAACATGAAGAACTTCATTGCCTCGATCGCCGCGGTGCTGCTGCTGGCCCTCCCGGTGGCCGCCCACGCGGGCACCGTCACCGTCAAGGGCTCGGACACCATGGTCATCCTCGGCCAGCGCTGGGCCGAGGAGTTCATGAAGAAGACCCCCACCACCCGGCTCCAGGTGACGGGTGGAGGCTCGGGCGTGGGCCTGTCGGCCCTCATCAACGGCACCACGGACATCGCCATGTCCAGCCGCCCCATGAAGGACGCCGAGGGCGAGAAGCTGCGCACCCGCTTCAACACCACCGGCACGGAGATCGCGGTGGCCAAGGACGGCGTGACCTTCTACGTCAACGAGTCCAACAAGGTGGAGGCCCTCACCCAGGAGCAGCTCCAGGGCATCTACCTGGGCGACATCACCAACTGGAAGGAAGTGGGCGGCGCGGATGCCCCCATCGTCGTCTACTCGCGGGAGAACTCCTCGGGCACCTACGTGTTCGTGAAGGACAACCTCCTCAACGGGGACGACTACACCTCCAGCGCCCAGACGCTGCCCGGCACCGCGGCGGTGGTGAACGCCGTCTCCAAGGAGAAGAACGGCATCGGCTACGGCGGCTCCGCCTATGCCAAGGGCATCAAGGAGCTGAAGATCAAGAAGGGCAACGAGGCCATCGCGCCCAGCGCGGAGAACATCAAGAGCGGCAAGTACCCGCTCTCGCGCGATCTCTACTTCTACCTGCGCAACAAGCCCGCCGGTGAGGCCAAGGCCTTCATCGACTTCGCCTTGTCCCCCGAGGGTCAGGCGGTCGTCACGAAGGTCGGCTACTTCCCGGTGAAGTAGTACCCGAGGCCATGCCGCTTCACGAGAATGTCACACCGGACCCGAGCACAAGATGGATAGACAATTGAGTATGCAGGGTCAGGGTCTCATGGAAACGGCAACACCGGTGGCGCCGAGGCTGTCCTCCATCGCGCGGCGCAGGCAGCTTCGGGAGAAGGTCATCGCCGGAGTCATCACGGCGACGGCCTTCACGGGGATCGCGGCGCTGGTTCTCATCCTGGTCTTCATCGCGAAGGAGGCGCTGGCGATCTTCCTCGAGGCCCACGCGCGCGAGGAGGCCAGCCTGTCCAAGATGTTCCTGCCGCAGGTGGTGCGCGCGGGCAGGCCGGCGGCCTTCGTGTGGCAGCCGGTGTCCAATGTGCCGAAGGTGAGCATGATTCCGCTCTTCATCGGCACGTTGAAGACGACGCTGGTGTCCATGGCGGTGGCGGTGCCGGTGGGGGTGGCGGGTGCGCTGTTCGCCGCCGAGTTCGCGCCCCGGCGGCTGCGCGAAATCCTCAAGCCCACCATCGAGTTGCTGGCGGGTATTCCCTCGGTGGTGCTCGGTTTCTTCGCGCTGATGGTGATGGCCACCTTCCTCCAGGACACGCTCGGCTTCCCCACGCGGCTCAACGCGGTGGTGGCGGGCCTGGCGCTGGCGCTGGCGATCGTCCCCGTCATCTTCACGGTGTCCGAGGACGCACTGACGGCGGTGCCGCGCAGCTACCGCGAGGCGTCGCTCGCATTGGGGGCCACGCCCTGGGAGACGGCCTGGAAGGTGGTGCTGCCAGCGGCCGCCCCGGGCATCCTCGCCGCATGCGTGCTGGGCTTCGGCCGCGCCATCGGCGAGACGATGATCGTCCTGATGGCCTCGGGCAATGCGTCCATCGTGTCGTGGAACTTCACGGACTCGGTGCGTTCCATGTCCGCCACCATCGCCGCGGAGATGGGCGAGGTGGTGGTGGGCAGCCCGCACTACTCGCTCCTGTTCTTCATCGGCGTGCAGCTCTTCCTCTTCACCTTCATCCTCAACATGGTGGCCTCCACCTGGACGAAGCGGGTCCTCAAGCGCCTGACGGGAGGCGGAGCGTGAAGCACACCCTGCGCCGGGCCGTGGGCGGAGCGCTCACGTCCCTCACCGGCTTCGCCGCGCTGCTCATCGTGGCGATCCTCGCCGTCATCCTCGTCGACGTGCTCCGCGGCGGCCTGGGACAGGTCTCCTGGCGGTTCCTCAGCGAGCCGCCCTCGGACGGCATGATGGGCGGCGGCATCTTCTCCGCCCTCTATGGTACGGCGGTACTCACGCTGCTGATGACACTGGCGGTGATGCCGGTGGGAGTACTGACGGCCGTGTACCTGCACGAATATGCGCTTCCGAACTCGCGCCTGGCGGCCTGGGTGCGGGTGGCGGTGGTCAACCTGGCGGGAGTGCCCTCCATCGTGTTCGGCCTCTTCGGCCTGGGCTTCTTCATCCACTTCGTGGGCGGCAGCATGGACCGGCTGCTGGGCTACCAGGAGCTGCACTGGGGCCAGCCGGGCATCCTCTGGGCCTCGCTCACCCTGGCGGTGCTGACACTGCCGGTCGTCATCGTCTCCACCGAGGAGGCGCTGCGCGCGGTGCCGATGGACCACCGCACGGCGAGCCTCGCGCTGGGGGCCACCCGGTCCCAGACGCTGGCGCGGGTGGTGCTGCCAGGCGCGCTGCCGGGCATCCTCACCGGCGCCGTGCTGGCGGTGTCGCGCGGCGCGGGCGAGGTAGCGCCCATCCTCTTCACCGGCGCCGCCTACTTCCTCCCCGACCTGCCCAACAAGCTGAACTCCCAGTTCATGCACCTGGGCTACCACACCTACGTGCTGGCCACGCAGTCACCGGATGTGGAGGCCACGCGCCCCCTGTTGTACGCCACGGTGCTGGTGCTGCTCGCGCTCACCTTCGCCCTCAACCTCGTCGCGGTGCTCATCCGCGCCCGCACCCGTCGCCGCGCCGCTGGCGGCCACTGACCCCGAGCCATGTCTCCCCTCTCCCCCACTGCTCCCACGCGCATCAAGATGGAGGCGCGTGAGCTCACCCTCCGCTATGGCAACAAGGTGGCCGTGAAGTCGGTGAGCCTCACCCTGCCCGAGCACCGGGTGACGGCGCTGATCGGCCCGTCCGGTTGCGGCAAGTCCACCTTCCTGCGCTCGCTCAACCGGATGAACGACCTCATTCCGGGCTCCAATCACGAGGGCACCGTGCTGCTGGACGGGCACAGCATCCACGACCGGAACGTGGACGTGGTGGACCTGCGCCGCCGCGTGGGCATGGTCTTCCAGAAGTCCAACCCCTTCCCGAAGACGATGTTCGAGAACGTGGCCTACGGCCTGCGCGTGGGGGGCATGAAGGACAAGATGGACCTCGCCGCGCGGGTGGAGAAGTCGCTCAAGAGCGCGGCCCTCTGGGACGAGGTGAAGGACCGCCTCGACGACAGCGCCTTGAGCCTGTCTGGCGGCCAGCAGCAGCGCCTGTGCATCGCGCGCGCCCTGGCCGTGGAGCCCGAGGTGCTCCTCATGGACGAGCCCGCCAGCGCCCTGGATCCCATCGCCACGGCGAAGATCGAGGAGCTCATCCACGAGCTGAAGGAGCGCTACACCATCGCCATCGTCACCCACAACATGCAGCAGGCCGCGCGGGTGAGTGACCGGACGGCTTTCTTCTACATGGGAGAGTTGGTGGAATGCGGCGCCACGGAGCAGATCTTCACCAACCCGCGTGAGCGGCGCACCGAAGACTACGTCACCGGGAAGTTCGGCTGAGGGCCGGGGGAAGCGAACACATGCCGTCAGTGCATACCGACAAGGCGTTCGAGGCGGACCTGCGCGAGCTGCGCGAGAAGCTGCTGGCCATGGGCGCCAAGGTGGAGGCGCTCATCGCCGACAGCATGCGCGCGCTCATGGAGCGCGACACGCCCCTGGCCGAGGAAGTGACTTCCGGCGACAAGGAGGTCAACCGCCTGGAGGTGGAGATCGACGAGGCGTGCCGCCGCATCCTCGCCCTGCGCCAGCCGGCGGCGAGCGACCTGCGCCTCATCACCACCGCGCTCAAGATTGTCACGGACCTGGAGCGCATTGGCGACCTGGCGGTGAACATCGCCGAGCGCACCAAGGACCTCAACCAGGTGCCTCCGCTCAAGCCCTACGTGGACATCCCCCGGCTCTCGGAGCTGGCCCTCCAGCAGGTGAAGAAGGCGCTGGATGCCTTCGTGTCCGCCGACCCCGCCAAGGCCGAGG
>NZ_DASVWK010000108.1:0-17098 GCF_036389735.1 Archangium sp. | reverse complement strand
GGCCGAGACCACGTGCCGCCCGTCCGGCGTCACCGCACACCCCGTCACACTCGCCTAGTGGCCCTTCAGTGTGACTACCTCCCGCCCCGTCTCCCACGCCCACACTGTCAACGTGCCGTCCTCGGACGCGGACACCACGTGCCGACCATCCGGCGTCACCGCGCAACCCTGTACAAACGCCTCGTGGCCCTCCAGCGTGGCCACCTCCCGCCCCGTCTCCAGTTCCCACACCTTCGTCTTGTTCCAGGACACAGAGACCACGTGCCGACCGTCCGGCGTCACCACGCACCCATTCACACCCGCCCCGTGGCCTTCCAGCGTGGCCACCACCCGCCCCGTCTCCAGTTCCCACACCTTCAACGAGCCATCATCGGACGCCGACACCACGTGCCGCCCGTCTGGCGTCACCACGCACCCATTCACACCCGCCTCGTGGCCCTCTAGCGTGCGCGCATTCCCTCCTGTCTTCACGGGATGCCGCAGACGAAGCGCGGGCAACCCGTCTGGAAAGCACAACGTCTTTTCAATCCGCGTTTTCGCCCACCCCGAGGAGCGCAGCCGATTGTAGACAAGCAGGGGCAGCGACCCTGGCTCCGTCCTCAAATGATGTGACTCGGCCTGGACGGCACGAAGAAGGGCTCTGGGAATCTCCCGCTCGTCCTCGGGGCCCGCCACCGTTGCCTCCAGCAACGCATCCTCGAGCGAGAGAACTCCAGCCACCCGGCACTTCTCCGCGAGGTAGCCGAGGTGCGTGAAGAGCCCGAGCGCCTGCTCCCATCTGTCGATTGTCAGCCAATGCGTCACGCCATGGCGCAAGGCATAGCTCCAGCGAAAGCCCCGGTCAGAGCTCTCTCCCGGCGGCCGGCACAGGTATTCCGCCAGTCGCCGGTGCACCTCCCGCACCCGCTCGCGGCCAAGCTTCGACAGGATGAAGCTCCGGAAGGATTCGTGGAAGGGCCGCCAAGCCTTCTCGCCTCTCTCGTGCCCCGACTCCTCGAGGAGAAACGAGCGCGCCACACGCAGGAAGCGCTCACCGTCCTCCCAGTCCTTCCACTGGGCCACCGCCGCGAGGAGCGACAATGGCAGCGCCTCGCGCGCCACCGCCACCACGCCCAGGCCCTCGATCACCAGCTTGCGGAGCTCACCGGGCAGTTGCTGGATTCGCACCCAGTTCTCATCGAGCAGCGCTTCCAGACCCCGCGGCAGCAGCTCGGTCCATCGCTTCTCCACGGGCTGCTCCTGCAACCACTCCGCCAACTTCACCGCGTAGAGCACGTTGCCTTCGGCCCGCTGCACGGCCTCTTTCACGAAGGCCGGTGCCAGCGGAGGCAAGAACCGGGGCGCCACGTGCTCCCAGTACTGGCGCACCACGTTCTTGTTCGAACCTGCCCACCGCTCGCCATCCAAGTCGATGGTGCGAACGCCCTCCCGCGCTTCCAGCCAGCTCAGGTTCGGGTACGTGGGCTTCGATGCACACAGGAATTTCACCCCGGATGGCAACACATGCGGCAGGAAGCGAGTCAGTGGGTTGGAGCCGTCCGACTCCCCTTCGACCTCGTCGAGACCATCCACCACCAGCACCAGCCGCTCGTTGCGGGGCTTCAGCCTCTGGTCCGAGACCCGCTGCAACAGCTCCCGCAGGCGCGACTCGGGCCGGGCCGTCGAGTCGGCCAGCTCGGGGTACAGATTCTCCACCTGCGCCACGAGGTTGCGCTTCACCACCTCGGGCCGGTCCCAGTCCTCCACGCCGCGCCGGAGGAAGTGGTGCGGCGGCACCGGCAGCCCCGCGCGCTCCCGCTGCGTCAACCACTCGGCCAGCAGCGCGCTCTTGCCCATCCCAGGCCCGCCCTTGACCAGCACCCACCCGCGTGACGCACCGCCCAACAGGAGCGCATTCAGCTCGGCCATCACGTCCGCTCGTCCGAGCAGTGACTCGTGGCGTCCCCGTTCCGCCTGGAAGTCGATGATGTCGCTGGCCATGCCAACCCGGTATGTTACCAGAGCGCTCCTGACTCCTCACGATACGGGCCATCCATGTGCCGCCCCCCGAGGCCTCAGGACTCGGGAGCACGTGCCGACCTCGGAGCCTAGAGCATCCCCAGGTCGAGCGGCTCGGTGTCGAACGGCTCTCGCTCAGCGTGCCGCGCGAGCCAGCCCTGCCCTGCGAGTAGACGCCCGGAGGCGGGCGCGCGAGAGAAAAAGCACCGGGGTGGGGGAGATTCCAGGTGACGCGGTTGACATACCACCAACCCGGCGGGGGTGGCCCCCCTTGATGCAGTGCCTCGATTTCAAGGACGCTCGGGTCCGTGCCCCTCGCCAGAGACAACACCCGGAGCAACGCCTTCGCCCTGCACGAGCTGGAACGGCACCAGCGCCGACGCAAACAGGGCATCCCCACGCTCTCCGTGCTCACCGGCCCTCCCGGTGGCACCATGTCTCTCTGGCGCAACTGGCTCGACTCGCGCCACCAGGCCCTCTGTGTCTCGCGCGACGTGAGCGAGGCCAAGGTCATCCGCGAGTGGACAGCGGTCCTCACCCGCTCCCGGAACCTCGAGGCCGATGCAGCGGACTTCCTGGGCACCGCCGCGGGCCTCCCCCGGGCGAGTTGCTCTCACGTTTAGAGGGAAAAACAGCGCACGAGCGAGGCGTCCTCCTCCACGAGCTGTTCCCCTCCCTTCCCAGCGGCGATGTCTCCGCCGCGTGCAGGTGCCTGCTCCAACCACAAGTTGTCCACAATTCCCGGGAGCCTCTCGACGCTGTGTTCGAGGCCTGTGAGCGGGACTCCATCCGCGCGCTCGCGGCGCTGCACGCGCTTGTCCCGGCGGGCACGGCCCCAGCGCTCCTGCTCTCCGGTTCCGGCCCCAAATGGCTCGCCCATGCGGCTCGAGTGGCCACCAGGCTCTGTGATGCCGTGCCTTCGCTCGTCGTGGCCCTACAGGTGGAGCGGCCCGCGCTCGACACTTATCTACGGGCCGCCGAGAGCCAGGCTCGGGCCCTCGTGCGAGAGGGCCTGCTGGAGTTGCAGGCCCCCTCGCCCGAGCAGGTGAATCGCAAGCTGGAGGCGCTCGGCGTCAGCGCGACGGGGGCCCTCTCTGGGTCGCTCGCCCGGCTGGTGGCCGAGGGGGTTCCAGACGAGGTGCTGAGCCACTACGCCCAGGCGGCCCGCGAGCAGGAGACCGCCACCCGCGGGCCCGAGGCCGCGGATCGTGCCCGCAGCAGCGCCGAGCGCTTCCTGCGCCAGTTGCTCGACTCGCTTCCTGATACCCAGGGCCTCTTCGAGAACAACGAGCGGGCCGGGTTCCGGATCAACAACCGGCCGGTGGAGGTGGACTTCCTCTCGCGCCAGCTGCGCGTGGCCATCGAGATCGACGGCTACTATCACTTCCAGGATGCGACCGCCTACCGGCGGGACAGGCGCAAGGACCTCGCCCTGCAACAGCACGGCTACCTGGTGCTACGCTTCCTCGCCAACGATGTGGTTGCGCGGCTGGAGCAAATCCGTGACACCATCCGGGAAGTCATCTCACAACGGAGTGACGCCGCGAGTGGATCCGCGCGGCACATGGAGGAAACAGATGGAGGGGAATGAGGTGTCTCGCCTCGGAGAGCTGGTGCTCGTGTGGATGTTGACCCGTGCGGAGGGGAAGGGCGCGCGCGGTGACGTGTCCCGCGCGCTCAAACCCTTCGCCGAGCACCGCTGGAGCAGCGGCGAGTGGAGCACGCAGCTCGACGAGACGCTCGCGGCGCTCGAGTCCGGCGGGCTCGTCCAGCAGACGGCGCGCAAGGGCCTGGTCCTTACCCGCGAGGGACGCGCCAAGGCGCTGGAGTTCATCGGGGAGCAGCGTCTGCCCAAGGGGCTCACCTGGAAGAAGCTGCGGCTCACCTACCTGACGGCGCGCGCGCTGGGACTGCCCGCCTCCCACGCCAACCTGAAGCAACTCGGCACCGCCAGCGGCCTGCGCGCGGTGCTCGTGCAGAAGCAGCTCGGGCTCGACGGGGTCGGCACCCGGAGCCTCGCCCAAGTGCGTGACGAGCTGTGCTGGAAGCAACTCAGCGTCGAGACGGACAAGCCCTTCACCCTGGCCGCCGTGCAGTCCTTCCTGCTTGGCAAGGTGCTCCAGGCCTCACGCGAGGTGAAGCCCTCGCAGGCCATGGAGCAGCTCGCGGCCCGGAGCGTCGGCGCGCGCCGCACGGAAGCGGAGAGCCTCCGCCTCGCCGCCTTCCAGTCCTGGCTCCTCCCCACCGCAGAGCCCCTTCCTTCCTCCGCGCCCTCTCGCGACTCCGCGCCCGCCCCCCGCCCCACCAAGGACGGCCTCCCCGCCTTCGTCGAGCGCGTGCTGCACACCGCGCGCAACTCGGCCACCGGCCGCTTCGGGGAGGACCGGGTATTCATCTCGCATGTCTGGCGCGCCATGCGCGAGCACGGCCTGGACGAGCAGTCCTTCAAGAACCGGCTCGTCGAGGCCAACCAGAAGCGCCTCCTGTCCCTGAGCCGCGCAGACATGGTCGAGCTGATGGATCCATCGGATGTCGCCACCTCGGAGATCCGCCACCTCGGCGCCACCTTCCACTTCATCGCCCTGTAACGCGCCACTGCTCGTCAGTCACCCGGGGTATAGCCGATGACCCAGACCGATCTCCGCCTCGCCGCCTTCCTGTCGGACCGCACCGAGGTCTTTCACTCCATCCAGCACCGCCACGAGCTCTGGCGGGAGGATCCCTTCGACGTGGAGACGGTGCACCAGGAGGCTCGCACCTCCTTTGAGCGCCTGCTCCAGCGCGCCACGACTCCGCCCGGACTGGACTCGGGGCGCATCCTGCTGCTGCTCGGCGACTCGGGCTGCGGCAAGACGCACCTGCTGCGCGCCTTCCGCGCCATGGCCCATGCGAACTCGCTCGGCTTCGTGGGCTACATGCAGATGACGACGTCCACGTCCAACTACGGGCGCTACGTCCTTTCCAACCTCATCGACTCGCTCGACCAGCCCTACCGCGAGCCCACCGAGTCCCGCTCCGGCCTGCAGAAGCTCTCCGACGCGCTACTCTCCCAGTGCGGCCCGGTGGCCGCCATGCTCGCGGACCCCGAGGCGGATGCCGAGGAGATTCCCAAGCTGGTGGAGTTCGCCGCGGACGATCTCCAGAAGCAACCACGCTTCAAGAAGCTCGACCTGGACCTACTGCGCGCGCTCCTCTTCCTCCAGCGCGAGGACACGCGCATCCGCGGTCGCGTCCTCAAGTACCTGCGCTGCGAGGACTTGTCCGACAACGATCGCAAGGTGCTCGGCGGGCTGGTGCCGCGCATCCATGATAACCACCCCCAGGAGATGGTGGAGCACCTGGGCCGACTCGCGGCGGCGCTCAGCCAGTCACTCGTGCTGTGCGTGGACCAGCTCGAGGGCTTCGACGACGTCGAGGCGGCCAATCCGCAGTCCTTCCGGCGGGCCATGCACATGCTCTGTGATTTCGCGGAGCGCGCGCCCTCGTCCGTCATCGTCATCAGCTGCCTGCACAACTTCTGGGCGGGCCTGCGCGGCCACCTCACAAAGTCCATCCTGGACCGCATCGAGCGCGATCCGGACACCATCAAACTGGGGCACCTGCGCACGGCCGAGGAGGCACGGCTCATCACCGAGCGCCGCCTGGAGCACCTGTACTCGGTGGAGGACGCGCCCTTCGACCCGTCCGAGCCCACCTACCCCTTCCCCCACGAGGGCTTCGAGGCGCTCTCCGGCTTGAGCACGCGCGAGGTGCTCGATGCGTGCCGGCGCTGGCGTGAACGGGCCATCCGTGACGGGGCGCCGCCAGAGCGATTCCCCCTGCAGGACGACAAGGCCCCGCAGAGCGCCCATTCCATGACGGGGGAGACGGAGAAGAAGAGGCTGGAGCTGGACCAGGCGTGGAACGACTTCCGCTCTACGCACTCCACGCCACCGCCCGAGGAGGACGCGCAGCTCGCCGAGCTCCTCGTCTGGGCCCTCCGGGCGAGCGTGGACGAGCTGGACACCGGCCACCGCTTCGACGTCCGCACCGAGGGAGAGGCCGTCCACGTGGACGTGTCCCCGGGAGCGCAGCGACTGCGCGTGACGCTGTGCAACAAGGGCACCCAGCGCGGAGGGCTCGCGAACCAGATCGAGATGGCCCGGAAGCAGGCCAAGGGGGGCATCACGCCCGTGGTCGTGCGCACCAGCGACTTCCCGAGCAACCCAAAGGCCACCACCGCAATCGAGCTCGGCAAGCTCATCAGCAAGGGGGGACGCCGTGCGGTGCTGGAGGACAGCGACTGCCGCACCCTGGTCGCTCTGCGCGAGTTCCGCCAACACAACGAGTCGCGTCCCGACTTCGCCACCTGGCTGCACACGGCTCGGCCCCTCACCCAGCTCAAGCCGCTGCGCGACATCCTCGACCTGGAGCACCTACGTTCCGCTGGGAGCCCCGCCGCCGCGCGGACCCGGCTCGCTCCCACGCCGCCGCCCCAGGCCATCACACCTCCCTTCGGTGTGCCCCCAGTCTCCGTGTCCGAGGCCCCCCGGCCCGCGCCCCGCTCCGAGCCGCCCGTCTCCGCGCCCGTGGTAGCCAGCCCTCCCGCCCCTCCGCGCAAGCGCGAGCCGATCCGCATCGGCGAGGTGGACAGCCTGCTGCGCGAGCCCGTCCTCTTTACGCCCGATGAGATGACCCGGCACTCCGCGTTCCTCGGCGGCTCCGGTAGTGGCAAGACGACGCTCGCGCTCAACATCGTGGAGCAGCTCCTGCTCCAGGGGATCCCCGCCATCCTGGTGGATCGCAAGGGAGACCTCGCCGGCTACGCCGCCGAGTCCTTCTGGACGAACCCCATCGAGGACGCGCGCCGCGCTGAGCGCCGGGCTCTGCTGCACGAGCGGGTCGACGTGGCCCTCTTCACTCCCGGCCATCCCCACGGCCGCCCGCTGGGGATTCCCATCGTCCCGGATGGGCTCGCCTCGCTCTCGGACTTCGACCGGCAGCAGGCCACCCGTCACGCCGCCGAGGCGCTGTCCGGCATGCTGGATTACCGGCAGAGCCCTCGCGACAAGTCCAGCCGCACCCTGCTGGCGCAGGCGCTCGATCAGTACGTGCAGCTCACCCAGGAGAGCGTCACCCTGGAGAGTCTGGTCAAGTTCATCGGGAGCAAGGATCCGCGGCTGGTGAACGCTGCGGGCCGGCTGGACATGAAGCTGTTCGACAAGCTCGCCGATGACCTGGACCGGCTGCGCATCGACGCTAAGCTGCTCATGGGCACCGCGGCCGAGAAGCTCGACATGGACCTGCTGCTCGGCCGTGGCCTCCACACCAAGCCCGGCCGGACGCGCCTGAGCATCCTGAGCACCAAGTTCCTCGGGGACAACAACAACGTCCTCTTCTGGGTGTCCCAGCTCCTCATCGAGGTGACGCGCTGGCTCAATCGCAATCCCTCCAATGGGCTGCAAGCCGTGTTGATGTTCGACGAGGCGGACCTGTATCTGCCCGCGATGCGCCAGCCCTCCACCAAGCAGCCGATGGAGAACCTGCTCAAGCGCGCGCGCTCGGCGGGCCTGGGCCTGATGCTCGCAACCCAGAGCCCCGGCGACTTCGACTACAAGTGCCGCGACACCATCCGCGCCTGGCTCGTCGGCCGCGTGAAGGAGAAGACCGCACTGGACAAGATGAAGCCCATGCTCAGCGAAGCCCGCGTGGATGTGTCGAAAATTCCCGGCCAGGGCACCGGTGAGTTCCACGTCGCCCGCGACGGCAGGGTGGATCGCGTCAAGGCCGAGCCCTCCGCGCTCTCCACCGAGCAGCTCTCCGATGACGAGCTGCTGCGCCTCGCCGCTCGCACGCAGCCTGGCTTTGACGCACAGCACACGGGTTCCTGACCTCCTGTGGGGATGCCGCCCCGTCACTGCTCCGGCGCGGGGCTGCGACCCACCTGCGCCTCCTGTTCTCGTAAGCTCCGACGCGCGGCGTCAGTCGGAACTAGGGCGTGTCCGCAAATTAGAGCCAGAGCCGGATGGAGGCGATGTGAACCATCGCTAGATAGTTGGCGGCGCGCTTCTCATAACGCGTCGCCAACCGGCGATTCTGCTTGAGGTGGTTGAAGAGGCATTCCACGCGGCACCGCTTGCGGTAGGCAGCGTGCCGGAAGGTGCGCTGGCGCGGCTGGTCCGAGCGGGTGGGGATGATGGGCTGCACGCCGTGCTCTCGGCACCAGGTCCGGATGCTCTCGTAGCTGTAACCCTTGTCGCCCACGAGCGCGTCGGGCAGACGGCGCGGCGCGCCGGGCGAGTGGGCACGCGGTACACCTCCGCCCGCCATCAACGCACCGAAGGCCTGTGTCTCGTGTCGCTGACCTGCCGTCAGTGCGAAGACGAGCGGGCGGCCCTTGCCCTCCGCCCGGACGTGCAGCTTGGTTGAGAAGCCCCCTGGCTTCTACCGAGCGCTTCGGCCTCCCCCCTTTTGCCGGCGTGCCGCGTGCGCCGGCTGCGTGCTGGTGGGCTCGGATGACGCTGGCGTCCATGTAGTTGAGCGTCCAGTCCAGCCGCCCGTCCTCATGCGCTTCGGCTTGGAGCTGGCGCAGCACGCGGGCCCACACGCCCGCCTCCTTCCAGCGGTAGAAGCGGCTGCTGAGCGTCTTCCAGCTGCCGAAGCGCTGCCGGGGGACGTCACGCCAGGGGGCTCCCGTGCGCAGCACCCAGCAGATGCCATCGAGCACCACCCGGTGGTCCTTATTCGGGCGGCCCCTGGCCGGTCGCTGCGGCGGCAGCAGGCCGGCTAGCCTCTCCCATTGGGCGTCGGTCAACTCTCCACGGCTCATGCCCACTTCAACACCGGGCAGGCCTCGACCTATTTTGCGGACACGTCCTAGCCGGAAGCGTAACGGTGCCGGGATTCTCGATGGCGTGGACACCGCGAGGTGACCAGCATCCGGGAGCGGATGAACGGCTCGTCCACCGGTCGCATTCGAGCGTCAGAGCACACGGGCTCCGACGCTCGCCATCTACGTCAGACGGGTGAGCCTCCACCAAGCTGCCCTGTTCTGGGATTTGATGGGAGGGAACGTGTCCCCCTTGTCGAGAGGAATGTCCCGCTCATTGCTCGTCGGTGCGGGGGTTTGCGGCTCGTCCACGTATCGAACGAACGTGTATGAGCCCTTGGTCTCGCACTTCGCACCCGTCTTGAACTCCTGTCCCACGGTTGCCATTGGCTTCTCCTTGGTTGTCTCAAGACACAAGGTAGAGACCGGACACAGAGACGCATATCCCTCGTTCGGGGGGATCGCTCACCTCGCCTCGAAGATCAGCGTGTCTGGCTGGCCCCCCACGTACTCCTCGACACGGAGCACGAAGTCCCGGATGTCTGGCACGGAATGAGTGACGGTCAGCTCGACCACCGGCTCCCTGCGCTTGCGCTTCTGGTCCCAGTAAGAGAACGAGTACCGCGCCATCGGCAGGAAGGTGTCCGGTCCACGCGGCGCGGGGAACGGCTTCGTCGCCCCACTGTTGAGGGGGGATAGCAGGACGCGCTCCTCATGGCGAGCCAGCAGCCGCGCGGTGTCCACCGTCAGCACCGTCTGTCGCTTGTCACGGTACGCCCGGGCATTGAGGAGCTTCGTGAGCCGCTCGCGGCTGACCCAGAAGAACACCCGGGCGTTGAGGAACTGGTACCAATCCGTCGGAGACAGACCCCCGCTCAGACTCCGCAGAAGCCCTCGGTCATCCATGGGTTTCTGGTCTCGAACGACTGCGGTCCCGTGCCGGGAGTGATGGAGCGTGACCGACTCGGGCCGATGCCGTGCTTCCAATGCCACCCGCGGCTCGCCCCGCACCTCGAAGAGATCTAGGAGGGCTGAGGTGCTCAGCAGCCCATGGTGTTGGATGCTCGGCCAGCTCCCTGCCTCCGCCATGTGGAAGAGGCGGGGAAAACGCTTGGCGAAGGCCTCCGCACGAATGCCACTCACCACGCCCTCCTGTCGAGGATGTTCCGGAAACCAAAACCCGTGGACAGGATCGATACCGGGGCCTGGGCGACCCGCGTGATGCCTTCGATGAAGCGGTGCGCCTCGGGAGTCAATTGCTCGAAGCGCCGGGCGGACCGGTTGCTCGCGGCGAGGTAGTCCACGAAGGTCAGCACCACGTCCGTGGGGGCGTTGAGCGAGGCGGCCTTGCGCAGCAGGACCCAATCGAACTCGGAGACCCGCCGCTGACGGTTCGTCGTCGAGGTACGCTCCTGAGACAGCAACTCGTCCAGAGGCAAGCCCGAGCGCCGGGCGATCTCCTCCCAGGAAAGCTCTCCGACCATGGGTCCCGAGGTGCCGCTGCCTCCGTCGGGGTTCTGCACCCGAATGGGATAGGTGCGGCAGACCAGTAGAGTCTTGCGCACCCTCCCTGGAGCAATGCCCGCCTCCGCCAGACACCCGCTCGCCGTCGTGTCCCGCGAGGTCACATACGGATAATCCCCATGGTGCAAGCTCAAGCCCGCCCCCTGGGTGCCCTCGACGAGGACCCTGCCCCCACGCGCATAGGTGTCCTCCAGCACCTCCCGCGTGGGACGGAGAAAGGGCCCGAGTTCCTCGACGTCCTTCGCGAGCCGGACAGCTGGCTGCGCCGCCGTACGCAGCACCTTGCGCGCCGTCGCGGCGCCCACACCGCGTGCCGTCGACGCAATCTGCTTGCGCAAGGACTCCTCCTCGAACGTGACGTCCGAGGGCTCGATGAGAAGCGCCTGGGGATCGATGAAGAGCCGCCCCGGTTCGAGTCGACAGTCGGTGATCTCCTGACGAAGAGCCGTCAGCGAGAGAGTGGCGCCAGGACCCAGCACTACTCGCGCCTGGGGCGCCACCCGTGTCCCCGACGGAAGAAGGTGGAAGGTATAGGGCACCAGATCCTCGTACACGCGATGTCCGGCATTGGGCCCCCCCACACGCACCAGGACGTCGTATTCGGGTGCGATATAGGAGGCGATCTGGCCCTTGCCCTCGCTTCCATACTGGCCTCCCACCAGCACGTCGACGAGCCGCTCCACGTCTCGACCGAACAACCCGAGCAGGCATGCGACCTGGACGAGCACAGCCTCCGAGGGATACCGCTGTGTGTTCAGCACCAAGTCAGCGAAGTCCGCGAGCGCCTCCACCCCACGCTCCGTGGTATCGGCGCGGGCCTCTTCGAACGAGGAGCACTCGGTATCGGACACCGCGCGCGAACGCCGTCGCTCGTACCGCGCCGCGAGCTCCTGCTCTGGCGCGGACAAGTGCACATGAATCACTCGGGACCCCAAGGCTCTTCGCAGGGCCTCCACCTGGGATGCAACGCGGACGGAATCCACGACGAGCGGACGGGGGGGCCCCTCCTGCCGCCGAAGGACTTCCTTCACGCTGTCCGCCACCCAGCGCCCACCCGTCTCCCGATCCAGCGCCGCGCCCGCCTCCTGGAGCGAGCGTCGATCCCCGCTGCCTCCTCCCAGGCGCGCGAGCAACAACTCCCGAGAGCTGACGCGATGTGCTCCGTGGCGACTGACGAGTCCCTGGGCGAGCGTGGACTTACCCGCTCCAATCGGACCCGAAATCACAAGGACTCGCTCTCCCATCGACATTCGCACCTCCCAGTTCCACACAAATAGGAAAGGCGTCGTCGAGGGCCCATCCCCCTTTCGGGGGGTATCTCCTCAGAGCACCAGCACGAGCGAGCAGGCGGCTCTCGAAGGGATTAGTCCACGAGCAACCGCTTCACGGGAGCGGGGTCCACGGCGATCATCAGGGGCCGCTTGAAGGAACTGAACGAGGCGATGGCCTGACCGGGGGCCAGCCGGGGGACGCGGCCCCAGAGACTCTCGTCGATCCCGCCCACGGACTTCTGCATCCGGGAAATGACGGTACTGTCGGTCATCTTGTGGATGATGAAGTTGTTGAGCAGGCCGAGCACCTCGTTGGGCAGGTGCTGGGGCAACTGGGTGACGAAGACGAGCCCCAACCAGCGCTTGCGGCCGCGCTTGGCGATACGGGCCACCTGCTCGAAGAGCACCTTCATCTGCGCGATGCGACTGGCCGAGAGGAACTCGTGAGCCTCCTCGATGATGATGAGGGCCGGGTCGATGGGGCGGTTCTGCTCCTGGGCCTGCTGGCAGCGCTCCTCCTGGCGCCCCTCGAGCCCCCGAAGGATGTCGGCGATGACGAGGTTGTTGAGCTGGGGCGAGTCCGTGTCCGACAGATCGATCACCGACACCCGCCCCGGGGTCAGCATGGAGTCGTAATCAACGCCCGGTGCGCCCACGTCGAAGATCTTCAGGCGCCGCAAGCGCAGGAGCCTGCCAAACAAGGCCCGCCAACTCACCTCGTTCCGAATGATATGCTCATGCACCCGGGCCAGAACCCGGTGCTGGTGCTGATTGAACTCGCTGAAGAGCTGAGGACTTTGGGAGGGCGCCACCTCGGCGGCCGGCTCCTCGGTGCTCTCACCGGGCAACAACTGCGTCTGCCGGGAGGTGCCCTTGGCCTTGGCCTTGCTCTCGGCTTTTCCCTCACTGTTCAGGGCATACATGTACGCGCTCACGACATCCAGAAGGTGCTGGAGGGTCATGCGCGGATAGCCCGTGGACAGATCATCGAGCTCCAGCAACTGCTGCTGCTCGTCGGGAGTCTTCGGGAAGATCTTGAGCTCTTCCAACAACAGCTTCGTGACCTCGTAGGCCTTGTGGAAACGCTCCAGCTGCGCATCCGTCATCTCGAGAATCTCCGCGATGGCGTGGGGCGAGAGGCTCGAGAAGTTCAACGCGAAAGAATGCCGGTGCTTGTGACGGCGGTTGCGAGTGGAACGACCGGTCAGGTGATGGATGTGCAGATCCTTCACGCCCTCGGGCTTTTGCCTCCTGCGCGCGAGTGCCGCGAGCATCGCCGGCTCGTCGGTGGCCTGGTCCACATGGGTGTACTCACCTTCCACATCGAAGACGATGGTGGCGACTCCAGAGGACTGGGCACGGTGGATGAGCGTCGCGACGGTGGTGGACTTGCCACCGCCCGTTGTCCCGATGATACCCGTATGGCGAGGCAGGACGGACTTGTCCAGGGCATCGATACGGGCCTCCATCTCCTTGTAGCCCACCACCATTCCAAGACACATCTCGCCCTTCATCCCCAGGACGTGCTCGCTCTCTTCGTCATCCAGCAGGAAGACGGGGCTCTTGGGACGGGGACGGTGGCCGGGGGGAACCAGCTGGCCGTCTTCGCTCTCCTCCCCGAGGATCTCGATCTCGGCCCGCCCGTGGTAGTCGAAGGTATAGGAGAGCTTCTTGCCCTGGACGACCACGCCCACGGCGATGGTGGAATTGGCGGCCACGGCATCCGGCTCGGAGAAGGGACCGCGGACGACCACGCCCAGATAGGAGCGCTTGTCTTCCAGGGACTTCACCCGCACAAGCGTCTGCGAAGGCAACTTGTGTAGATCGTCCCGGGTCATCAGCACGGTGATGAGGTTGTCCTGGCTCGACGCGGTGTCGAAATGCGTGAATGCCACCGCCTTCTCGAGCTCGGGGTCCAGCTCCGCCGCGACCGCATCCGCCTGGAAGCGCAGCTCGGTGAAGGTATCGAGCTCCGCCTCGGGAAGATTCCGGGCCACCTCGTTGGGGTTGCCGTCGGGCGGCGGAGGCTGCCGGGCCCGGGCCGCTGGCGGTGGTGCGGAACGGGGTGCCTCGTTCCGAGGAGCGCTCGCGCCCGGAGAAGGCACGGCCCTGCCAGGAGTCACCTGTACCCGAGCATCGGGCCGAGGCGCCTGACGTGTACCAGCATTCGGAGGGGACGTCGTCGTGGGTGGCCGACCTCCCGCGGCCCCCCCCGGACGCGTGGGCCTTTGGGGCAGGACTCCCTCGGCGGGGTGGGGAACCTCTCGGGGATCTCCTCCCACGACGCGCGAGGGCTTGTTGCCCTGCGCGCCCCCCGAGAACTTGGGAACATTGTCATCCGCCATGTCTACTCCCGCCGCCGCCAGTGGCGTTCATTGAAATACTGGTATTTGCCACCCGCGCGCGTGTAGGCATCGTGGACGAGCCCCTGGAAAGAGTCCGTGCCAAACACGCCCCGGCAGGAGGAATCCGCGACCTCGAGCAGCATAGGGAAGCCGCGCCTGGGGTGGATGAGACTGTCCGCCATCACGATGTGCGCCGCGACGTGCACATGCTCCCGGTGCGCGAAGAAGAGACACGGTGGCGCGTGCTCGGAGGACCGGAAGAGGCCAATGAGGATGTCCCGGCAATACTGCCTCACGAAGGCGAGCACCTCGCTCCGGATCTGCTCGTTGGGATAGCTCCAACGCTCGACGAAATAGGCACTGTCGGACTCGAGCGTCCGGATGATGGCATATTCCCCTGGCTGAAGCGCGTGTCCGAGCGTGAGGTAGCCTCGCTCCTCCATGGCATGAGGAACGAACACGAACTTCTTGTGCCTCCCGATGAGCCGGGCCAACATCTTGAGCGAGGCCATCAACAGGCGGGGATAGCCCGAACCGGAAAGCAATTCCCGGGAGCAGGGATTGCCCTGGCCGATGCGCCACTCCGCCTGGGCCTTGTCCAGGAGGATGGCCCGCTCGGAGTAGTCCCGAAGTCCCCGGCGCGCGAGCATGGACAGAAGGTCGCGGCGCCCCATCCCGGAGCGCTCGTGACGCTCGGCCATGCACTCCATGGCCTCCCGGACCGGATCCTCGTTTCCCGTGGACAACTCCTTGCGGAAGAGACGCTGGGAAAAGGTTCCAGACGTGCCGCCATAACCCACGACGGCAACACCCAACTGGATGATTCCCAGGGGCAAGCTGTCATGGGAGGCGACCATGCTGGCCACGGCCTCGACCCGTCCCGGGAACAACAAGGCCTCGAAGACCGTCCGCAACCGCTCCGCACTCGCCGGGTAGACGCCTGCCACGTCGAGCCCGGTGTGCTCCTGGAGCTTGCGAAGTACCTCGGTGCGGACAGTCGCCTGGATAGCATCCTCGGCGGTCGCCGAATGGGAGATCTGGGACCGGATGTCGGCGATCAGTTGCTCGATGTCCAGTCCCATCGACCAGGTGTCGAGGTCGATCGTGGATTCCAGATCCTCCTTGAAGCTCGACCGGTAGTCGTCATCTCCGATGAAGCGCCCGGGTCCCCCCGTGCCGCCACGAGCCATGATCAGTTCCCCTCCTCAGCGTCCGGTACGCACGTCAAGAAAGGGCGCCGAGAAGGCCGCTCCAACAACAGCCACCACGCGTAGGTCCGCGCCTCCGCCACCGGCAGGCCGAAGCGGGAGATGAGCTCGGCCTCCAACTCCTTCCGCCCCGCGTGGTTGAGCAGGGGAAGAAGCTCCTGCCGAGGCGCCAATAACTCGAAGGCGAGACGGTCCGCGCGCAGCTCCGATTCCATCACCTGCCCCGTACGGGGCTTTCCCTTGTCATTGCGGTCCATGAAGTTGGACTGGGTGCGGTAGGGAATACGCTCAAGCGCCGAGAACAACTGTTCAGAGAGGGTGGGCTCCTGCCTACCATTCAACACAGGGAGAATGCTCACCCCCCGCGCACGCAGGGCCCGAGACCGGGGTTGGAGATGGTCGAGGACAAAGTGGGCCACTTCATGCGCCAACGTGAAGCGCTGCTCATCCGGAGGGTCCGCGCTGTTCAGGAAGAGCACGCCCACGCCCGTATGGGCCACCGTGAACCCATGCTTGAGCTCATCCGTCGCCTCAAGCCTCCCATGCGCGCGATTGTGAGACACGAGCCACGCGAGCCCCTTCCGGGGAGTGAGGCCCGGCAGAGGCACCACGGTGAGCGGCAACACCAGGGGAATGTCCTCCGCCAGGTCTCTGGGAAACACGGCGGAGGCGGGCAGGCCGCAGTCCTTCACGGCCTCCTGCAGCCAGCCTTCACTCATGAGCTCGTCTCGTCGTCATTGGAGTGATCCCGCGCCGCCAGCAGGTAGGAGTCCTCACGCACGGCGGCCCCTCCCTCTCCGTCCGCAGGAAGAACATCCAACACTTCGACCCGCCTGAGCACCGCCGCGAGACGACGAGGATCCACTGCGAAACGTTCCGCGATCATCCGCAGGTGCTCGGCGAAACGCGCCTGCTCGGGACGTCGGCACAGGGACAGCCCATCGAGCACATCCAGAGAGCAGCCCAGCATCGCCGCGAGCTCCTCGGCGGATTTGCCTTCATGCTTCCGGTATTGCTCGAAGACGTAGCCCAGCGACACGGGGTCTTGCGCGCTGCGTCGAGCCGCGACCTTGAGCCACTCAGGAGTCGTCATCTGAATCCTCCTTTCCGAAACGCGCCAGCCGCTTCAGGAGGCGATCCCGGTGCCGCTTTGCCTCCGACTGCCGCTTCTCCTTGGGCATCGGGGGCAACCGCAAGACCTTCGCCACCTCCTCGGTCGAGCCCTCCCCCATCAGGAAGAGCCGGAGAATGGCCTGGTCCCGCTCGTTCAGAACCTCCCCTTCTTCCAGCAAGTCCACGAGCTGCCTCACCTTCACGTAGGCCTCCATCATCTCCACCTGATCTTTCGGAGTCCTCCGCAGGAGTTCGACATCGCCGTGTTTTTTTTCTCGTTGGGCCCGCGCCTGGACGGAGCGCCGCCGGTCCTCCGCCTTATGTCTGGCCACCCCCATGATGTAGGTGAACAGGTGAACCTTCCGGGGATCGTAGCGCTCCGGCTTCTCCCGGTAGGCCACCACCGTATCAATGGCGGCATCGCGGGCGACATCGACGTCGTAGCCACTCCCCTCCAGCTTCTTGGCGATCCGCTCCATGTACATCGGGAAGACGTCGTAATAGGCCAACGGATCGTGCTCCAGGAGCCGTTGGTGCAAGACCATTTCCTCTTCAGGTGATGGATGGCGCATCCCCTCTCCTCGCCAGGACTCGTTCATCCAGGCGTTCAGTACATCTCCCCTCCACTCTTCGAGGCCACACCGTGGAGTTCGACAGGCATGTCGCGCGTGGCGTTCAAGGTTGGAGCCTTCGTGAGGCCGACGTCTCTCCCCCTTTTGGGGGGATTGACAAACGCACCCCACTCCGCTCCGTCCGTCCGGGCAAAAAACAAGGACCGCGGCGAACTCGGGCCTCGGGCCTCGAATCTTTTCCTGAAGGCACGGCACGACG
>NZ_DASVWK010000107.1:0-19435 GCF_036389735.1 Archangium sp. | reverse complement strand
GGGGATGAGGTCCGGCTGCCAGGACGTGCCCGAGCCCCGGCGCATCAGCGGGATGTCCCGGAGCGAACGCACCTCGGGAGCCTGCCCCCCGGTGTGGCCCATCTGTCCGGTGCCCTGCATGCCGGGGGCTTCGGCGGAGGCGGGCGCGTCGTGGCCTCCGTGCCCCGTGTGTTCGGGCTCCTGGGCTTGGGCTCCGGCCGGGACGACCAGCAACAGGTTCAAGGACAGGATGAGGGCGCGCATGGTCCCACCTCGCTTCCAGGAAGGCTGATGCCTGTCCCGTGAATCGGGGAGGGACGCGGTTGCCCGCCACTCCCTGGAGGGGGCGGGCGGTCACGTCACCTGTCAGCGCGCGAACTGCTCCATGCCCCTCGCGGCGTTGCCGCCCACGTCGAGCACCAGCGCCAATTCAGCCAGGGCATGTCGCTCCTCGCGGCGGAGCCAGCCCCAGGAGGCGAACATGCCCCCGGAGGCCACGGCCACCCGCCGGCCCAGCTCCAGCAGACACCACTTGAAGCGCTCCGCCTCGTGGCGGCCCAGCCGCCGCTGCACCACGTGGTAGGCCTCGGGGAGGTGCTCGAACCCGAGCGAGTCGGAGACGAGCTGCTCCAGCAGTCCGTCGCGCTTGCGGAAGAGTTCCGCGCACACCAGGCGGAACACCTCACAGGAGGAGCGCTTGCCATCCTCGAGGGCGCGCACCATCGCCCGGCGCTCCCACGCGTGCACCTTCCCGTCCGCACTGGCCACCATCAGGAAGCTCAGCAGGGCCGCGCCTCGCACCACCCGCCACTCCTCCCGGGTCAGGTCGAGGCGGCAAGCCCCTTCCGCCCACGGATCCGTCCGCTCGTCATCCTCTTCGTCCCGAAACGCCTGGAAGACGAACGCGCTCCGTCCAGCTCCGCTCCGGTCGACTTCTTCCGTCAACGGGACAAAGACCGGGTCCATCTGGAGTTGCGTCACGGGTAGGATGGCGTGCTTCATAGGGACCCCCCTTTTTCTGTCTGGGCTGAACGACTACCAGGGCAATGGCTGCCTACAGGCAGGCTCGTCCGCGTCCGCCCCATAATTATCGAGAGACAAGAAAACACACCCATACTCGGCGTGTAAAGATCTCTGCTCCTGAAACTTGAAGAAAACGAGAGCAATAAAACAGGAAATCCAGCAGGAGCCGCCATTGCTGGCACAGATGCAATTCATTGCAAGTCTGGGTTCCAGGCCCTACCGGGAGTCCTCCCCTCCCCCAAGGGCGAGAGGACCGTCCACCACTGGGCTGGAGACAAAAAAATCGGGGAGGGGCCGCGCCCCCACGCGGCCCCTCCCCGAGGTGATGCCCTACCCGTTCCGCCCCACCCAACCCCAACCGACCCGCCGCCCGAAAACCCCCGCTGCCTGGCCTACCCCGTCCACTCCTCGTGGCGGTGTTGAAGCATCCCGTGTGCCAGCGTGGCACCAGGGACAAGTGCCTGTGATATCAAGAGCTTGGCGAGCCGCCGCGCGCAGCAACACTCTGCCGGGTGGTAAGGCTTACAGGTCCAGGTTCCTCAGGCGCAGCGCGTTGCCGATGACCGACACCGACGAGAGGCTCATCGCCGCCGCCGCCAGCATCGGACTCAGCAGCAACCCGAAGAACGGGTACAGCACCCCCGCCGCGATGGGCACCCCCAGCGCGTTGTAGAGGAAGGCGAAGAAGAGGTTCTGCCGGATGTTGCGCAGTGACTCCCGGCTCAGCTTCCTCGCCCGGGCAATCCCTCTCAGGTCCCCCTTCACCAGCGTCACCGCCGCGCTCTCCATCGCGATGTCCGTTCCCGTCCCCATCGCGATGCCCACGTCCGCCAGCGCCAGCGCCGGCGCGTCGTTCACCCCATCCCCCGCCATCGCCACCACCCGGCCCTCGGACCGCAACCGCTTCACCACGTCGCCCTTGCCCTCGGGCAGCACCTCCGCCACCACCTCGTCGATGCCCAGCCGGCGCGCCACCGCGTCCGCCGTGGTGCGGCTGTCCCCCGTCAGCATCACCACCCACACACCCTCGCGGCGCAGCGTGGCCAACGCCTCGGGCGTGGTGGCCTTGAGGGGGTCCGCCACCCCGAGCAGCCCCGCCGGCTCGCCGTCCACCGCCACGTACATCACCGTCTGTCCCTCGCGCCGCAGCGCCTCCGCGCGAGGCCGCAGTGCCCCGGCGTCCACCCCCAGCGACTCCAGCAACGCCACGTTGCCCAGCGCCACCTCGGAGCCCCCCACGCGTCCCGTCACCCCCTTGCCCGTCACCGAGCGGAAGCCCTGTGCCGCCACCAGCACCGCGCCTCGCCCGTCGGCCCCCGCCACCACCGCCGCCGCCAGCGGATGCTCGCTGCCCCGCTCCAGACTCGCCGCCACGTACAGCAGCCGTGCCTCGTCCATGCCCTCCGCCGCCACCACCGACACCAGCTTCGGCTTGCCCTCGGTGAGCGTCCCCGTCTTGTCCACCACCAGCGTGTCCACCTTCTCCAGCAACTCCAGTGCCTCGGCGTCGCGGATGAGCACGCCCACCCCGGCCCCCTTGCCCATGCCCACCACCACGGACATGGGCGTGGCCAGGCCCAGCGCGCACGGGCACGCGATGATGAGCACCGCCACCGCGTTCACCAGCGCGTGCGCCAGCCGTGGCTCGGGCCCCAGCAGCGCCCACAGCACGAACGTCAGCGCCGACACCGCGATGACCGTCGGCACGAACACCGCCGCCACCTTGTCCGCCAGCCGTTGAATCGGCGCACGCGAGCGCTGGGCCTCGCCCACCCGCTGGACGATGCGCGACAGCAGCGTGTCCCGCCCCACCCGCTCGGCCTTCATCACCAGGCTGCCCGTACCGTTGACGGTGCCTCCGGTGACGCGCGCCCCGGGTATCTTCTCCACCGGAATGGACTCGCCCGTCACCATGGACTCGTCCACCGAGCTCTCGCCCTCGACCACTACGCCATCCACCGGCACCTTCTCGCCAGGGCGCACGCGCAGCGAGTCCCCCACCTTCACCTGCTCCAGCGAGAGATCCTCCTCACGACCATCCTCGCGAATGCGCCGCGCCACGGCCGGGGCGAGGCTCAGCAACGCGCGCAAGGCTCCCGAGGTGGCGCGGCGGGCCCTCAGCTCCAGCACCTGTCCGAGCAGCACCAGCGTCACGATGGTCGCCGCCGCCTCGTAGTAGACGGGGGCCGCGCCGCCGTGGCCGGTGAAGGCCTGCGGCAGCAACCCGGGCGCCACGGTGGAGAAGAGGCTGAAGAGGTACGCCGCCCCCGTGCCGATGGCGATGAGGGTGAACATGTTGAGGTGCCGGTTGCGCACCGAGGCCAGGCCGCGCTCGAAGAAGGGCCAGCCGCCCCAGAGCACCACCGGCGTGGCCAGCACGAGCTGCACCCACGCCAGCAGCCGCGGGCCGACGGCACGCAGCACCGGCTGGCCCGGAATCATCTCGGACATGCCCAGGAAGAGCAGCGGCACCGTGAGCACCACGCCCACCCGGAACCGCCGCGTCATGCTCAGCAGCTCCGGGTCCGGCGTCTCCTCGGGCAGCACCGTGCGCGGCTCCAGCGCCATGCCGCATTTGGGGCACGCCCCCGGGTGGTCCTGGCGGACCTCGGGGTCCATCGGGCAGCTCCAGGTCGTGCCCGGCGGCGCCTCCACCGGCTCCGCCTCCGGCTGGGGCGCGAGGAACTTCAGGGGCTCGGCGGCGAAGCGCTCCCGGCACCTGGGGTTGCAGAAGGCGTACGTCTTGCCGTCGTGGACGTGGGTGCCACCCTTGGGGGCATCCGGGTCCACCTTCATCCCGCATACCGGGTCCAGCAGGGGGGCGTGCGAGTGGGTGTGCTCGTGGGCCATGATGAGGGAACCGCTCCTTTCACCCGGGCTGACGGAGCAACCGCCAGACACTTACAGTGTCCACGCTCCGCGCCATGCCCCCTACCGGTCAAGCGGGCGTCTGGCAGCCCCCACCCGGCTGTCCACAGGTGCAGTCCAGGCAGCCATGAGCGGCGCAGGTGCCGCAGCTCCGCTCCAGTTGCTTCTTGAGCGCCTGCCGCGCGCGGTGGAGCCGCACCCCGGCGTTGTTGGCGGTGATGCCCGCCGCCTCGGCCACCTCGGGGACGCTCCGGCCCTCCAGGTCCACCTGACGCACCATCTCGGCGTACTCGGGCTTCAGCGCGGGCAGCAGCTCATGAATGCACGCACAGACGGTTCGCGTCAGCTCGGGATCCGGCCCCACCTCCGAGGCCTCACGAGCCTCTCGCTCCAGGGCACGCCCCTCGGCGGACTGTCGGCGGTAATGGTCGACGAGCGCGTTGCGCAGCAGGCGGTAGAACCACGCCACGGCGCCCTCGCCCTCATCGAGGTCACCGCCCTTCTCCAGCGTCCGCACATAGGCGGACTGGAGGATCTCCTCGGCGAGCGCCCGGCTCCCCACCCGTCGCTCCAGGAAGGCGAGGAAGCGCCGGTGGTTGCCCACCAGGGCCTCCACGACGCTGGGGTTCAACTCCTCCCCCCCACCCTCCGGCAGCGGGTCGGGGTGAGGGCCTTCGCGACCGTTGCGCATTCCGTTCCTCGCCGTCAGAACAGGCGGTTGAGGCCGTTGAGCGCGGCCACCCGGTACGCCTCGGCCATGGTGGGGTAGTTGAAGGTGGTGTTGATGAAGTAGTCGATGGTGTTGCCCGGCCCTTCCTGCGACATGATGGCCTGGCCGATGTGGATGATCTCCGAGGCGTTGTCCCCGAAGCAGTGCAGGCCGAGGATCTCCCGCGTCTCCCGGTGGAAGAGCATCTTGAGCATGCCCACCGTGCGGCCCGTGATCTGCGCGCGCGCCAGGCTCTTGAAGAAGGCGTGGCCCACCTCGTAGGGCACGCCATCGCGCGTGAGCTCCTGCTCGGTGCGCCCCAGGCTGCTGATCTCCGGGCTGGTGTAGATGCCGGTGGGGATGTCCTTCACCAGCTTGTGCTCCAGCCGCCCCTCGACGATGTGGGTGGCGGCGAAGCGTCCCTGGTCATACGAGGCGCTGGCCAGCGAGGGATTGCCCACCACGTCCCCCACGGCATAGATGTGGGGCACGGCCGTCTGGTACGCGTCGTTCACCCGGATGTTGCCGCGTGAGTCCAGCGGGACGCCCAGCTCCTCCAGCCCCAGGTCCTGGGTGTTGCCGGTGCGCCCGTTGGCCCACAGGAAGATGTCCGACTTCAGCCGCTTGCCGCTCTTGAGGTGCAGCACCACCCCGTCCTCGCGAGCCTCCACCCGCTCCATCTGCTCCTGGTGGCGGATGAGCACCCCCTGCTCGCGCAGGTGGTAGGAGAGCGCGTCGGAGATCTCATCATCCAGGAAGGACAGGAGCCGGTCGCGCGTGTTGATGAGGTCCACCTTCACGCCGAGCATGCGGAACATGGAGGCGTACTCGCAGCCGATGACGCCCGCGCCGTAGATGATCATCGTCAGCGGCGACTCGCGCAGCGAGAGGATGGTGTCCGAGTCGTAGATGCGGGGGTGTTTGAAGTCCACGTCCGGCGGGTGGTAGGGGCGCGAGCCGGTGGCCACCACGAAGGCCCTGGCCGACAGCAGCTCACTGGCGCCTCGGGGCTCGCTGACCTCCACCGTGGCGGCATCCTGGAAGCGCGCCCGGCCCACCACCAGCTCCACCCGGTTGCGCTCGTAGAAGGTGGTCCGCAGCTGCACCTGGCGCCCCACCACGGATGAGGCCGTCCGCATCATGTCCTTGAGCTTCCAGGTCTTGGCCAGCTCGACGCGCAGCTCGGGGTGGTCCACCTGCACGTCCACCATGCGCTGGACGGCATGGCGCAGGGCCTTGGAGGGAATGGTGGCGGTATGGGTACAGGCCCCGCCCACCAGCGGCAGTTGCTCCACCACGCATACCCGCTTGCCGGACTTGGCGGCCTTCATGGCCGCTCCCTCGCCACCCGGGCCCGAACCAATCACCACGATGTCGAACTGCCGCACGTTCATGCCCGGATATTTCTCCACCCCGGGTGACTTCGCGAAGAAATCACCTGGAGAAGCGTGACCGGGCCGCTCCCCTGTCCGGTGGTGTGCCGAACGAACGGCCTCGGTCCCGCTGCCCGTGGAGCCATTGCCTCAAGCCTGAATGGCGGGGGCGGCCACATGGCCCTTGCATCCAAGGCCGGTGGCGGAACAAGACACGGGGGTGGGCCCGCCCCCCTGGCGAGCTCGGATGGAGAGCCCCATGCCGGCGCGTTTCAAGAACCTGGATGGCAGTGGCCCGCACCCCTTCGGCAACATCTTCAAGTGGGCCGTGGGGGACAAGCTGGCGGGCAAGCGTCGCAAGAGTCCAGACACCGCCCCCGTGCGCCGCGTGGAGCCGGACCTGGCCGCGCTCGCCACCCCGCCGGCCCCGGGCGAGGGGGCGCGCCTCACCTGGCTGGGCCACGCGAGCTGGCTGGTGCAGCTCGATGGGGTATCGCTGCTCATCGACCCCGCCCTGCGCGACACCATCACCGGCTTCATCCGCCGCAACGTGGCCCCGGGCCTCTCCTTCGAGCAGCTTCCTCCCATCACCGCCACGCTGGTGTCGCACAACCACTTCGACCACCTGGACATGCCCAGCGTGCTCCGGGTGGGCTCGCCCGTCATCACCGGGCTGGGCATGGCGCGCTACTTCCGCCCCGGCTCCCCGGCCATCGCCGAGCTGGACTGGTGGGGCTCCACGAAGGTGGGCGCGGTGACGGTGCACTTCGTCCCCGCCCAGCACTGGAGCCGCCGCGGCCTCAACGACGTCAACGAGACGCTCTGGGGCGGCTTCGTGGTGGAGGGCTCCAGCGCGCGCGTCTACCACTCGGGGGACACCGCCTGGTTCGACGGCTTCCAGGAGATTGGCCGGCGCTTCCCGGCGCTGGACGCGGCCATGCTGCCCATTGGCGCCTATGATCCGGGCTGGTTCATGGAGAAGCAGCACATGAACCCCGAGCAGGCGGTGCACGCGTACGTGGACCTCGGGGCGCGGCGCTTCCTCGCCATGCACTGGGGCACCTTCAAGCTCACCGACGAGCCCCTCGATGAGCCCCCCCAGCGGCTGGACGCCGAGTGGAGCCGCCGGAAGCTGCCACGCGAGCCCCTCCACGTCCTCGCCGTGGGCGAGAGCCTTACTGTCCAGCGCTGAGGGGCGCACCGGGGTTGAGGCAGGGCGGGCGGTATGCTCTGAGGGAGGGGCCATGCTCCTGCCCGTCCTCCTCGCCCTCACCCTCACCCAGGCCCCCCTCACCACCGTCGCCGAGCGGAGTGGCTGGACTCGCACCGGCCGCTACGCGGAGGTGGAGTCCCTCTGCCGCGCCTTCCCCAAGCAATACCCGGGCAAGGTGCGCTGCGACACCTTCGGCACCACCCCCGAGGGCCGTCCCCTGCTCGCCCTGGTGGCCAGCGCGGATGGCACCCTCACGCCCGCCGCCTCCGCGAAGAAGGGCCGGCCCGTCGTCTTCTTCCAGGGTGGCATCCACTCCGGGGAGATCGATGGCAAGGACGCCGGCTTCTGGCTGCTGCGCGACCTGCTCGACGGCAAGGTGCTGCCGGGTGTGCTGAAGCAGGTGACGGCCGTCTTCGTGCCCGTCTTCAACGTGGATGGCCACGAGCTCTTCGGCCCCAACAACCGGCCCAACCAGGTGGGCCCCGAGGAGATGGGCTGGCGCGTCACCGGGCAGAACCTCAACCTCAACCGCGACTACGTGAAGGCGGACGCCCCGGAGATGGTGGCGCTGCTCAAGCTGCTGCACGGGTGGGACCCGCTCTTCTACGTGGACCTGCACGTCACCGACGGAGCCAAGTTCGAGCACGACGTGAGCGTGCAGATGGAGCCGCAGAAGGTGGGCCCGGAGCCGATGCGCACGCTCGGCGCGAAGCTGCGCGAGGAGCTCTTCACCGAGCTGGAGTCCAAGGGGCACCTGCCCCTGCCCTTCTACCCGTCCTTCCGGGAGAACGATGACCCCGCCTCGGGGGTGAATTACGGCGTGTCGCCCCCGCGCTTCAGCCACCAGTACTGGTTGGCCAACCGGCGCTATGGCGTGCTGGTGGAGACCCACTCGTGGAAGCCCTACGCGCACCGCGTGGCCACCACGCGCCACGTGCTGGAGGGCCTGCTGCGGCTCGTCGCCCGGGACGGTCAGGCGCTGCTGGAGGCCCGGAAGGTGGCGGACGCCGAGGCCACGTCCGGCAAGGCGCGCGAGGTGGTGCTCCTCTGGGAGAACACGGACAAGAACCGCCCCCTCGCCTTCCGTGGCTACGCCTACGAGCGCACGCCCTCGGAGCTGACCACCCAGCCGTGGATCCGCTACGACGACTCGAAGCCGCGGGTGTGGACGATTCCCTATTATGAGGAGGTGCGGCCAGCCCTCACCATCACGCTGCCCGCGGGTGGCTATCTCGTGCCCCCGGCGCACGCGGGGTGGATGGCGGAGAAGTTGACCACGCACGGCCTGCGCTTCCAGCGGCTCGGCCACGAAGTGCCGGCGGCCGAGGTGGAGGTGTTCCGCGCCACCGAGGCGAAGCCCCGCCCCGTCTCCTTCGAGGGCCGGCAGCTCCTCTCGGTGAAGGGAGAGTGGAAGAAGGAGACGCAGCGGCTGCCGACGGGGACGCTCTACGTGCCGACGGCGCAGAAGGGCCTGCCCCTGCTGGCGCACCTGCTCGAGCCGCTCGGGCCGGACTCGCTGCTCGCCTGGGGCTTCTTCAACAACCACTTCGAGCAGAAGGAGTACGTCGAGGACTACGTGCTGGAGCCCTTCGCGCGCGAGCTGCTCGCGAAGAACCCCGCCGTGAAGGCCGAGTGGGAGGAGAAGTTGAAGGACAAGGAGTTCGCCGGCAGCCCCCGCGCCCGCCTGCGCTTCTTCTACGAGCGCCACCCGGCCCACGACGTGCGCTTCAACCTCTACCCCCTCTTCCGTACCGACGTGGCGCCGGCGGGACTCCAGCCGGCGTCACGCTGACGTCCGTCTCAGGCGTCGCCCGCTGGCGCGCCGTCGCTCACCGGCGCGCTCTTGGGCGGCTTGTAGCTCTGCGAGCGCCAGATGAACGAGTACACGTCCATCAGGTCGCGCGGGCTGTGCCCCGCGGCCACCAGCTGCTTCTGGGTAGTGCGAGCCACCTCCAGGAAGCGTGCATAGCCCATGCTGCTCGGGGACTCGGACTTGTTGGCCGAGAGCCCGGCGATGGGCGCCTGCTGCTCGAAGTACGTCGGCTTCACGCAGACGTGCTCGGTCGGGTGGTACATGGCCGGGAAGATGGTCGCCAGGGGCCAGGTGAGCTTCTTCGCCTTTCCGTCCGCGTCGGCGATGTGCACGGCGTCGATGAAGCGGTCGAACCGGGTCCCATAGTCACCGGTCCCGTGGAGCAGCTCTCCCAGCGCCGCCACGAACGAAGCGCGATCCTCCGGCTTCATGGAGCCGAACGCGACGGCGCCCTCCATGGGGTGGACGATGTTGGTGGACTGAACCACCGTCTTCGCGGCCTCGAAGAGCTCCTCGGGGCTGGCGGTCTTGAAGCGCTCGGGAGCGAGCTGCTCGCGGGCGAGACGGAGCGCGGCGGCCTTGAGTCCCTTCTTCCCCTTGATGTCCTCGCGGCCACGCTCCTCCGCGATGAACCGCTCGCCCTCGAAGCCCCCGGTGAACTCCTTCTCGAACCAGCGCAGCTGCTCCTCGAAGGAGGCATAGGTCTGGGCCTTGGGCGCGGCGGGCTGCTTCGCCTTCGAGCCCTTGGCCGGCTTCTTCTGCGCCTGCGACGGGCGGCGTCCGCGAAGCCGGGCGTCGATCGCACTGGCGTCCTCGGGGCTCAGCGCCTCGGCGCGCTTCAGCCCCTGGATGAGGGGCTTCTTGAAGATGCGCTTCTCCCCCTTCTCGAAGAGGAAGACGACCCGGTCGGGTTTGTCCTCGAGAACGATGCCAAAGCCCCAGTCGGGTTGGCTCTCGTTGGTGAATACAACGGGTTTTTCGGTCTTGCTCACGGAGAACCTCCGAGAAATGTCCGCCACGCACACGTCATATCGGAGACCCTACTACGAGAAGCCCGGTCGTCCCCTGGCATGGTGTCACCCACTGTCGGTTGAATCTCCCCCCGACGTATTCCTAACGTAGGGAACGCATGGCGGTTGCCCGAGGATGATGAACAACGAACGCGAGCTGCTCCAGCAGGCCCTCGCCGTGCTGGAGCAACAGCGCCCGGCCCTGGGCGACGCGGCCACCGAGGCCGCGCTGGCGACCTTGCGCGCACGGCTCGCGACCCTGGACTCCCATACCCCCCTGGAACGTCGGCACGTCACGGTGCTCTTCGGTGACCTCTGCGGCTTCACCGCCTTGAGCGAGCAGATGGACCCGGAGGACGTCAGCGAGCTGATGAACACGCTGTGGGCACGCGTGGACGCGGCCATCGTCCGGCACGGGGGGCGGATCGACAAGCATATCGGCGATGCCGTGATGGCGCTCTGGGGCGCCGATGGCGCTCGCGAGGACGACCCGGAGCAGGCCCTCCACGCCGCGCTGGACATCCAGGACCAGCTCTCCTCCCTGCTGGCCGGCCCCCCCGAGGGCCTGCGCATGCGCATCGGCGTCCACACGGGCCCGGTGCTCCTGGGCGTGGTGGGCTCGCTCGGGGAGCTCACCGTGATGGGCGACACCGTCAACACGGCCAGCCGCCTGGAGCAGGCCGCGCCCGAGGGGGGCATCCTCATCTCGCACGCGACGTACCGCCACGTGAGCGGGACCTTCGAGTCCGAGTCCCTCGCCCCCCTCAAGCTCAAGGGCAAGCAGGAGCCGCTCCAGGTGTACCGGGTGACGGCGGCCCGGCCCCGCGCCTTCCAGCGGCGGGGGCGAGGCCTGGAGGGCGTCTGGGCACGGCTGGTGGGCCGGGAGGAGGAGTCGCGCCGCCTGCGCTCCGCCCTGTCCGCGGCGCTCTCCGGAGGCGGGTGCCAGCGGGTGACCCTCACCGGCGAGGCCGGCATGGGCAAGTCGCGCCTGCTCGGGGAGTTCGAGACATGGCTCGAGTCGCTGCCGACGCCGCCCCGGTGCCTGCGCGGACGCGCCAGCCCGGAGATGAGGAGACACCCCAACGCCCTGCTGAGGGATTTGTTCTCCTTCCACCTCCAGATCCAGGAGAGCGACCCCCCCAGCGTCGTGCGCGCCCGGATGGAGGAGAGCTTCATCGACGCGCTCGGCCCCGACGACGCGAGCCGCAGCCGGGCCCACCTGGCGGGCTCCCTCATCGGCTTCGACTTCAGCGACAGCCCCCATGTGAAGGGCACCCCGACGGACGAGCAGAGCCGGCGGGCTCGCGGGCTGTCGGCCCTCAGCGACTACTTCCGCGCCCTCTTGAGCCGGGAGCCCATGGTCCTCTTCCTGGAGGACATCCACTGGGCGGACGACAGTGCGCTCGACCTCCTGGAGCGCCTGCTCCAGACGCTGGCCTCGGAGCGACTCCTCCTGCTGTGCACCGCGCGGCCCGAGCTCTTCGAGCGGCGGCCCGAGTGGGACCTGGATCCCTCCCACCTGCGGCTCGAGCTGCGGCGCCTGTCCCAGGAAGACAGCCACCGGCTCGTGGCGGAGCTGCTGCGCAAGGTGGAGAACATCCCCCCGGCCCTCCACGAGCTCGTGCTCACCCGCGCCGAGGGCAATCCCTTCTACCTCGAGGAGCTCATCCAGATGCTCCTGGAGGAGGGCGTCATCCTCGCCGAGGGGGAGCGCTGGCGCGTCGTGCCGAGCCGGCTCACCTCCTTCAAGGTGCCCTCGACGCTCAGCGGCGTCCTCCAAGCCCGGCTGGACAGCCTTCCCGCCCAGGAGCGGGAGATCCTCCAGCGGGCCTCGGTGGTGGGACGCATCTTCTGGGACGAGGCCCTGGCGAGCATGGGCCAGAGCGGGGCCCCCCCCATCCCGGTCCACGCGGCCCTGGCCGCCCTGCAGGAGCGGGAGCTCGTCTTCGAGCAATCCAGCCCCGCCTTCGCCGGCACGCGCGAATACATCTTCAAGCACGCCATCGTCCGTGAGGTGGCCTACGACACCGTGCTCAAGCGCGAGCGGCGCGCCTTCCATGGGCGCATCGCCGAGTGGTTGCTGGCGCGCGGGGGCGAGCGCTCCCGAGAGCACCTCGGGCTGATCGCCGACCACCTGGAGGCCTCCGGACAGGCGGTGCGGGCGGCCATCTACCTGCGGCGCGCGGGAGAGGAGGCCCAGGCCCTGTACGCCAACGCGGAGGCCCGCTCGTTCCTGGAGCGCGCCCTGGCCCTCACGTCCGAGACGGACCTGCCCGAGCGCTACGCCATCGTGGCGGCTCGCGAGAAGGTCCACGCCGTCCTCGGCGAGCGCCAGACACAGCGGCGGGACCTGGAGATGATGGAAGTGCTGGCCGAGCTGCTCGCCGACCCGCGGCGACAGGCCGAGGCGGCCTTGCGCCGGGCCCTCTACTCCTCGGAGGTCGGTGAGCTGGCGGCGGGCGTGGAAGCGGTGCGCAAGGCCATCCGGCTGTCCCAGGACAACGGTGACGTGGCCAGCGAGGCGCTCGGCTACCTGCGCTGGGGACGGATGCTGCGCCACCACCAGGGGGACTTCGAGAGCGCCCGGAGCCACTTCGAGCGAAGCCTGGCGCTCGCCGAGTCCGCGCGGCTGGCCCACCTGGAGGTGGAGAACCTGCTCAACCTCAGCGCCGTCATCCTGGAGACCGGAGACCTGGGAACGAGCCTCGCCTATGTCCAGCGGGTGCTCCCCTTCTGCCGGGCGATGGAGGATCGCTGGCTGGAGTTCTCCACCCTCCGGCACCTGGGGTACGTGAGCAAGAGCCTGGGGGACTTCGCCCGGGCCCGCGCCCTCTTCGAGCAGACGCTCCAGTTCAGCCGCGTGATCGGCTACCGGTTCTGGGAGTGCGTCGACCTCTGCAACCTGGCGCTGCTCCACTACCTGCTGGGGGATGCGTCCTCCGCCCTGGAGCTCGCCGAGCAGGGCCTGCGGATCAGCCAGCAGCTCGGCAGCTCCCGCTTCCAAGGCTATGCGTGGATGAGCAAGGGTCACGCCCTGGCCGCCCTGGAGCGCTTCCCGGAAGCCCGGGAGGCGTACCAGCGCTCCCGGACCATCCGGGTGGAGACGCGAATGCGGCACCTGGAGATGGAGTCCGTCGCGGGCTTGGCTTCCGTCGCGCTGGCCACGGGAGACATGGCCGGGGCCCTCGGACTCGTCGAGGAGGTGCTCGCGCACCTGGCGCGGGGCGAGACGCTCAACGCCACGGAGGAGCCCTTCTGGATCCGTCTGGTCTGCTTCCGGGTCCTCCAGGCCCATGGGGACTCCCGCGCGAAGGCGTTCCTCAAGACGACCCAACGCCTCCTCCGGGAATGCGCCAGGGGCATCCACGACAAGGAGCGCCAGCACTCGTTCCTGGCCATCGCCGCGCACCGCCAGCTCCTGGAGGAGTGCTAGCGTCAAGTGCAGCGCCCTCACTCGGCGCTGGAACGGCCCGGGCCCGGCAGCAGCTCGATGAGGAGCGGCCCACTGTCGCGCGGCGCCGTCACGGTGGCCTCCAGGTGGCCCGGGTGGAAGACCCGCAGCGCGAGGCGCTCCGCCTCCACGCCCGCCAGGCGGAACGTTCCATCCGGGCCCGTCACCGCCGGTGGAGCCGGAGGCGTACCGGCCTCCGCGCCGAGGGGCAACCCCACCACCCGGGCCCCCTCCACGGGCGCACGCGAGCGCGCATCCCGCACCGTCCCCGTGAGGGTGTAGACCTCGGACAGCACGATGTCGCCCACGTCCTGGTCCCTCCCGTCCCCGATGCGGACCGTCACCACGCGGTCGAGATGGCCCGGAGCACTCACGAGCAGCCGCTGCGTGGCCTCGGGGCGGATGGGCACGGAGAAGCGCCCGGAGGAGTCCTCGAAGGACGTCCCGTCGATGACGAAGGAGGGAATCGGCGCCCGTGACGGAGCCACGACGCGTCCGGTGAGCACGCCCCGAGCCCCCAGCCGGAGCTGGACGCCCTGGCTGCCCGCCGGGACGGAGGTGAGCTGCCCCCGCGCCCCCTCCAGGCCCACCGCGTTCAGCGCATAGGCCCGGTTCCTCAACCCCGGCAGCGTGAAGGTGCCGTCGGAGGCGGTCCGCGTCATCCGCCGCTCCGGCTCGTCGTCGAGCAGCCTCGCCTCCAGCGCCGAGGACGTGGGCGACGTGGCGCTCACCGTTGCCCCCGCCACCGGAGCGCCGGAGACATCCACCACGGTGCCGGTGATGCGCAGCTCTCCCTCGATGACGACCACCACCCACGGCGGCGTCCGCTGCTCCACCACCTCCAGGGGACCCCGCGCCTGACCGGTGCGTCCCTGGACGAGGGCCGCCACGTCATAGCGCCCGTCATCCACCCCCTCGATGCGGAACTCGCCCCGCGCGTCCGCCCGGGTCTCCTTCGATTTCGAGGGGGCATGGCCCCATCGCGGCGCCTCCCGCTCCCAGAGCCACACCTGGGCCTCCGGCATTGGAGTTCCTTGCGCGTCCTCCACGCGTCCCACCACGACGACGCCTCGCCGCAACGTCACCCGGACATCCGAGCCCGACACGCGGACCGGCTCGACGGTGGTGCGGAAGCGCGGGTGCGCCACCTCCAGGAGGTAGTCCCGCTCCTGGGCGCCGAAGAGGCCGAACGTGCCATCGCTCCCGGAAGCCATCTCCGTGACGGGCAGCACCGCGGAAGGTGTCTCCGGGCCTGCCTGGGGCCCGGGAGCCTCGTGGGGAAAGAGCCTCACGCTCGCGCCGGGCACCGGCCGGCCCTCGGGGTCCACCACCACTCCGCTCAAGGGCGCGACGGGCGCCAGGGTGAAGCGCAGCGACGCGGTGGCGCCTCCCTCCACGCGCCGCGTGCGTGTCTCGGAGACGTGCTCGGGGGCCTCGGCCACCAGCCGGTACTCCCCCCCTTCGAGCCCCGGAAACCGGAACCGTCCCCCCAGGTCCACCGAGGTCACCGACACGGGCTGCTCGGAGCCCGCGCGGAAGAGCGTCACCGTGGCGCCCTCCAGCGGGAGCAGCGCCTCGGGCTCGCCCGGAAGCGAGGGAGACGCACCCGGTCCCGGTGCGGCGGTGACGAGCCCTTCCAGGGTGCCACTCACGGGCTGGGAGCTTCCCACCAGCGGTCCACCGCGCGCGGCCTCGGAAGCCAGCGCTCGCGGCGGCGTTGCCTCTGGGGCTGGCGCACCCGGCTCCTCCCCGGAATGGAGCACCCCCGCGAGCGCGATGAGCAGCACGACGGCGAGCGCTCCACCGGCCAGCACCGGCCAGCGCCTCCGCCCACCGGACGCCTGGGGAGGAGCGGACCTCATTAGAAGAACGCCGCCACCTGACGGAGGACACGGGCCTGGGTCTCCGGCGCGACCGGGAGCACCTGTCCCCGGGTCGCCTTCGCCAGCTCCGCGACGGCCTGGGTGTCCACGCCCTCACCATAGGTGACGAGGAAGACGGGCACTCCGGGCCCGCGCAGCTCCCGCATCACCTCCGGGGGCGCTTCGGGGAGGGAGGCCACCAGGGCCTCCATCTTCTCGCGGCGCTCCCGCTCCTCGGGCGTGGCGGACGGGGGCAACGGCGGAGGCGGTGGGGGCGCCTCCGGCGGCTCTCCCCGCAGGTGCTTCACGAGCCTCGGCAGGGGGCCGGAGCTGCCCTCGTCCCGGCCCGCCGTCAGCACGATGACCCCAAAGGTGCTCCGCGCGCTGGACGGAGCACGCGCCCGGGCCCGCGCCACGTCATACCCGGCGGCCACTCCGTCATAAAGCGCCGCCTTTCCACTCGCGTGCCCCTCCGCCACGGGCTGGGTGAGCAGCCGCCGACCCTCGCCCTCCACGGGGAAGGGACCCACCTCGTGGGCGACCTCCTGGCCGAAGGTGAAGAGGGAAACCTCGGGTTGGGGGCCCCGCAGCGCGTCCAGCAGCACCTGGAAGCCCGCGCGTGCCTCCTCCAAGGGCTTGCCCGCCATGCGCGCCGACTGGTCGAGCACCACGACCACGCTGGGGTTCTTCTTCTTCGCCCGCCACGCCGCCAGCACGTCCTCCACCTGGGCCGCGTCGGGCAACCCCAGCGCCGGCCTGGCCGCCTTCCCGACCAACGCGCGCCGGAAACCCCGCGCCACGGCCGCATCCTGCGCCGGCGGAGCGAGGAGGAAGTCGAGGAACACCCTGGCGGCCTCGCTCTCCTCGGGCGGGTCGGCCACGGGCAGCGGCGCCTCGGGAGAGGAGACGGCGACGAGCGGGAACGGAGCCCCCTCCCGCGCCGGGGAGGCCTCCACCTGGTGCGCGAAGGCCACCACGGCGGAGAGGTACTCCGGCCCGTGCTCGCGCATCCGCTCCACGAAGAAGCGGGGCGAGGGGGCGTAATGCGGCACCGCGGCCTCGACCCGGCCGAGGAAGTCCCGCGCGGCCTCCCCGCGAAGGTCCCCGGGCTCACCCCCTGGCTGACGCGCACCGGCCGAGAGCACCGCCCACACCCCGAGCAGCCCCGCGCTGGACGCCTCCGCATGAGCGTGCGCGAGCTTGAAGGCGCCCCACTCGGGGTGGCCGAACGAGGCCCAGCCCTCGGCAGACTCGGCCACGCGCAGCAGCGCGTCCCACCCCAGGGGCTTCTCCGGCCAGCCGAGCGCCTCCGCCGCCACCCGGGGCATGGCGAGGACGAGCGGCGAGCGGAGCACGGACTCGTGGCTCGCGAGGAGCGGCTTGCCCTGGCCGGGCCCGGCACGCCAGGCCTGCTCGAGGCGCGACACGTCGGTGGAGGAGGCCGGGTTGAAGACATGCGGCTTCAACGAGCCCCCCAGCACCGCCGGAATGGCCTCCGAGGCATCCATCACCGTCACCTCGACGCGGATGGGCCGGTTCGACTTCGTCCGCATCCCCGTGGCCTCGAACGTCCGGGCCTGGGCCTCCAGCCACGCCTCCGCCTCGCCCCCGTGGACGAGGCGTACCGTGACGGGAGCGGGGGCGGGCTTGCAGCCGGTGAGCGCCAGCAGGGCGCACGACACCGCGAGGACCGAGAGCTTCAGCATGGGAGCCACCAGGAGTACCGCCTCAGGGCTTCTTCGGAGGGAGGCAGGGATTCTCGAGGTGGAACGGGTAGCGGCGCGCGCCGGGCTCGCAGGCCAGCAGCAGGCACTCGGAGTCCTTCACGAAGAGGAGCTGGTAGCTCACGGCCCTGGTCCGCCAGTAGAGCTTCGTTCCCTGCTCGTCCGTCTGGCGCTCCGCCTTCTTCAGCCCCGGAAGCAGCGCCTCGAAGGTGGAGCGGCAGGACTGCTCGTCCCGGAAGGTCTGGGCGCCGACGTCGCCCACCACCAGCATCACCGGGCTCTCCTTGTCCAGGAAGTACCCCACCCCGCCGCCCCGCCCCGGGCACTTCACGCTGGTGATGTCCGAGCCGTTGCCCAGCAGCGAGGAGCGACAGCTCGCAGTGAACGCCTTGGGCACCTGGGGGAAGGCCTTCACCCACTCCGGATACGTCCCTCCGGCCTTGGCCTTCTCCTGCGCGACAGCCTCGCCGCACCCGAACACCACGAGCGCGGCGAGCACCTTCGAGGACACGCGTCTCAACTCAGAACACCGAGTAGTAGTTGATGAAGCCCCAGTCGCTCTGGCCGGCGATGCGGACCATCATGCCGCCGCCGCCGCGGGTGCGGTAGCGCAGCATGACGGCGGAGCCAGCGGGCAGCTCGCCGCGGTAGTATTGATTTTCAAGGGAGGACCACATGACGCACGAGGCGGAGCCGACGGTGCCCAACACGGGCCGGATGTTCGACTACTGGCTGGGAGGCAAACACCACTACCCCGTGGACATCGCGGCGGCGAAGGCCTTCGAGGTCGTCTTCCAGGACTTCCCCCGGGTGTTCCGCGTGCTGCGCGACTTCATCGGGCGCGCCTCGCGCTACATCCACGAGCAGGGAGTGGAGCAGTTCCTCGTGCTGGGCTCCGGTGTGCCCACGCAGGGCAACGTCCACGAGGTCGTGCCCGGCGCCCGGGTCCTCTACACGGACATCGATCCCTCCAACGTCGAGCTGGGCCAGCGCATCCTCGCCGGGGTGCCCCACACGGGCTACACCCACTGCGATGCCACGGACCTGACGACGCTCGACATGCAGGTGGTGAAGCGCGTCCTGGGACCCATCCGCCGGCTGGGCATCATCATGATTGGCGTCGAGGCCTTCATCGACGACGAGCGGCTGCGCGCCACCTGCCAGAAGCTCTACGACTTCGCGCCCTCGGGCAGCTACCTCGCCTTCGACTGCGACAGCCCCAAGGCCAAGGACCATCCCGAGCTGGTGAAGATGATGGGTCCCGCCTTCCACATGCGCACCGCGGAGCAGCTCGCGGCGGCGCTCGGGCCGTGGCGGCTCACCGAGGATGGCGTCCAGCCCGTCGCGGTCTGGCGCCACCGGGGCACGCCCGTGGACGTCCCGCCGTACATGAATGGCGGCGTGGCGCTGAAGCCCTGAGGTGGAGCGCATGGTAGGGTGCCGCGGTGCCCTCTCGACAGCTGGCCCTGGTCTGCGCCTGCGCGGCCCTGGCCTTCGCCAACACGCTGACCAACGGCTTCGTCTGGGATGACGCCCTGCTCGTCCAGTCCAACCCGTGGCTCGACGGGCCGGAGCACCTGGGGGACATGTTCGGCTCGCACTTCTGGGGCTTCGCCTCGCGCGGTGACTTGAGCCGCAACTACTACCGCCCCCTCGTCCACGTCACCTTCCTGCTCTGCCGCGCCTTCTCCGGCCTCCAGCCCTGGGGCTACCACCTCGTCCTCCTGCTGGGACACGTGGTGACGTCCGGGCTCGTCTACCGGGTGGGGCTCCTCTTCTCCGAGCCCCGCCAGAGCGGCTCGCTCGCCGCGCTCGCCGCGGGCCTCCTCTTCGCCGTGCACCCCGTCCACACCGAGGCCGTGGCCTGGGTGAGCGCCGTGAACGACGTGGCCATGACCGGCCTCCTGCTGCTCGCGCTGCTCCTGCTGATGAGGGCGGGCCCCGGCCTGTCCCCGCGCGCGGCCCTCGCCGGGGTCTGCTTCCTCTGCGCCCTGCTCTTCAAGGAGCCCGCGGTGCTGCTGGTGGGCATGGTGGGGGTGCATGACCTCGTGCGCGGCGGCCGGGCCTGGAGCCTCCGGCAGTGGGTGGGACGCTATGCCCCGCTGGCCCTGGCGCTCGGCGTCTACGCGGCGCTGCGCCTCCACGCGCTGGCGGGCCTGGGGCGGACCGTCCACCACACCAGGCTCGGCCTCCTGGGGTACGTCCTCAACGCGCCACCCCTGCTGGCGCGGTACCTGGGCGCGCTCGTTCTGCCGCTCGAACTCAACGCGTTCCACGTCTTCCAGCCCGTCGACTCGCCGTGGGCCCCCGAGGTGCTCGCCGGGGTGGCCGCCCTCGTGGGCCTCGCCCTCGCCGCCGTCCTCTTCTGGCGACGCGCCCCCTCGGCCTTCCTCGCGCTGGCGTGGTGCCT